>JAJZAC010000005.1 GCA_021799615.1 Actinomycetes bacterium
CGCCGGCGGGGTCGGGATCGTCGGGGCCCGCCGCAGCCGCGGCCTGGAGGCCGGCCAGCTTGGCCTCGACGGCGGCCAGTCGGGCCGAGTCGCGTCCGACGATGGCGAGCAGGTCGGCATCGGACAGGTCGCCGGCCCCGTGCTCGACCTCGGCATCAGCCAGTGACCGGACGAGGAACTCCCGGTGCTCGGCCAGGATCTCGGGATCGTCGGTGGACAGGATCGGGTCCCGGCCTGCCGGCGGCGCGCCGGCGGCGAAGGACCGGCGTCGGCGCACCAGCACGCCCACCAGCGCGGCGAGCGCGACCGCCCCGCCGGCCACCGGCAGGAACCACACCAGGCCCATCCCACCCGACGTGGGCGGGCTGAGGACGATGGAGCTGCCGTAGCGGGCGGCCAGGTACTGCCGGACCTGCTGGTCGGTGCGCCCCTCGGTCACCAGCCGGGCCACCTCGTGGCGGACGGCCTGGGCGGTCGGCGCGCTGGAGTCGGCCACCGACAGGTCCTCGCAGCTGGGGCAGCGGATGCCCGACTCGATGGCCAGCTCCCGCTGGGCGGCGGTCGGGCGCGACGGGGTGAGGATGCCGGTGCCGACCACCAGGGCCGCCACCAGTGCGGCGGCACCCACCACCCAGGCCAGGCGCCTCGCCGTCACGGCGAGCCGGCCTCGGCCCGGTGGATGATGGCGTCGAGGCCCGCTGCCGTCTCTGGCGCCACCAGGAACGCCACCACCCGGCCGTCGGGGGCGACGACAAAGGTCGAAGGTGGCGCCCGCACGCCGTACTGGAGGGCGATCGCCCCGCCGGGGTCGGCCAGCACCGGCCATGTCGCGCCCTGGCTCCGCTGGTAGGCGCGCACGGCTGCCGGCGTGTCCTCGAACACCACGCCGACCAGGGACACGTCACCCGACCGGTGCTCGAAGGCGAACTTGACCAGTTCGGGCTCCTCCACCTGGCACGAGCTGCACCAGCTGGCGAAGAAGTTCACCACCACGTAATGGCCGGGTGCGGCGGGCAGCCGGAACGGCGCGCCGGTCACCGTCGTGCCGGCCAGCGGTGGGGCCTGCTCGCCCACCAGGGGGCTCGACACCTCGGTGGCGGTGGCCGGCGGCCGGGTGGCGAGCACGGCCACCAGACCGGCCACCACCACCAGGACGGCCGTGGCCGCCCAGCGGGCCGTGTGCCGGGTCCGCCCGGCTACGGGGGCGTCGGCGGTCGTCACGGGTCGGCGTGCCCGGCCACGGCCGGCTCCGGCTCGGCGCCGGACGGCCTGTCCCCGGCGTCCCCGGCGGGTCCGGCATCGCCACCGGGTCCGGACCCCGGCTCGTCCGGCACGCCGGCGGCGCCGGCCACCGGTGCCGAGACGGGATCGGTGGGCCGGCGGCGCCGGCCGGGCACGGCCGCCAGCGCCGAGCCGACCACGATGACGAGCCCGCCCACCCACAGCCACGACACCAGGGGCTGGACGACCACCCCGAAGGTGTACGAGCTCCCCTGCTGGGGGATGGCGTCGATGGTCAGGTAGACGTCGTCCCGCCAGCCCGAGTCGACGGCAGGTGTGCCGACCACCTGGGACGACGAGCCGAAGGAGGTGAGTGCGGGGCGGAACGTGCCCCCGCCGTCCACCCGGAGCACGGCCTCCTCGGCGTGCGAGGCAGCGGTGGTGACGGCGGTGAGCCGCTCGAAGGTGACCAGGTGGCCGTCGAAGGTGGCGGACTGGCCGGGGGCCAGGACCACCTCGCCCCGGTGGCCGAAGGCGGTGGCGCCGGCCAGGCCGACGGCGATGACCACCACGCCCAGGTGCACCACCATGCCCCCGTTCGCCCGGCCGACCAGTCCACGCCAGCCGGCCAGCGCCGCCCGGCCCGGTCGGGAGCCGGCGGCACGCGACGCCCGCCAGGCGCCGCGGACGGAGAGGACGAGGGACCGGCCGGCCGACCCGGCGGCGAAGGCGCCGAGCCCGAAGGCCAGCAGGGGCTCGATGCCGCGGATCCCGCCGAGCACGCAGCCCACCACCACCACGACCCCGAGGGCGGCGGGCACGGCCAGGCGCCCGCGGAGCACGGTGCCGGTCGTCTTGCGCCAGGGCAGGGCGGGGGCGACGCCCATCAGGAACAGCAGGGCCAGCCCGACGGGGATGGTGAGGTGGTTGAAGTACGGGGAGCCGACGGTGACGTTCCCGCCCCGGACGGCCTCGTAGAGGAGGGGGAACACCGTCCCGAGCAGCACGACGAAGGCGAAGGCCACGAAGAGCAGGTTGTTGGCCAGGAACGCGCCCTCCCGGCTGAGGGCGGCGTCGATCCCCGCCGGCGCCCGCAGGCGGTCGCCGCGCCAGGCGATCAGCCCCACTCCCACCACCAGCACCAGGCCGAAGAAGCCGAGCAGCAGGGGCCCGATGGTCGAGTTCGAAAAGGAGTGGACGGAGGTGATCACCCCCGACCGGGTGAGGAACGTGCCGAGGATGGTCAGGCTGAAGGTGGACACCACCAGCGACAGGTTCCAGATGCGCAACAGGCCGCGGCGTTCCTGGACCATGACCGAGTGGAGGTAGGCGGTGCCGACCAGCCACGGCAGCAGCGACGCGTTCTCGACCGGGTCCCAGGCCCAGAACCCGCCCCACCCCAGCACCTGGTAGGACCACCAGGCGCCCAGCACGATGCCGGCGGTGAGGAACGTCCAGGCGAACAGGGTCCACCGCCGGGTCTCGCGCTGCCACATGTCGTCGAGCCGGCCCGTGGCCAGCGAGGCCACCGCGAAGGCGAACGGCAGGGTGAAGCCCACCATGCCCAGGTAGAGCATGGGCGGGTGGAAGGCGACCAGCGGGTTGTCCTGGAGGAGGACGTTCGGCCCCAGGCCGTCCTTCGGGGCCGCTCCGGCGATACCGGCGAACGGGTTGGCCGGCCCCAGCATGAGGGCGAAGAAGAAGGCGGACACCCCGTAGACGACCAGGGTGGCCCACCCGACCAACGGATCGGCCGACCGTCGCCGGAACCGCCAGACCATGGCGGTGGCGTACCCGGCCAGCAGCAGCCCCCACAGCAGGATCGAACCGGCCAGGGCCGACCACATTCCGGTGATCGAGTAGAGGAGCGGCGTCTCCCGACTGTTGTTGTCGGCCACGTACTGCAGGGTGAAGTCGTGGGTGACGAGGGCGTGCTCCATGGCGGCCGTCGCCACCAGGGCCCCGAGGAGGACCAGCGGCGCGTAGAGCTGGCCGTTGCGCACGGTGCGGTCGCGCCCGCGCACCAGGCCGACGATGAGGACGGCCATCCCCACCAGCGAGGCGACCAGGGCCAGCAGCACCCCGGTACGACCGACGGCGCCGTTCATCGGTCGGGACGGGCCCGACGGCCGGCGTTCACCGGACCGAGCCGTTCGGCGCCCGCACCCGGTTGGGGTGGGCGGCGATGTACTGCGACGAGTGCTTCACGATGATCTGGTCGGCGGCGAACGTGGACCCGGCGAAGTGCCCGTCGAGGACCACGGGGATGTTCGCCTGGAACAGCTGGGGCGGGCTGTCCGTGGCCACCACCGGTACGGCCACGCCGCCGCCGGTGACCGTGAAGTCGACGCCCTCGCTGGTGTCGCGGACGGAGCCGGGCTCGACGACCCCCTCCAGGCGGAAGTGGCTGGACCCGAGCGACGCCCGCTGGTGGACGGCCTGGGCGACGGGGATGTAGTAGTTGAGCGAGCTGCCGAGCCCCTCCGCCAGCAGGAACATCAGGGCACCCGCCAGCACGCACCCCACCACCGCGTAGCGGAGGCGGAAGCGACGGGCCGGCACGGGACCGGTCCCGGCGGCCTGCGGGCCGGCTCCGGCCGCCGTCCCCGTAGCCGCCGGCCCGGCGACCGCCGTCCCGGCGGGGGGCGTGCTCACTGCGGGCTCCGTGGATCGGGCGGCGTCACCGGCGCACGGGCCGCCTCGACGGCGGCCACCGCCCGGGCCAGCCGGCGGCGGCGGAAGCCGAGCGACACCGCATAGACGAAGAGGATCCCGAGGGTGATCGAGTACCCGGCGACGACGTAGTTCACGCCGCCCCTCCCTCCGCCCGCCGCGCGTCGATGGCCCGGTCGAGCTCCTCGGCCCCCAGCCGGTCCTCGAGCAGACCGATGCGGTAGCGGACGACGAGCATCCATGCGAAGTCGACGGTGAGGGCGACGATGCCGAGCAACAGGGTCCACGCCATCGATCCGTGGATCTCGGGCGAGAGCGTCGGGTTGAGGACAGTCGCCCCCTGGTGGAGGGTGCGCCACCACAGCACGGAGAAGTGGACGATGGGCACGTCGACCGCGGCGAACAGGGCGGCGAACGCGCTGCGCCGGGCCCGGACGTGGGGCTCGGCCGGCACCCGGCGGAGGGCCAGGTAGCCGAGGAACAGCACCAGCAGCACGGCCGTGCTGGTGAGCCGGGCGTCCCACGCCCACCACACCCCCCACGTCGGACGTCCCCAGATCGACCCCGAGATGAGGGTGCAGGCGGTGAACACCACCCCCACCTCGACGGCGGCGGCGGCCAATCGGTCCCACACGAGGGACCGGGTCCGGGGCCACAGGTAGAGCAGGCTGGCCAGCGCGGCGAGGCCGAAGGCCAGGTAGAGGGCGACCCAGGCCACACCGGGGTGGAGGTAGACGAGCCGGACCAGGTTCCCCTGGACCTTGTCGGGCGGGGTCACCCAGATTCCCAGCCACACGGTGGCGCCGGTGGACACGGCCCCGAGCACCCCGAGGGTCCACAGGGTGGCGCGCAGGCGTGCGGACCCGTCGGGTCCGGTAGCCGGCGCGCCCTCGGCGAGCCGGGGATCGGCGGGTGGGGCGATGGTGGTCATGCAGCCTCCGTGAGGGGTCCGAACACGACGACGCCGAGGGCCACGTAGACGGCGTCGAAGACCAGCAGTAGCCGCATCCACGAGGCGCCGGCGTCCGGGGCCCCGCCGGCCAGTGACGACTGCCACAAGCGGGTGCCGGCCAGGAGCACCGGTGCCACCACCGGCAACAGCAAGAAGGGCAGGAGCGTCTCGCGTAGACGCACGCCGGCCGAGAGCGCGCCGTAGAGGGTGCCCGACGCGGCCAGGCCGACGGCGCCGGCCAGGCAGGTGCCGAGGAGCAGCCACGGGTGCACGACCCGGGCGCCGAACAGGAGGAGCACGCCGGCGGCCAGCACGGCCTGGAGGACGAGGAGCTGGGCGCCGACGGCGGCGGCCTTGCCGAGGAAGATCCCCGCCGGGTCCAGGCCGGCCAGGCGGAGGCCGTCCCGGGTGGCATCGCCGGCCTCGACGGCCACACTGCGCTGGACGGCCAGGACCGTCGAGAACAGGACGGCCACCCAGAAGAGGCCAGGGGCGGCGTGGACCAGGGGCGACTGGTCGGGCCCGAGGGCGAAGGCGAACAGGACGAGCACGATCATCCCGAACGGGGCGATCTGGGCCAGGGCCACCCGGGAACGGGCCTCGATGCGCAGGTCCTTGCCCCCGACAAGCAGGGCGTCACGCCACATCGGCCACCCCCGTCCCGGCCGTGCTCACCGGGCGTGGCGTCGCCCGGTCGGCGACGACCCGGCCACCGGCCACCGTGACCGCCCTGGTGGCCAGGGGCGCGACCAGCTCGGGCTCGTGGGAGGCGACCACCACGGTGCTGCCGGCGGCCGCCGCCTCGGCCACCAGGACGCCGAGGACGCCGCGGGCCGACGCGTCGAGACCGGCGTGGGGCTCGTCGAGCAGCCACAGTTCCGGCCTCCGGGCGACCAGGGCGGCCAGGGCCACCCGCCGGCGCTGGCCGGCGGACAGCTTGCCGGCCGGGGTACGGAGCAACCGGCCGACCAGACCGACCCGCTCGCAGGCCGGGCCGATCCCGTCGACCGGGGCACCGGCCGCCCGCACGGCGAAGCGCAGGTTCTCGGCCACCGTGAGGTCGTCGTAGAGGTGGGAGGCGTGCCCGAGCAGACCGATACGGCGGCGGACGCCGGTCCGCACATCGGCGGGGTCGCCGCCGAGCACCCGCACGGTCCCCGAGGCCAGGGGCACCAGCCCGGCGCACACCCGAAGCAGGCTGGTCTT
The DNA here is from genome assembly GCA_021799615.1 of Actinomycetes bacterium. GTDB lineage: Bacteria > Actinomycetota > Acidimicrobiia > Acidimicrobiales > RAAP-2 > JAJZDI01. Next base: position 6,053 of record JAJZAC010000005.1, read on the forward strand.
GCCGGCGCCGTTGGGGCCCTCGACGAGGACCACCTCGCCCGGCGCGACCTCGAGGTCCACGCCGGCGAGGAGGGGGAACCTCCCCGAGAGCGCGACGGCACCGCGGAGGAAGAGCGCGGGGGCGGGAACGGGAGCTGCGGGGGCCATGGCCGGGCACCATGCTACGGGCATGCCGGGCGCCCCGGCCAGGCGGGCATCCGACCCGCCGCCCGGTCCGGTCAGCTGGTCGACAGTCGCCCGAGGTGCAGGGCGTCGAGCACGTGCGAGAACCACGACGACACCATCCCCAGGTTGCCGGTCACCAGGAGCATCCCGAACACCACCAGGACCACGCCGCCGACCAGCTGGACCCAGCGCAGCCCGGCCCGGACCCGGGTCAGGGCGCCGGTGACCCTGCCGAAGGCCAGCCCGGTGGCGACGAACGGCACGCCGAGGCCCAGCGAGTAGGCCACCAGCAGCGCCACCCCGCCGGCCAGCGTCGCCCTCGACGCGGCAAGGCCCAGCACGCTTCCCAGCACCGGCCCGATGCACGGGGTCCACCCGAAGGCGAAGGCCATCCCGAGCACGGGCGGAGCCCACGCCCCGAGCGCGCCCGCGCGCACGGCGATCCGCCGCTCGCCCAGCGCGGCGACAGGCAGGCGCACACCGGCGCCCTGCGCCACCAGGAACAGCCCGAAGGCGACGACCAGGGCGCCCGACACGATGTCCGCCAGGCGCTGGTGGGTGAGGAGTAGGTGGCCCACCGCCGACGCGGCCGCACCGAGCAGGGTGAAGACCAGGGTGAACCCGGCCACGAACCCGGCCATCCCCACCAGCAGCCGGCGGCGGGCCACGGCGGTCACCCCGCGGGTCGGCGGTACACCGGCGCCGGCGGGGGTCGGTGCTGCACCGGCGCCGGCGGGGGTCGGTGCTGCAGCGGCAGGGTCCCTCGGCGCCCCCACCAGCACGGGGACGTCCGCACGTTCGGCGGCGGGCCGCCGCGGGTTCGGGCGGGCCGACAGTTCGGCCGCCGTCAGCCCCGACACCATCGACAGGTAACCCGGGACCAGCGGCAGGACGCACGGGGAGAGGAAGGACAGCATTCCCGCCCCGAAGGCGACCAGGAGGCCCAGCGGATCCGCCTGGACGGCGAGCACGGCGAGGACCGGCCGGACCGGCGTCAGCGACCGCCGGCGGCCACCAGCGCCAGGTCGGATTCGACCATCATCTGGACGAGGCCGGGGAAGTCGACGTCCCGCTTCCACCCGAGGACGCCTTCGGCTTTGGACGGGTCGCCCACCAGCAGGTCGACCTCGGCGGGGCGGAGGAATCGTTCGTCGATGACCACGTGCTCCTGCCAGTCGAGGCCGGCAGCGGCGAAGGACAGCTCCACCAGTTCTCTGACGGAGTGGGTCTCGCCCGTGGCCACCACGTAGTCGTCCGGCGTGTCCTGCTGGAGCATGAGCCACATGGCCCGCACGTAGTCGGCGGCGTACCCCCAGTCGCGCTGGGCGTCGAGGTTGCCGAGAGCCAGCTGGCGGTCGATGCCGGCCTTGATGCGGGCCACCCCGTGGGTGACCTTGCGGGTCACGAACTCGAGCCCGCGGCGGGGCGACTCGTGGTTGAAGAGGATGCCCGAGGAGGCGTGCAGCCCGTAGCTCTCCCGGTAATTGACGGTGATCCAGTGGCCGTAGACCTTGGCCACGCCGTAGGGGCTGCGAGGGTAGAAGGGGGTCGCCTCCCGCTGGGGCACCTCGAGGACCTTGCCGAACATCTCCGACGAGCTGGCCTGGTAGTAGCGGATGTCGGGATCGACGGTGCGGATGGCGTCGAGGACGCGGGTCACCCCGAGCGCGGTGGTCTCACCGGTCAGCACCGGCTGGCTCCACGACGTCTGCACGAACGACTGGGCGGCGAGGTTGTAGACCTCGGTCGGCCGGTGGTCGCGGAGGATCCCGATCATCGACACCTCGTCGAGCAGGTCGCCGGCCACCAGCTCGATGCGGTCCTGGATGTGGGCGATCCGCTCGAAGTTCACCGTCGACGACCGTCGGACCATGCCGATGACCTCGTACCCCTGGTCGAGCAGGAACTCGGCCAGGTAGGAACCGTCCTGGCCGGTCACGCCGGTGATCAGTGCTCGCTTCGGCATCGGTGCTGTGCTCCTCGTGGATGGCTGGGGGGTGGATGGCTGAGGGGTGGATGGGATGTCTCGGACGGTGGGGGCCGGTGCCGGCGTCAGCCGGGATCGCTGGTCGGGGCCGCCCGCCACGACGGCTGGCGCTTCTCGGCGAAGGCGGCGATCCCCTCGGCCGCCTCGGCGCCCTGGCTGGTGACGGTGAGCATGGCGTGCAGGTACGGGAGGGCCTGCACGGCCGCCTCGTCCCATACAGCGTAGAACGAATCCCGGCCCGCCCTCATCGCCTCCGGCGGTTTGGCCGCCAGCGTGGCCGCCAGCTCGGCGACGGCCCGGTCCAGCTCGTCGTGGGGGACGACACGGGTGACGAACCCGAGGCGCTCGCCTTCGGCGGCGTCGACCACCCTGCCCGTCATCATGAGCTCGAGCGCCTTCTTCGGCGCCATGGAGCGGACCAGCGGCACCGTCACCATGTACGGCCACAGGCCGACGTCCAGCTCGGGCGCCCCGAAACGCGCCCGTTCGGACGCCACCACCAGGTCGCACGCCAGTGCCAGGCCCATCCCGCCGGCCATGGCCCACCCCTGCACCCGGGCGATCGTCGGCTTGCCCAGCGACCACAGCTGCTCGAACAGGGTGGCCAGGCGGCCCCGGGCGCGGTGCAGGTCGGTGAAGGCGTCGGTGCCCGCCGTGCCCTCGGGGGCCATCCCCGACAGGTCGGCGCCGGCGCAGAAGGCCCGGTCGCCGGCGCCGGTCAGGACGACCACCCGCACGTCGGGATCGTCCGTGGCCCGGGCGACGGCCTCGGACAGACCGGCGATGACGTCCCAGGTCATGGCGTTGCGCCGCTCGGGCCGGTCGATGGTGCACGTGAGCACGGGCCCGTCGCGGACGACGGACAGCTCGGGGCGGGTCGGGGCGTCCTCGGCGGAGTCGGTCACCGCACGACGGTACCCGTTCGGCGCACCGGCCCGGTACCACTACCGTGGCGCCATCGCCACCGTCGCACTGTGCTCGTTCCGCCTCGGCGGGTCCGACGGTGTCGCCGTCGAGGCGGCCAAGTGGGCGGCCGCCTTCGAGGTGCTGGGGCACCGGGTGGTGACGGTGGCCGGGGAGGGGCCGGCCGACCACCTCGTCCCCGGGCTGGCCATCGACGCCCCTGAGCCGCCGGCCGCCGCCGAGCTGGTCGGCGCCCTCGCCGCCGCCGACCTGGTGGTGGTGGAGAACGTCTGCTCGTTGCCCCTGAACCCGGCCGCCGCCGGGGTGCTGGCCCGGGTGCTGGCCGGACGGCCGGCCGTCCTCCACCACCACGACCTCCCCTGGCAGCGACCCCAGTTCCCCCCGGGCACGCCGGTGCCGGACGATCCCAGGTGGCGGCACGTGACCGTGAACGAGCTGAGCCGGGCCCAGCTGGCCGAGCGGGGCATCGAGGCCCGCTGCGTGGTCAACACGTTCGACACGGGCAATCCCCGACCCCCGGCTCACCGGCGGGGGCGGGCGGCGGCCGCGGTGCGGGCCTCCCTCGGGCTGGGCGACGGCGACCGCCTCGTCCTCCAGCCGACCCGGGCACTCGCCCGCAAGAACGTCGCCGGGGGGATGGCCGCCGCCGCCGAGCTGGGCGCCACCTACTGGCTGCTCGGACCGGCGGAGGACGGGTACGGGCCCGAGCTCGACCGGCTGGTCGCCTCGGCACCGGCACCGGTGGTGCTGGGCAGGGAGCCGGCGGGCGGACCCGTCGGGATCGAGGACGCCTACGGCGCGTGCGACGTGGTGGCCCTCCCGTCGACGTGGGAGGGGTTCGGGAACCCGGCCGTGGAGTCGGCCGTCCAGCGCCGGCCCCTCGTCATCGGCCCGTACCCGGTGGCCGCCGAGTTGGCGGCACGGGGCTTCCGCTGGTTCGGCCTCGGCGACATGGCCGCCCTCGACCGGTGGTTGGCCGAGCCCGACGACGACCTACTCGAACACAACCTGGCGGTCGCCGACGCCCAGTTCGCCGGCCGCGACCTGGCCGGCCGACTGGCCGAGATCCTCCCCCCCTTGTGAGCCCCCGGTGAGCCGGGAGGCGGGGCACCCACCGCACCCGATTACCATTGCCTGATGGCCGATCCCCGCCTGGCGACGTTCGAGCAGGACCATGCCGGCCGGCCGGGAGGCGGTCGCCGGCTCCCGGCCGAGCAGCGACGCAGCCAGCTCTTCGAGGTGGCTCTCCTCCTCTTCGCCGAGCGGGGCTACTCGGCGACCACGATGGACGACATCGCCGAGGCGGCCGGGGTGACGAAGCCTCTCCTCTACCAGCACTTCGACTCGAAGCGGGCCCTCTACCTGGAGCTGTGCGACGTCATCTCCCGGCGGATCATCTCCCAGGTGGCCGACGCCACCTCGGTGGCCGCCGGCCCCCGCCAACAGGTCGAGTTGGGGTTCGCTGCCTTCTTCTCCATGGTGGCCGACGACGAGGCGGCCTTCCGGCTGCTGTGGGGGCGGGACGTCCCCGACGACCCCGAGGTGGGCCAGGCGCTGCGCCGGGTGGAGGACGCCATCGCCGAGGCCATCGATCCCCTGATCGACGCCGGGCTCGAACCGGACCACCGGCTCACCCTGGCCCACGCCGTGGTGGGCATGGCCGAGGGGGCATGCCGCAGGTGGATCGACTCCCGCCAGTTCCACGAGGTCGTGGGCAACGGCGTGCTCAGCGACGGGCTGCCCCTGGCGGCACGCCACGCCGAGGCGGAGCGCATGGCCGTGCGGCTGGCCGACCTGGCGTGGGCCGGCCTCCGCCAGGTCCACCGGGTCTGATTCCGGCGTCAGGCCCCCAGCAGCGGGTGGCCGGCGTCAGGCCCCGACCGACCCCTCGACCACCGGCCGGGAGGTGGGCGCCACCGCACCGCCGGCGCGCTCGGCGGTGACCGCGAAGGTGGGCACGGGGACCCCGGGGTCGACGCCGAAGGCGGCTTCGGTCGGATGGGGGCCGAGGAGACCCAGCGAGACGGCACCGGCGGGCAGGACGGCCCACAGCTGGTAGGTGCGCCCCGGGCCGAGCGGGTCCAGCCCCTGGGCCACGAGGTAGCCCGTCCCCGAGCCGGTCAGGACCAGGGTGACCTCGGCGGCCGGTGCGGCCGAGCCGGTCGGTGGGACGAGCCGGACCCGCTGAGAGGTCGGGTCCTCCAGGGCGGCAGCCACGGCCCGGGACAGGGCGGGGCGGGCCGCGTCAGCCTGGAGCTGGCCCACCCGGTGGTCGAGGCGGGCCACCTGGACACCGAGCACGGCGGCGAGCACGGCGGCCACGGCGGCCACGGCGGTGGCCATGCGGACCCACCCGTGACCGGGCCGCCGCCCCAGAGGGACCACCGTGCCCGTGGAGGCGGGACCGCCGGCCACCGGGGACGGGCTCCCCGTCGGCGCGGAGTCCCCACCGCCCGGACGATCGAGGCGGCCGGCCAGTGCCTCCCACCCCGGCGCCTCGGCGGTGACAGAGCCGCCCCGCCGGGCCGGCAGCTGCTCGGCGATCCGGTCCCACAGGGCGGCGGGCGCCTCTTCCCCCCCGTTGCCGAGCAGGCCAGCCACGTCCCGGTGGGCGTCCACCTCGGCCGCGCACCGCGGGCAGTCCGAGAGATGCGCCTCCACCTCGGCCGCCTCGTCGGGCTCCAGGGCATCGAGCGCGTAGGCACCGAGGAGCTCCTGGATCTCCTCGTGGGTGCGGGACGGCACGGCGCCGCCGGACCCGGTCATCGCTCCACCCCCGCCGGCTCGACGCCGCGCTCGGCCAGCGTGCCGCGCAGGCGGCCCAGACCGGCCCGGATCCGGCTCTTCACGGTCCCCTCGGGGGTCTCGAGCATCGCTGCCACCTCTTTGTACGTGTGACCGCCGAAGTAGGCCAGCTCGATCGGCTGGCGCACCTCCGCCGGGAGCTCGTCCAGGGCCTCGCGCACGGCGCCGGCGACGGCCAGGTCCCACACCTGGTGCTCGAGGTCGTAGCCGGCCGTGGCCGTCTCACGGGCGGTGCGGTCCTCGCGGGCCCGGCGCGAGCTCTCGGACCGCACCACGTCGACCGACTTGCCGTGGGTCCTCGCCAAGAGGAACGACCGCAGCGTTCCCCGCTGGGCGTCGAAGCGCTCCGGGCTGCGCCACAGGTCGAGGAAGACCTCTTGCGCGACCTCCTCGGCAGCCTGCTGGTTGCGGATGACCCGCCGGGCAAGCGCCAGGACGGCCCCGCCATGGCGTCGGTAGGCCTCGGCCAGCGCCGCCTCGCTCCAGCGGCCGATCGAGACGACCAGGGCGGCGTCGCTCACCTGCTGCAGATCGGGCTCCATGCCCCGTCCTTCGGAACCGGGACCCGGTCCGGATGAGGGTGGGGTGGGCCGCGCGTCGCCGCCGGCGCTCCCGGGCATGGCCACACCGTAGTGCCGGGACGCCGCCCCACGACCGCCATCGAGGACTCCGCCGACCGGGGGGCCGCATCAGGCCGTCATCCGGGACGCCGCCGGCTCCGAACACCCGGCATGCACGTCACCGAGCACCCCGCCGCCGGCGCCCCCCGGGCCGGCCGCCACCAGCGCCACCGCCGGGCCGGCCGGCGCACGTACCGCCGGGTCGCCGCCGCCGCCGCCCTGGCCGCCGCCGGGATCCTGGCCGCCGCCTGCTCGTCGTCGCCGGCGCCGGATGCGGCCAGGTCCGGTGGGCCGGCCATCACCATCTCGAGCTTCGCCTACCACCCGGCGACGCTGACGGTCCGGCCCGGCGCCCACGTGACGGTGACGAACACCGACGCCGTCGCCCACACCCTCACGTCGCGGTCGGGAGCGTTCGACACCGGCCTCGTCCAGCCGGGCCAGTCGGTCACCATCGTCGCCCCCACCAAGGACGGCACCTACCCCTACTACTGCACCGTCCACCAGTACATGAGCGGAACCCTCGTCGTCTCCGGGTGACGAACGCCCGGCCGCGAGGACCGTCCTGGCGTCCCACCCGACAGCAACCGACCCGTCCACACCCGACAGGAACCAACCAGGAGGAGCACCATGTCCACACCCGTCCCCCCCGGCGCGGCACCGCCCGTCGACGTCGACCAGCGCGAGATGCGCCTGCTGCTCGAGGAGTCGCAGGATCTCCACACCGACGCCATGCGGACCACCGCAGGAGCGCTCGAGGAGATGGTCGAGACCGCGGTCGAGCGTGGGGCGACCGCCGACCCGGAGGATGCCGCCACGCTGGCCGCCAGGAGGGTGGCCGGCCTCACCGGCGCCGCCTTCGGGGGCGGGCTGCTGGCCGCTGCCGGGATCGGCGCCGCCCTCCAGGCGGCGCTGTCCACGCCGGCGTTCGCCGCCGCCCCGACCGACGTCCAGGTCCTCCAGACGGCGGCGTCGATCGAGGTCCTGGCGGTCAGCACCTACACGACCGCCCTCACCCTGCCGTTCATCGGTGGGTCGTCCGCCAACCCGGTGATCACAGCCTTCGCCACCACCACCATGAAGCAGCACCAGGAGCACGCCCAGGCGTTCAACGCCGCCATCACCACCCTGGGCGGCACTCCCCAGAACAGCCCCGACCCGGCCCTGGCCAAGGTGGTCAAGGCGGCCGTGCCCGGCCTCACCTCGCCGGCGCCCGTGGTTGCGCTCGCCCTGGAGCTCGAGCAGGGTGCCGCCGAGACCTACGTGGCAAACGTCGCCGCGCTGCGCGACGCCAACGCCAGGAAGACGACGGCGTCGATCATGGGTGTCGAGGCCCAGCACGCCGCCATCCTCCGTGCCGTGCAGGCCCTCCTGCAGGCCAACGCCCCCCAGCTCGTCACGCTGGCTCCGGGGAACGTGGCCAACCTGCCGGCCGCTGCCGGCTCCGTCGGCTTCCCTGCAGCCTTCTACCCGACCGACCAGGCACGACCCGCAACCGAAGGAGCACGGTCATGAGATTCCGCCGCACGACCACCGGACCCGCACACGGGTCCCTCGCCGGGACCGAGGCCGAGCTGGCCGCCATGACCCGGGACCTCGAGGCCATCCACCACGACGTGTCCCTGCCCCGGCTGCACCAGGCCGTGGGCGAGTGGACCGAGCACGTCCGCACCAGCCGGCGGGGTTTCCTCGTCGGCGCCGGGGCGGTGGCCGGCGGGGCGCTGCTGGCCGCCTGCTCGTCGGGGGCCGCCGGCTCGTCGGGGGCCGGCGGCTCGTCGCACGCGGCGTCCTCCCCGGCCATGCTGACCGGCGACCTGGCCGTCGCCGGCCTGGCCGCCAGCCTGGAGAACCTGGCCGTCGGTGCGTACGACGCCGGCATCCGGGCGGCCACGGCCGGCAAGCTCGGCACCGTGCCACCGGCGGTCGTCACCTTCGCCACCACGGCGAGGAGCCAGCACGCCCAGCACGGCCAAGCGTGGAACTCGATCCTCACCGCGGCCGGCCACAAGGCCGTCACCACGCCCGACCCCGTCCTCGGACCGATGATCACCCAGCAGCTCGGCCAGGTGAACGACGTCGTCGGCCTGGCCAAGCTGGCCCTGTCGCTCGAGGACGTGGCAGCCGCCACCTACCAGGCGGGGATCGGCGGCCTGTCGTCGACGTCCGCCGTCAAGGTGGCAGCCAGCATCCAGCCGGTCGAGCTGCAGCATGCCTCCATCCTCCTGTTCGCCCTGGGCCAGTACCCCGTGCCCAACGCGTTCAGCCCGACCTCCGGCGCCCGGCCCGTCTCCGACCTGACGGGCTGACCCACGGTCCCCGGACAACCGGGCATCGCGCCACGACCGGCCCGCGCGGGGCCGGTCGTGGCGCGTCCGGGCACCAGGTCCGGGAGGGGCGACGACGGCCATCCGGGCAGTCGACGGCGACGAACACCTGGCATGCACACCGACCTCGACACCTTCGCCCGGCGCTCGGCACGTCTCGACTGCGACGGCCTCGACTTCGACTCGTTCCGCGACGCCCCGCTCGATCCCGACGCCCTCCGGTGCCTGCGGTACATGCACGACGTCGAGAGCCACACCGTCTGCTACCTGCGTGACGTGCTGGTGACCCGGGCCCATCGCGATCCGGAGATCACCTCCTTCCTCACCTTCTGGAACTACGAGGAGCACTGGCACGGCGAGGCCATCGCCCGGGTCCTCGACGCCCACGCTGAACCGTCCGGCGCGTCCCGGGTCGCCGCCACCCGGGCCCGACTCCCCCGCCGTGACGGCCTCCGCCCCGTCGCCTTCCAGCTGGCGTCGGCGGCCACCCCGCACATCGTCGCCGTCCACCTGACCTGGGGAGCGGTCAACGAATGGACGACCCAGGCCGCCTACGCGCGGCTGGCGACCCTGGCCGGCCACCCCGTGCTCACCGAGCTCCTCCGGCGGATCATGCGCCAGGAGGGCCGGCACATCGACTTCTACGCGTCGCGGGCCCGCCAGCGGCTGGACGCCTCGCCGGCGGCCCGGCGCCTGACACGGTGGGCCCTGCGCCGGTGGTGGGCGCCGGTGGGGAGCGGCGTCATGCCCGCCTCGGACGTCCGCTTCCTGGCCGGCTACCTCTTCGGCGGCACCGACGGCGCCGCTGCTGCCGCCCGGATCGACCGGCGGGTGGACCAGCTGCCCGGTCTGGCCGGGCTCCAGCTGCTGGCCGGAGCCACCGGCGCCGGCGTGGGCCGTGCCGGCGTGGGCCGTGCCGGCGTGGGCGGTCTGCCGGCCCCTCGGACCGGGACGACCGGGCTCGCCGCCTGAGCGGCCACGCACGACGACCCACTGGCACCCCCGGCCACCCCCTCGCCAATACCCGACCAACTTGGTAAGGTACATACCTGACCGATCCGGTAGGGTTTCGGTCCAGGACGGCACCGGGCGCAACCGGCGGCGGGTGCCAGCGAGGAGGACCCATGCGCACCGCACGATCGCTGTTCACCTTCCCGAACCCGGTGAACGAGTACGCCGCCCGCACGGTGGCGACCGGCGTCGTGACCATGTGCATCGCCGCCGTCGCCCTCGACCTGCCGTGGTTGGTCGTGGTCGTCTGCCTCGGGTTCTGGGCCCGAGTGCTCACCGGCCCGACCCTCAGCCCACTCGGCCAGCTGGCCACCCGGGTGGTGGCCCCCCGCCTCCCGCTCGAACCCCGCCTGGTGGCCGGACCGCCCAAGCGGTTCGCCCAGGGTGTGGGCGTCGCCTTCTCCACCACGGCTGCCGTGCTATGGGTCGGGCTCGGCCTCGGCCTGGCCGGCAAGGTCGTGCTGGTGGCGCTGGCTGCTGCCGCCTTCCTCGAGGCCGCCTTCGGGCTGTGCCTCGGCTGCAAGACGTTCGCCCTGCTGATGCGGGCCGGCGTCATCCCGCCCGAGGTGTGCGAGTCGTGCGCCGACATCACCCGGCGCCACCCGGAACTGGCCGCCGAGGCGGCCTGAGCCAGCTGCCGCCGACCCGTCGATCCGGGGTCAGGCGGCGGAGGAGGGTCCCCGGGTCAGCAGGGGGACCAGGGCAGCGGTGAGCTCGACCAGGGAGGTCGCGCAGGCCACGTAGTCCCCGTCGTCCCCGCCGGCGGGGTCGGCGACGTCCTCCCACTCCCCCAGTTCCACGCCCGCGAGCTCCAGCCCGGCCACCCGTTCGGCCAGACCACCCGGTCCGGCCGGCAGATCGCGCACCAGCCGGCGGATGGTGGCCGTCCGGCCGGCCGCCCCGGGATGCCGACGGCGGACGTAGGCCACGTGCTCGGCGGCCATGGCCAGGACCAGGTCGGCCCGGTCCAGATCGGACGGCGTGACCTGGTGACTGCGGTGGCCGTCGGCCCGGATGTCGACGGCGGCCAGTGCGTCGCGGGTGCGCCGACTCATGGGCTGACCCTCCACCACGTGGGTGCCGGCCGTCACGACTCGGATCCCGGCGGCGGCCAGCATGGCCCCCGCCATCACCGAGCGGGCGGCGTTCCCGGTGCACAGGGTGAGGACCAGTGGTCCCCCGCCGTCGGGCAGGCGCACGGCAGGGCGGTCGTCCACGGGGTCACGGTAGCCGGGAGCCGCCCTCCTCGAAATCGCCGGCGCCCAGGCGGATCTCGCGCAACAGGTCGACGATGGCCCGGGCCTCGGGCAGGCTGACTCCCGGGTGGGCGAAGACCTCCTCGTTCAGCGCCGCCATGGCACCGGCCAGCACGTCGCGTCCCGCGGGCAACAGCTCCACGAGGGTGGTCCGCCGGTCGCGCTCGTGCGGGGTGCGGCGGACCAGGCCGTCGGCCTCGAGCCGGTTCACCACGTTGGTGATGCTCGCCGGGTGGACCTGGAGGCGCTCGCCGGCCTTGGACAGCGGCAGCGCACCCCGCCGGGAGAAGGAGAGGAGCGCGAGGAGCTCGAACCGGGCGAAGGAGAGATCGAACGGACGCAGCACTGCGTCGATGCGGGCGAGGAAGAGCTGCTGCACGCGGATGACCGACGTGACGAGGGCCATGCCCGGTGCGGCCCGGTGCCAGCCGTGCGCCTCCCACTGGCGCCGGGCCTCGGCGATCGGATCGAACGGCAGCGAACTCCGCGCGGTCACCACCTGCTCCGGTTCGGTGTCTCGGGCGCCGCTCTGGCGCCAGCGGCCGACCCTACCAGCGGGGATCCCGGCACGGACATAAGGCGTGACATTACTTGGACTTCCAAGTATTATGGGCGGCGATGGAGCTGCACCGCCGGCACCAAGGGGGGCCCATGCCTGACGACGGGTTGTACCGCCCGCACCACCCGGTCCGCGTCGTGACCGCGGCCAGCCTGTTCGACGGGCACGACGCCGCCATCAACATCATGCGCCGGCTCCTGCAGGCGCAGGGGGCCGAGGTGGTCCACCTGGGCCACAACCGCTCGGTCGACGAGGTCGTCGCCGCCGCGGTGGCCGAGGATGTCCAGGCGGTGGCCGTCAGCTCGTACCAGGGCGGCCACCTCGAGTACTTCACGTACCTGGTCGAGCGGCTGGCGGCCGAAGGCCGCGGTGACGTGAAGGTCTACGGCGGGGGCGGCGGTGTCATCATCCCGTCGGAGATCGCCGCGCTCGAGGCGGGCGGGGTGCGCCGGATCTTCTCCCCGGCGGACGGGCAGCGCCTGGGGTTGGAGCGCATGGTCAACATCATCGTCGAGGAGTGCGACGTCGACTTGGCCGCCGACCAGCCCGCCGACGCCGACTCCCTGCTCGGCGGGGACGTGCGCGCCCTGGCCCGGGTGATCACCGCCATCGAGGCGGGGCGCCTCTCCGCCGCGCTCGCCGACGCCGTCGCCACCGCAGCCCGCCACCGGACCGTTCCCGTCCTCGGCGTGACGGGAACGGGCGGTGCCGGCAAGTCGTCCCTCACCGACGAGCTCATCCGGCGCTTCCGCCTCGACCAGGGGGACAAGCTGCGCATCGCCGTCCTGGCCGTCGACCCGAGCAAGCGACGTGGCGGGGGGGCCCTCCTCGGCGACCGGATCCGCATGAACGCCATCGACACCCCCCAGGTGTTCTTCCGGTCGCTCGCCACCCGGCAGAGCAGCTCGGAGATCCCGGCGCCGGTGCCGGGGGTGATCGACGCCTGCCGGGCCGCCGGTTTCGACCTGGTGGTGGTGGAGACGCCCGGCATCGGCCAGGGGGACGCGGCCGTCACCGACGTGGCCGACGTCTCCCTCTACGTCATGACCCCCGAGTTCGGGGCGGCGTCCCAGCTCGAGAAGATCGACATGCTCGACCTGGCCGACCTGGTGGCCATCAACAAGTTCGACCGCCGCGGCGGGGAGGACGCCCTCCGGTCGGTCCGGCGCCAGTGGTCCCGCGGCCACCCCGGCGCGGGCGACCCGGCCGACAGTCCCGTGTTCGGCACCGTCGCCTCCCGGTTCCGCGACGAGGGCACCACCGCCCTGTACCAGGCGCTGCGGGACCACCTCGCCGGGCACGGGCTGGTGGTCGGGGATCCCCAGCTGGCGCCGGTCTCGGTCCGCGCCTCGGCCGCCTCCTCTCCCATCATCCCCCCCGAGCGCCTGCGCTACCTGGCCGAGATCGCCGAGACGGTGCGCGCCTACCACGCCCGGACGGTGCACCAGGTCGCGGCCGTCCGCCGGGCCTCTCAGGTGGCGGCGACGGCCCGGCTGGCTGCAGACCGGGGCGACCCGTCGGCGCCGGCCCTCGCGGCCCTGGCCGCCGACGTCGGCGCCGACGTCGATCCGTCGAGCTGGGCCCTCCTCGACGAGCTGGCACGGCTCCGCCGGGACCTGGCCGGCGACGAGCTCGTCGTCGCCGCCGGCGGCGGCGAGCGGCGGACGCCGCTGTGGCGGGAGACGCTGTCGGGCACCCGCGTGCCGCGTGTCGCCCTGCCTCGGGCCACCGAGGAGGGGGACCTGCTGGCCTGGCTGCGCGCCGAGCACCTCCCCGGCCACTTCCCGTTCACCGCCGGCGTCTTCCCCTTCAAGCGCGACGACGAGGACCCGGCGCGGATGTTCGCCGGGGAGGGCGATCCGTTCCGGACGAACCGGCGGTTCCACCTGCTCGCCGAGGGCCAGCCGGCCACCCGGCTGTCGACCGCCTTCGACTCGGTGACCCTCTACGGCCGCGACCCCGACACCCGCCCCGACGTCTACGGGAAGATCGGCACCTCCGGGGTGTCGATCGCCACCCTCGACGACATGCGGGCCCTCTACGACGGGTTCGACCTGTGCGACCCGTCGACCTCGGTCTCGATGACCATCAACGGACCGGCGCCGACGATCCTCGCCATGTTCCTGAACACGGCCATCGAGCAGCAGTTGGACCGGTTCGCCGCCGAGCACGGCCGGCCGGCCCGGGGGGACGAGATCGACGAGGTGCGGGCCCGCACGCTGCGGTCGGTCCGGGGCACGGTGCAGGCGGACATCTTGAAGGAGGACCAGGGCCAGAACACGTGCATCTTCTCCACCGAGTTCTCCCTCGGCGTGATGGCCGACATCCAGGAGTACTTCATCGACCACCAGATGCGGAACTTCTACTCCGTGTCCATCTCCGGCTACCACATCGCCGAGGCGGGGGCCAACCCCATCACCCAGCTGGCCTTCACCCTCGCCAACGGGTTCACGTACGTCGAGTCGTACCTGGCCCGGGGGATGGCCGTCGACGACTTCGCCCCCAACCTGTCCTTCTTCTTCTCCAACGGGATGGACCCCGAGTACACCGTGATCGGGCGGGTCGCCCGGCGCATCTGGGCCGTGGCCATGCGGGACCGCTTCGGCGCCGCCGAGCGCTCCCAGAAGCTCAAGTACCACGTACAGACCTCGGGGCGCTCGCTCCACGCCCAGGAGATGGCGTTCAACGACATCCGCACCACGCTCCAGGCCCTGTGCGCCATCTACGACAATGCCAACAGCCTGCACACCAACGCCTACGACGAGGCGGTCACCACGCCCACCGACGAGTCGGTCCGGCGGGCCCTCGCCATCCAGCTCATCATCAACCGGGAGTGGGGACTGGCGGTGAACGAGAACCCGCTCCAGGGGAGCTTCGTCGTGGAGGAGCTGACCGACCTGGTCGAGGAGGCGGTCCTGGCCGAGCTGGAGCGCATCTCCGAACGGGGCGGGGTGCTCGGCGCCATGGAGACCGGCTACCAGCGTGGTCGCATCCAGGACGACTCGATGACCTACGAGCACGCCAAGCACAGCGGCGCGCTCCCCATCGTGGGGGTCAACACGTTCACCACCGACACGTCCGACGCCGCCCCCGACCACCTGGAGCTGGCCCGGGCCACCGAGGAGGAGAAGGAAGGCCAGATCCGCAGGCTGGCCGAGTTCCACCAGCGCCACGAGGCCGACCGGGCCGAGGCACTCGCCGCCCTGGCCCGTACCGCGCTCGACGGTGGCAACGTCTTCGCCCAGCTCATGGAGACCGTCCGCCACGCTTCGCTGGGCGAGATCACCCGGACGCTGTTCGACGTGGGCGGCGTCTACCGGAGGAACGTGTGACGCCGGCCACTGCCGGGCCCGCCGGGTCCTGACCCAACCACTCCCCTACCGCCGGGGAGCGTCGTCCCCTACCGCCGGTGGTCGTAGAAGCCCCGGCCCGTCTTGCGCCCGAGCAGCCCGGCCTCGACCATGCGGGCCAGCAGCGGCGGCGGGGCGAACAGCGGCTCCTTGAACTCCTCGTAGAGCGAATTGGCCACCGCCATGGTCGTGTCCAGGCCGATCAGGTCGGCCAGGGCCAAGGGGCCCATCGGGTGGGCGCACCCCTTGACCATGCCCATGTCGATGTCCTCGGCGGTGGCGAACCCGGACTCGAGCATCCGCACGGCCGAGAGCAGGTAGGGGATGAGCAGGGCGTTGACGATGAACCCGGCCCGGTCCTGCGACCTGATCACGGTCTTGCCCAACGTGCCGGCAGCGAAGTGCTCGGCGGCGGCGACGGTGTCGTCGTCGGTGGTCAGCGACGACACCAGCTCGACGAGGGGCAGCACCGGCACGGGGTTGAAGAAGTGGATCCCGACGACCCGGGCAGGCCGGGAGGTGGCCATGGCCAGCTTCATGATCGGGATCGACGACGTGTTGGAGGCGAGGACGGCATCGGGGTCGGCCACCACCCGGTCGAGGAGCGCGAAGACGGCGAGCTTCTCGGGCTCGGACTCCACCACCGCCTCCACCACCAGCTGCCGGTCGGCGAGCCCGTCGGCGTCGGTGGTGAAGGTCACGCTCCCGAGAGCGGCGTCCCGGTCGGCCTCGGACAGCTTGCCGCTGGCCACGGCACGGGCCAGCGACCCCTCGACGCGGCGCCTCCCGGCGTCGAGCGCGGCGTCGTCCCGCTCGACGACCACCACGTCGAGCCCCGCCCGTGCGCTGACCTCGGCGATCCCCGAGCCCATCAGCCCGCACCCGACCACACCTACTCGCTCGACGTCGTCCATGGTCACGCTCCCTCGTCCACCTGCGCTTCGGCGGGGCCGGAGGCCGTCGACCGCGCTGGCCGGCGGCGCCGGGCACCGCCCAATACTATGACATCATAGTACTGACAGCGACATCGCGGTCTCCGCCGACGGTGCGGCGCGGCAGCGGCCGGGGCACGATGCGATCGCACCCCGGCCGCGGGCCGGACGACGGATGGGCCGGCGGTGCCGGCCGGCGGCTACTTGACGTGCACGCCGGAGATGGCCCGGGCGATGACCAGCCGCTGGATCTCGGAGGTGCCCTCGAAGATGGTGAAGATCTTCGAGTCGCGGTGCCAGCGCTCGACCGGATGCTCCCGGATGTAGCCGTAGCCACCCATGATCTGGATGGCCTCCTCGGTCACGTGCACGGCCGTCTCGCCAGCGTAGAGCTTGGACATCGAGCCCTCGCCCGCCGTGAATTGCTTGCCGTTGCGGGCCATCCACGACGCCCGCCACACCAGCAGGCGGCTGGCGTCGATCCGGGTCTTCATGTCGGCCAGCTTGAACGCGATGGCCTGGTTCTCGATGATGGCCCGACCGAACGCCCGGCGCTCCTTGGCGTAGTCGAGGGAGTACTCGTAGGCGGCACGGGCGATGCCGAGCGCCTGGGCTCCCACCGCGGGCCGGGACGCTTCGAACGTGGCCATGGCCGCCTGGGTGGAGGTGCGCTTGCCCTCCTTGGCCCGGGCGATCCGCTCGTCGAGCTTCTCCTTGCCGCCGAGCAGCAGCCGGCCGGGGACACGCACGTCGTCCAGGACCACCTCGGCCGTGTGCGAGGCCCGGATGCCCATCTTCTGGAACTTCTGCCCCTGGGACAGGCCCGGCGTCCCCGGCGGGATGATGAAGCTGGCCTGACCGCGTGACCCGAGATCGGGCTCCACCGACGCCACCACCACGTGGATGTCGGCGATGCCGCCGTTCGTGATCCACGTCTTGGTGCCGTTCAGTACCCACTCGTCCTTGGCCTCGTCGTACACGGCCCGGGTGCGGAGCGACGAAACGTCCGAGCCGGCGTCGGGCTCGGACACGGCGAAGGCGGCCATCTGGACCTTGTCCGGCGTGCCGAAGCACTGCGGCCCCCACTCGATCAGCTGCTCGGGGGTGCCGTTCGACGCGATGCCGGCCAGTCCCAGGGTGCTGCCCAGGATGGCCAGGCCGATCCCGGCATCGCCCCACGCCAGTTCCTCGGCCGCGATGGCCAGGAGCAGCCCCGACTCGTCGAAGAACGCCTGGCTGATGAAGTCGAAGGAGTACAGGCCGATCTTGGCCGCCTCCTCGATGATCGGCCAGGGCGTCTCCTCGCGCTCGTCCCACTCGTGGCCCGCCGGCCGGATCACGGTCTCGGCGAAGTCGTGCACCCACTTCTGGATCTGGAGCTGGTCCTCGTTCAGGTCCAGCGAGAACTCGGCCATGAGGGGCCTTCTCCCTTCCGGCCCGGTCCGGGCCGCTCGATGCATCGCCCGGGCAGGCTCCGTCGCCAACCTCGCGGGTCACAAACCCCGGTACGGGGTGCTGGTTACCGAATAGTAACCGGCATCGAGGCCCGACGCCAGCGCGGGGACCGCCTGATCCGCGTTCATCGGTGGCGATCCCCCGTGGCGCGCCATGGGCGCCACCCGCAGGTGGCGCCCATGTGAGCCGTGGCCGGGGCGAGCCCGTCCACGCAGATCCGGTCCGGGGCCGCCGACAGTGCTGCCGGGTGGCCTGGTGCCGGGAAGGATCAGGCGGGACGAACGTCCACTGCCTGCAGGCCCTTCGGACCCTCCTGGACCTCGAACTCAACCGCTTGACCCTCTTCGAGGGCGCGGAAGCCGTTCATCTGGATGGCCGTGTGATGCACGAACACATCTGGCCCTCCGCTCGGTTGCGAGATGAAGCCGAAGCCCTTCTCGGCGTTGAACCACTTGACTGTTCCGGATGCCACGGTGGCATTCCCCTTTCCTGCACAGGATGCGTTGCAGAGAGGGCCGCCTCGGAGACGTACGGAACCCGGCACCTGGAGTGGTAAACGGAGATCGCCGCTGATCCTCTTCGGACCTTCTCAGTACGTAACGCTAGCAGCCCTGCACGACGGCGGGAGCAACCGGTGCCCGGCGGGAGCGCAGGCTCACCGCGCCGTCGGGGTCCGGCGCCACCGTGCGGTCAGGGTCGGCGGACCCGGGTGCCGGCGGGCGTGTCCTCCACCAGCCACCCGCGACCGGTCAGTTCGTCGCGCACGGCATCGGCCCGGGCGAAGTCGCGCCGGGCACGGGCGTCGTCGCGCTCGGCCACCAGCCCCGCCGTCTCGCTGTCGAGCTCACCCGACCCCCGCCGGAGGCGGAGGCCCATGGCCGCGCAGATCTCGACCACGGCCGCAGCCAGCGGCCGGGCGGCGTCGGTGCCCGACCCGTCCGCCACCGTGTTGGCCCGTCGTACCAGTTCGAAGACACCGGCGAGGGCGCCCGGCGTGTCCAGGTCGTCGTCCATCGCCGCCCGGAACCGGGCGACGGCCTCGTCCCGTTCGGGCACCCCGGTCGTCCCCGGGTCGCGCACGAACGGCGTGGCCGCCAGCGGATCGTCGAGGTCGAACCGTCGGGCCAGCTCGTCGAGCCGGGTCACCTGGGCCTCGGCCTGGGCCACGGTGTCGGGGGTGATCTCGATCGGCGAGCGGTAGTGGGACCGTAGGACGAGCAGCCGGTAGGCACGGGCGTCAGCCCGCGAGAGGAAGTCGTCGAGCGAGGTGAAGTTCCCGAGCGACTTCGACATCTTCTCCCCGTCGACCGTGACCCAGCCGTTGTGGACCCAGTGGTGGGCGAAGTCGCGCCCGAGGGCCACCGCCTGGGCACGCTCGTTCTCGTGGTGGGGGAAGATCAGGTCGATGGCGCCGCCGTGGATGTCGAAGCCGTCCCCCAACAGGTCGAGGGACATGACCACGCACTCGGTGTGCCACCCCGGCCGGCCCGGCCCCCAGGGCGACGGCCACGTGGGCTCGCCCGGCTTCGCCTTCTTCCACAGTACGAAATCGAGGGGGGAGCGCTTCTCCTCCCCTGCCTCGACCCGCGCCCCGGCCCGCAGCGACTCGAGCGGCTGGCGGGCCAGCAGCCCGTAGCCGGGGACGTCGGCCACCGACAGGTACACACCGTCGGACGTCTCGTAGGCGACGCCCCGCGCCACCAGCTCGGCCACCACCTCGACCATGCGGGCCACGTAGGCGGTGGCGTGGGGCACCTCGTCGGGGCGCAGGACGCCGAGCGCGCCCATCGCGTCCCACCAGACCTGCTCGTAGTGGGCGGTCAGGGCGTCGGGCGTGGTCCCCGCCGATGCCGCCCGCTCGATCACCTTGTCGTCGATGTCGGTGATGTTGGAGACATAGGTGACCTCGAGGCCGACGAAGAGAAGGTAACGGCGCAGCACGTCGAAGACCAGGGAGAAGCGGCCGTGCCCCAGATGGGGTGCGTCGTAGACGGTCGGGCCGCAGACGTAGAGGGAGACCTGGCCGGGCGTGCGCAGGCGCAGCTCGGTCGTCTCGCCGGTGGCCGTGTCGTACAGGCGGGGCACGCAGGGTACGGTAACCCGATCATGGATGCCGACGCGACGCCGGCGCGCCCGGCCGGTGTGCCCGACAAGCCCGCCCTCGAGGGCCTGGAGGCGAAGTGGTCCTCCCGATGGGACGACGAGGGCACCTACGCCTTCGACCGGGGCGCGCCCCGGGAGCGGGTCTTCTCGATCGACACCCCGCCTCCCACGGTGTCGGGCTCCCTCCACGTCGGGCACGTCTTCTCCTACACCCACACCGACGCCGTCGCCCGCTACCAGCGGATGTCGGGCAAGGCCGTCTTCTATCCCATGGGATGGGACGACAATGGGCTGCCGACCGAGCGCCGCGTCCAGAACTACTACGGCGTCCGGTGCGACCCGGCCCTGCCCCGCGATCCGGCGTTCGCCCCGCCGGCGGAACCGGCCAGGGACCCCGTCCCCGTCTCCCGACCCGACTTCGTCGAGCTGTGCCTGGCCCTCACGGCCGAGGACGAACGTGCCTTCGAGCACCTGTGGCGCACCCTCGGCCTGTCGGTCGACTGGCACCACACCTACACCACCATCGGCGACCGGGCCCAGCGGGCCAGCCAGCGGTCGTTCCTCCACCTCCTGGCCGGCGGCCACGCCTACCAGCAGGTGGCCCCGACGCTGTGGGACGTGGACTTCGCCACCGCCGTCTCCCAGGCCGAGCTGGAGGACCGCGAGCGGCCCGGCGCCTACCACCGGCTGCGGTTCCGGTGCCTCGACGCAGGCGGGCAGCCGGACGGCGACGCCCACGTGGACATCGAGACGACCCGGCCCGAGCTGCTGCCCGCCTGCGTGGCGCTCGTCGCCCACCCGGACGACCAGCGCTACGCCCCCCTGTTCGGCACGTCGGTCGCCACGCCGCTCTTCGGCGTGCCCGTCCCCGTGCTCGGCCATCCCCTGGCCGACCCGGAGAAGGGATCGGGCATCGCCATGGTCTGCACCTTCGGCGACACGACGGACGTGGTGTGGTGGCGGGAGCTCGACCTCCCCACCCGGACCGTCGTCGGCCGCGACGGCCGGCTGGAGCCGGTGCCGTGGGGACGCGACGGGTGGCCCAGCGCCGATCCGGCTGCGGCCGCCGCCGCCTACGACGAACTGGCCGGGCGCACCGTGCGCCAGGCGCAGACCCGGATCGTGGAGCTGCTGGCCGGGTCGGGCGACCTGATCGGCGAGCCCCGCCCCATCACCCACCCCGTCAAGTTCTTCGAGAAGGGCGAGCGCCCCCTCGAGATCGTGTCGTCCCGCCAGTGGTTCGTGCGCACCCAGCCGCTGCGCGAGCGCCTGCTGGCCCGGGGGGACGAGCTCCGCTGGCACCCCGCCTACATGGCCCATCGCTACCGGGCGTGGGTCGAGGGCCTGACCGGCGACTGGAACATCAGCCGCCAGCGCTTCTTCGGCGTCCCCTTCCCGGTCTGGTACCCGGTGGGCGCCGACGGGACGATCGACTACGACCGGCCCCTCACACCCGACGAGTCCCGCCTTCCCGTGGATCCCTCCGTCGACGTCCCCGACGGCTACGACGGCTCGCAACGGGGGCGGCCGGGCGGGTTCGTGGGCGACCCCGACGTCATGGACACGTGGGCCACTTCGTCCCTCACCCCCCAGATCGCCGGCGGGTGGGAGGACGACCCCGAGCTGTTCTCCCGGGTCTTCCCGATGGACCTCCGGCCCCAGGGCCACGACATCATCCGGACGTGGCTGTTCTCGACCGTCGTGCGCGCCGAGCTCGAGCACGGCTCGCTCCCGTGGAGCGACACCGCCATCTCGGGGTGGGTGCTCGATCCCGACCGGAAGAAGATGTCGAAGTCGAAGGGGAACGTCGTCACCCCCCTGCCGCTCCTGGAGCGCCACGGCGCCGACGCCGTCCGCTACTGGGCGGCCAGCGGCCGGCCCGGCACCGACACCGCGGTCGACGAGGGGCAGATGAAGGTCGGGCGGCGGTTGGCCATCAAGGTCCTCAACGCGTCGCGCTTCGTCCTCGGGCGGGTGGCCGGTACCGACGGGTCCGTCCCCGACGCCGGCCTCGCCGCCGTCACCGAGCCGCTGGACCGGGCCATGCTGGCCCGCCTCGCCTCGGTGGTGGGCGAGGCGACCGTCGCCTTCGACGGTTTCGACTACGCCCGCGCCCTGGAGCGGACCGAGGCGTTCTTCTGGTCGTTCTGCGACGACTACCTGGAGCTGGTGAAGGGCCGCGCCTACGGCGACGGGGACTCGCCGGCCACGTCGTCGGCCCGGGCCGCCCTCGCACTGGCCCTCTCCGTCCAGCTCCGGCTGTTCGCGCCGTTCCTCCCGTTCGTCACCGAGGAGGTGTGGTCCTGGTGGCGCACCGGCTCGGTGCACCGCGCCGGCTGGCCGTCGGCGGACGAGATTGCCGCCGACGGCGAGCCGGCCGTCCTCGACGCCGTCGCCGGCGTGCTGGCCGCCGTCCGCAGGGCCAAGACGTCGGCCAAGCGCTCGATGCGCGCACCCGTCGCCCGCTGCACGGTGACCGGCGACGCGGCGCTGTCGGGCGCGCTGGCGGTGGCCGGTACCGACCTGCGCGACGCCGGCGGCATCGAGGAGCTCGTCGTACTGGAGGGCACCGAGCCCGGTGTCGAGGTCGAGCTGGCCCCAGAGTGAGGCGGCGCCGGAGCCGGCGCCGCCCGGGTCACGACGCCAGGTAGGCGGAGAGCGCCGCCTCGGCCATCTCCGACGGCGAGCCCTCGGCGGTGATGCGGCCGTTGGTCATGATGGCGGCCCGGGTGGCCACCGCCAGGGCGGTGGTGACGAACTGCTCGACGAGGAGGACGGTCATGCCCCGTGCGGCCAGTTCGCCGACCATCTCGTAGAGCTCGGCCACCACGAGGGGGGCCAACCCCATCGACAGCTCGTCGACGAGGAGGACGGACGGGTCGGACACCAGCGCCCGCGAGAGGGCCAGCATCTGCTGTTCCCCGCCGGACAGGGTCCCCGCTGCCTGCTGGCGACGGTCGGCCAGCCGGTGGAATGCCGTGTACGTCCGCTCCTCCACCTCGCCCAGGGGGATGCGGGCCGAGTAGGTCCAGATCCGCAGGTTCTCGCGCACGGTCAGGTTCGGGAACACGCCCCGACCCTCGGGAACGGTGCACAGCCCGAGCCGGGCCAGGTGCTCGACCGACCGGCCCCCGACCGGCAGGTCGCCCAGGTGGACCTCGCCGGCCGTGGCCCGCACGTGTCCGCCGATCACCTTCAACAGGGTCGACTTCCCGGCTCCGTTGGGGCCGAGCAAGGCGAAGATGCTGCCCGCGGGGACCTGGAGGTCGATGCCGTGGAGGACCTCGATGCGCCCGTAGCCGGCACGGACGCCGTCCACCGTGATCGGGGGGGCGGCAGGCAGCCGCTGCCCGCTCACCGACCCCCTCCCGGCGGACGGGCGCCACCGGAGGGGGCGCCCAGGTAGGCGGTCTGGACGCGGGGATCGGCCCGGATCTCGTCGGGCGATCCCGACGCGACGACGTGGCCGAAATCCAGCACGTGCACCCGGTCGCACACCCGCATGACCAGCTCCATGTCGTGCTCCACCAGCAGCACGGCCATGCCGTCGGCGGCGAGTTGGAGGAGCAGGGTGCCCAACGCCTCCGATTCGTGCTCGTCGAGGCCCGAGCCCGGCTCGTCCAGCAGCAGGAGCTTGGGCTGCATGGCCAGTGCCCGGGCCAATTCGACCATGCGGGCGTTGCCGGTCGGCATGGCGCTCGACTGCTGGTCCTCGTGACCGGCCAGCCCCACCCCGGCCAGCAGGCGGTCGGCCAGCGACACCACCCGCGAGCCGGCGGCGCGGGCCCCGTCCCCCGACACGTCGTGTGCCCAGGGGAAGGACGCCCGCAGGCGGCGCCACTGCCACCAGCGGATGGACGACTCGAGGCCGACCCGGACGTTGTCCTCGGCGGTGAGGGTGCCGAAGAGCTCGAGACGCTGGAAGGTCCGGGCGATGCCGAGCCGGGCCCGACGGTGGGGGGGCATCCGGGCCAGGTCGCGCCCCTCGAAGGTGACCGTGCCGCTGTTCGGGGCCTGCAGCCCGCTGACGACGTTGAACAGCGTGGTCTTGCCGGCGCCGTTGGGACCGATCAGCCCGGTCACCGACCCGGCCGCCACCGACAGGCTGACGTCGGTCAGGGCCGACACGCCGCCGAAGTGGACGGCGACGCCGCGCACCTCGAGCACGGGCCGGCCGGCCGCGTGCGCCGGGCGCTCGGCTGCCGGGGCGTCAGCCGGCGGCACGGATCTCTCCCTCGCGGCCGTCGACCACCCCGACGAGCGATCCCGCGTCGCCGGTGGCCCGATGACGGCGACCGATCCAGCGCTCCGGCACCAGCCGTGCCAGCGGCCCGATCCCGAGGATCCCGTTCGGGGTCCATCCCACCAGCACGATCCCGGCACCGGCGAACAGCCCCACGCCGTTCGTCCACACGTGGGTGAGCACGGCGAAGGACAGGGCGGCGAGGAAGGCCCCGCTGACAGTCCGGACGCTCCAGACCACGACGAAGAGGACGAAGACGACCCCGGTGAAGATGTCGAAGTCCGAGGTGCCGACGGTTCCCGCCGCCGTGCCGTAGAGGGCACCGGCCAGCCCGGCCAGCCCGGCGGCGATGGCGAACACGGCGACCTTGGTGAAGGCGGCGTTGAGGCCCACCGTCGCGTAGGCGGCCGGGGAGTCCTGCAGCGCGACCAGCCGGCGGCCGAGGAGGCTGCGCCTGATGGCCAGCACCAGCAGGGCGGTGAGGACGAAGGCCGCCGCCAGCAGCAGGAACACGGCCCGGTTGCTGCCGAAGGAGAGGCCGGGAAGGACGATCTGTCCCACGTTCAGCCCCTGGCCGAGGACGCGGGTGTCGGGGAAGATCCCGGTGTAGGCCGCGTCGGCGAAGGCGAAGGTGGCCAGGGTGAAGTACAGGCCCCGCAGCCGCACCGTCGGCAGGGCGATCAGCGCGCCGAGGGCGGCGCACACCACGGCGGCCAGGAGCAGGCCGAGGAGCGAGCCGCCGCCGGCCACCTTGCCCATGAGGAAGGCGCCGATGCCCATGAAGGCGAACTGGCACAGCGAGACCTGGCCGGCGTAGCCGACGAGGAGGACGAGGGAGAGCCCGACGATCCCGTACGCCATGGTGTGGTCCAGGATCACCCCGAACGAGGAGGTACCCCCGGCGACGGTGCCGGTGAGGGTCATCGAACAGGCCAGCGCCACCAGGCAGAAGGCACCGGCGGCGATGAGCGACTCCCAGCCGGTGGCCACTCGGGGTGGGCGCAGGGTCGACAGGCGCCCCACCGCCCGCAGACGCACCGACGGCAGTGCGATGAGGGCGGCGAACAGGAAGATCATCGGGAGCGCGGCGGACAGGTCGGGGCCCAAGGTGCCCAGGTGGGGCTGGGCGTAGCTCCCGAAGTAGACGACGGCCAGGCCGAGCACGAGCCCGCCGGCGTAGGTGAGAGGCACGCTGCGCAGCCGGCCGAAGACGGCGGCGGCGAAGCCGCTCACCACCAGCAGGGCGAGGGTGTAGGTGTCGAGCGAGGTCTGCTGCTGCTGGGCGAGGAGCACCCCCGCCAACGCGGCCAGTACCGAGCCCAGCACCCACCCGGTTCGGCTCATGGCCACCGGCGACGCCCCGGCGGTAGCCAGGAGCTCGGGATCGTCCACCACGGCCCGTAGGGCGACCCCCAGCCGGAAGCTGTGGAAGAGGACGCGCAGGGCGGCGGCGATGGCGGCAGCCGAGCCGGCGATGACGAGGTCCTGTGCGGTCACACCCACCCCGAGGATCCGGATGGTGCCGTTCACCAGGGGGCTGAGGGTGTCGCCGCGGTTCTCCCCGAAGAGGACCAGCGCCAGCCCGATGAGGATGGCCAGCAGGCCGAGCGTGACCATCACCGGACGCTCTCCCGTGTCCCCCAGCAGGCGCCGCATGAGCAGCCACTCGATGAACACGCCGAAGACGGGCGCGGCCACGAGCACGACGAGCACCATGGCCAGGGCGCCGGGGACGTGGTGGGTGACGAGCTCCCAGTAGCCGTAGGCGGCGATCATCCCGACGGCGCCGTGGGCGAAGTTGAACACGCCGGACGTGGTGTAGGTCACCACCAGGCCGGTCGCCGAGATGGCGTAGACGGATCCGAGGATGAGCCCGAGGACCGTGAACTCCAGGAACTGGCTCACTCGCTGCCTCCAGCGGACACGGTCGCGACCACCTGCCCGGCGGCGATGCTACGTCCGCCCGGCCGGGGGCGGTGGGCGGCGCGGCCTGCCGGCCGGCCGTGCCGGCAGGCACCTGCCGCAGCGCGCCGGTCCCGGATCCGTTCCATCACCCTCCCCATCCGAACCCCCACCGTGCCGGGAGCGGTCCGGCACGACGAGTTGACACTATGTCAGAAACCGGCGTGGCCGTCACGCGGCGACGGGCCGAGCGCGTGCTGGTCACCGGCCGTCGGTTCCGGGCGGGAGGCGCCGACGGTGGTGCGGATCCCCTCGAGGAACCGGACCACCCCGAGGGTGGTGGCCCGGCAGCGGAGGGAGGCGAGCACGTCGAACGCGTGCTGGGCGTAGGGAAGCTCGGCGTAGGCGACCGGCGCCTGCGACACGGCGCGGAGCCGGTCCACGAAGACCCGGGCCACCTCGACCGGCACCAGCGTGTCGTTCCGGCCGTGGAGGACGAACATGGGCGGGGCGCCGGCGTGCACCCGCGACGTGGGCGACGCCTGCTCGAACGTGTCGGGATCGTCCTCCAGGTGGGCCTTGACGATCCGCTCCTCCAGGAGCTCGCGCAGCTCGCGGCTGTAGCGGTCGGGACCGGGGTTCCGGCCGGTCAGGTCGTAGACCCCGTAGAAGGGCACGCAGGCGTCGACGTGGGTGTCGCCGCCCTCGAAGCCGGGCTGCCAGTCGGGGTCGCCGGCGGTCAGCGCCACCAGGGCGGCGAGGTGCCCGCCGGCCGAGCCTCCCGACACGGCCACGAACGCCGGATCGCCCCCGAGCTCGGCGACGTGCTCCCGCACCCAGGCGAGCGCCCGCTTGCAGTCGACCACGTGGGCGGGCCACGTGGCGCGGGGGCTCAGGCGGTAGTTGATGGCGATGCACACCCAGCCCCGGCGGGCCAGCTCGTGCATCATGGGGATCCCCTGCTCCCGCTTGTCGCCGATGATCCACGCCCCGCCGTGGATGTACACGAGGACCGGCCCGGCCGACGGCGGGTCGCGGCGGGAGCGGATCACGTCGAGCTTGTGACGGTAGTTGCCGTCGCCCCAGTAGTCGATGTTCCGGATCCGCTGGACGCTGCGGAACCGGAACGGCACGGCGAGGCCCACCCGCCACAGGCGGTTCCACACCGGTCGGGGGTCCACCTGGGGAGCGGCAACCGGACCGCCGCTGGCCGAGTCGAGCGCCTCGGCCACCACCCGGCGGGCCCGCCAGCCGCTGACCGCCAGCCCGGCCAGCCCCACCCACTGGACGGCGCCCAGCCCGAGCCCCACCCAGCCCGGCCAGGCGCCGAAGGCGTGCGCCCATGCGAACAGCCCCGTCGCCACCAGTTCGGCGGCGACGGTCTGCACCGGGAGCTCGCCGATCAACCAGCCGAAGGTGAAGCTGACGACGGCCAGCAAACCGTGCCGCATCGGGAGATAGGCGTTGACCAGCAGGGCCATACCGGCCAAGCTGACGGCGAACAGCACCCAGGGCATCGCACCATCAAACACCGTCGCCGGCCGGAACGCGAACCGGCGGCACTCGAAAGGGGGAGGGGTGGACCGGCTCAGCGGGCTCGACGCCAGCTTCCTCTACCTGGAGACCCCGAGCCTCCACATGCACGTGGCCATGGCCAACGTGTTCGATCCGACGACCGTGCCCGGCGGGTACTCGTTCGACCGGCTGAAGGCGCACATCGCCGAGCGGCTGCCCCTGGCACCGGTGTTCGGCCGCCGGCTGGTCGAGGTGCCGTTCCGCCTCGGCCACCCGGTGTGGGCCGAGGACCCGACGTTCGACCTCGACTACCACGTCCGGCTGGCGGCCGTGCCGCGTCCGGGCGGTCTGAAGGAGCTCGCCGACCTGGCCGGGGACATCGTCGGCCGGCCGCTGGACCGCTCGAAGCCCCTGTGGGAGATGTGGGTGGTGGAGGGCCTGGCCGGCGGCCGCATCGGCTTCATCACCAAGATGCACCACTGCACGGTGGACGGGGTCTCGGGTGCCGAGCTCCTGTCGATCCTGTTCGACCTCGAACCCGAGCCCGCCCCCCGGCCCCCGACGGGAGCCCCGGCCGGGTCGCCGGCGCGTATCCCCGCTCCGGTCGAACTGGCTGCCCAGGCCCTCGTGTCGGCCGCGCTGCGGCCGTTCGAGATCGCCCGCGACGCCGTCTCGACCGGCAGGCGAGTCCTCGACGTCCGGCGGTTGCGGCAGCTGGCCGAGTCGCGCCCCGACGTCCACAAGGCCGCCCTCCCCCTGTCGGCCCCCCGCACCTCGTTCAACGCGGCGATCACCCGGCGGCGGACGGTGGCGCTGGCCGCCATCGGCCTCGACGACGTGAAGCGGCTGAAGAACGCCGAGGGGACCACGGTGAACGACGTGGTCCTGGCGGTGTGCACCGGCGCGCTGCGGCGGTTCCTGGCCGACGGCGGCGAGCTCCCCGATCGCCCCCTCGTCGCCGTGGTACCCGTGTCGGTCCGGCCCGAGGGGGAGGCGGCCGGCACCAACAAGGTGTCGTCCCTGTTCGTGAACCTGCCCACCAACCTGTCCGACCCCCTGGCCCGCCTGCGGGCCATCCACCTCGGCACCCGGGGAGCGAAGGAGGAGCACCACGCGCTGGGGGCGCGCACCCTGCTCGACTGGGCCGAGCACGCCAGCCCGGCGGTGTTCGCCACCGCGGCGCGCCTCTACAGCCGGATGCGGCTGGCTGACCGGCACCGCCCCATCGCCAACCTGGTGATCTCCAACGTCCCCGGTCCCGACTTCCCCCTCTACCTCGGTGGGGCCGAACTGGTGGCCGGCTTCCCCCTCGGCCCGATCATGGACGGCATGGGGGTCAACGTCACCATCATGAGCTACCGGGGCGTCCTCTACTGGGGCATCGTGGCCTGCCCGGAAACGGTGCCTCGGGCGTGGCAGCTGGCGGCGGACATCCCTCTCGCCCTCGACGAGCTCCTCGAGGCGGCGGGACTGGAGCCGGCCTCGTTCCGGTCCGACGAGGCGGTCGACGCCGCCCGGGCCGCCGGCGCGGCGCTGGACTGAGGTCCGGGCCGAGCCACCCCGACGCGACGCCCGGGGCCCGTCGACCGGGATCTTCGCCAGGGACGGTCACCCCGACGTGGGCGACGGCGCCAGCACCACCGAGGCGGCGCCGGTGCACACCGGCACCGGGTTGCCGTAGGTCAGGGACGGGACGGCCATGGGGAGCAGGGCGTCGAAGCCGGTGACGATCCAGGCCGTGCCCCCCCCGGGCCCGAGGACCAGGTCCGTCGGGTGCTGGGTCGAGAGGCCGCCGTCGGCGCCCGACTGCACCGGCATGCGGGCCGGTGGTCGGGGCACGAGGGTGCTCCCGACGGCGACCGGCACCACCCAGTTGTTCGGGCCGTCCGCCACCAGCGCCAGCGTGCCGTCGGGGGTGACGGCCACCGCCGAGGGCGACGAGACGTTGCCGAACACGTCGAAGCTGGCAGGTGCGGTGGCCGGGCCGGACGGGAGGGGGACGGTGAGGATGCGACCGCCGAAGGTCGACCCGCCCTGCCCCACCACCAGCAGGGTGGTGCCGTCGGGGGCGAGGACCATGCCGTGGGGGGCGTCGGTGGAGCTGACGGTCAGCGACGTGGGGATGGCCGTGCCGGCGGCGCGCCCGGACACGGAGATGGGGACGATCTCCCCGTTGCCCAGGGCGTAGAGCGTCGTCCCGCTGCGGTCGAAGACGAGGGCGGCGACGGCACCGGCGCGGGGGACCGCGACGGGTGGGCCCACCCGGTGGGTGCCGACGTCGATGGGCACGACCGAGTCCCCCGAGGCGGCCCACACCGTGGTGCCGTCGGGACTGACGGCGATGGCGTGGGTCCCGCCGGTGCCGGGGATGGTGATCGGGGCACCGGCCCGCTGGGTCAGCAGGTCCACCGGCACCACCTCGTCGCGCGCCGCGCCGTCGACGACCGGCGACGTGTCGACGTAGGCCGTCCTCGCGTCCGGGGCGACGGCGATGGCGTAGTCCGCGAGGGTCGGCGTTCCCGGCAGGTGGAGGGGGATATCGGCCTCGGGGGTGCCGGTGGCCAGCTCGACCGGGGTGACGGCGCCGGCGCAGGCCACGTAGGCGAGGGTCCCCGGCGGGGCGAGCGACGGGCCCGGGGGTGGGTTGGGCGTGGGCTGGGCGAAGAGGGCGCACCCGGCCAGCAGCACGCCGGCCGCCACCGGTGCGGCGACGCGCCGGATCCCCACCCACCCGGTGGCCCACCCGGTGGCCAGCAGCGATCGGGCGGTGCCGGTGGCTGGCGAGGTACGCCGTTCGTCCGTCATGGCTGCCGACGTTAGCGAGGCCAGCCACCCCTCCCCGCGCACCGTGTCCGTGCCGTTCCCCGCAGAGCCCACCCGTCGGGGGTGGCCGGCGGTTCGGTAGGGTTGGCCGATGGAGCGCTCCGAGACCGTCCTCGCCGCCGTCGCCGCCCGGACCGACGAGATGGTCGACACCCGTCGCGACCTCCACCGGCACCCGGAGCTCAGCTTCGAGGAGCACCGGACCACGTCGCTCATCGCCGACCGCCTCGGGGCGACCGGCCTCGACGTCCGTCCGTGCCCCACCCCCACCGGCGCGGTCGCGGTGCTGGAGGGCGGGCGGCCCGGCCGCACCGTGCTGCTGCGGGCCGACATCGACGCCCTCCCCGTCACCGAGGCCACCGGCCTCCCCTTCGCGTCGACCGTCGACGGGGTGATGCACGCCTGCGGGCACGACGCCCACGCCGCCATGCTGCTCGGGGCGGCCGGGGCGCTCGCCGGCATGGCCGGCGACCTGGCCGGGCGGTACCTGTTCGTGTTCCAGCCGGCCGAGGAGCGGGTGTCGGGGGCCCGGGCCATGGTCGACGGCGGCCTGCTCGAGGAGCACGAGCCGGCGGTGGCCATCGGCTGCCACGTCGCCAGCATGGCACCCACCGGGCTGGTGGGGAGCCGGGCCGGCGTGCTGATGGCCGGGTCCCTCGCCCTGCGCATCACCGCCCGGGGCAGCGGCGGCCACGGGGCGCTCCAGCCCCGCGCCGGCAACGTCGTCCTGGCCGCCGCCCGGGTCGCCGACCGCCTGGACGGGGTGGTGACCGGCATGTCCACCGACGGCACCGCCTGCGTGTGCAGCCCGGGACTGTTCCATGCCGGCACCGCACCCAACGTCGTCCCCACCGAGGCGGTCGTGCAGGCCACGCTGCGGACGTTCGACGACGGCCAGCGGTCGGCCGCCCTCGCCGCTCTCGACGCCCTGGTGGCGGAGACCGGCACCGAGTTCGAGGTCGACATCGAGGTCATCCGGTCGGACGTGTGCGAGGCGGTCCGCAACGACGCCGATGTCACCGCCGCGGCGCTGGCTGCGGCGCGCCACGTGGTGGGCGACGGGGCGCTCGTGCTCCCCGGCCCGGTGGCGGCCAGCGACGACGTCGCCGTGTTCCTCGAGCGCGTCCCCGGGTGCTACCTCATCGTGGGGGCGGCCAAGGACGACGGGAGCAGCGGCCTCCACCACACCCCCACCTTCGACATCGACGAGGGGGCACTGGCCATCGGGGCGTCGGTCCTGGCGCTGGCCGCCGTGGACCTGGCCGCATCAGGTCCGGCCGGGAGCGCGGCCGGGGGGTGACCCCATCCTGCCCGTCCTCATACCGGGCGGGCCAGAGCCACCAGGCGGTGGTCGGCCGTGAAGAGCCGGCGGGCCAGTCCGAGGGCCATGGCGGTCGCCGTCGTCGCCACCGCGCCGAGGATCAGGAACATGACAGCGGCCTGGACCAGCACGGCCTGGACCGGCTTCTCACCGGCCAGGATGAGGCCGGTCATGGCGCCGGGGAGGAACACCAGACCGACCGCCTTCGTCGACTCGATCTGGCTGATCATGGCGGTCCGCAGCGCCGAGCGCACGTAGGGGCGGGCCGCTTCGTGCGACGGCTGCCCGAGTGCCAGCCTGGCCTCGACTTCGGCCCGCTTGTCGGCCAGCTCGCCCACCACGCGGCGGGCGGCGACCACGGTGGCGGTCATCGAGTTGCCGACCACCATGCCGGCCAGGGGCACGACGGTGCGGGCGTTCATGGGGAAGATGCGGAGACCGAAGAGGAGCGCCAGGCTCACCGCCGACGCCACGCCCAACGCCAGCAAGGCCAGAGGACGTGCCGACGGCACCTCCGGCGCCCGGCGCCGGATGGTCTCCGCGGCGAAGCCCACCATCAACACCACCCAGGTCCACGAGACGGCCAGCGGGACGTGGGGGTCGAGGACGAAGGCGAGCACGGCGCCCACCGCCAGCAGCTGCACGATGGCCCGCACCGACGCCCACACCAGCGAGCGCTCCAGGTCCAGGTGCTGCCACATCGAGATGGCGACGGCCACAGCCACGAGCGCGAGCGAGGCGACGAGCCCGAGCCATCCCACGTACCCGGTCGTCACCGAGGACGCGATCATCGGCCGAGGTACTCGTCGGCACGCTCGGCCCCGGCGATGCGCCCGTCGAGCAGGACCACCCGTTCGTCGGCGATCCGCCGCACCTGAGCCAGGTCGTGGCTCACCCACAGCACGGTCAGCCCCCCCGCCACCAGTTCGGCCGTCAGGTCCTCGAGGACGCCGGTGGCGGCAGCGTCGAGGGAGGACGTGGGTTCGTCCATCAGCAGGACCTCCGGGTCGGTGAGGAGCGTGCGGGCCAGGCATGCTCGCTGGGCCTCGCCCCCGGAGAGGGTGTCGCCGGTGCTGGCGAGCAGGGAGGGCGGGAGCCCGACGCGTTCGAGCACCGCCCGCCGTCCCTCCTCGTCACCGTCAGGCCGGGCGACGAGGAGGTTGTCCCGCACGGTGCCTGCGAACAGCGTGGGCCGCTGGAACACCATGCCAACCCGCCTGCGGAGTGCGAGCGGATCGAGCGTCGCCACGTCCTCGCCACGGAACAGGACCCGACCCGAGGTCGGCACCTCGAGCCGGTTGCACAGACGGAGCAGGGTCGTCTTGCCGGAACCGGACGGGCCGGTGAGCACCGTCGCCATGCCCGGCGCGACCTCGAGGTCGACGCCGTCGAGAACCACCCGCTCGCCGAAGCGGACGTGGACGTCGACGAGGCGGAAGATGGCGGTCACGGACGGTCGGAGGCGACACGGCGGCGGCTATCCACCGGTCGCCTGGCCCTCGAGCACGAACGACGTCATCGACAGCGACCCGTACGTGCAGCCGGTGACGGCGGTCCGGGTCACCTGGCCGGCGACATCGGCCAGGCCGGCCAGGTACGCGAGCGGCAGGAAGTGGTCGGGGGTCGGCGCAGCCAGCCGGTAGTCGTCGTGCTGCTCGAGGTCACCGATCGACGCCGGCGCGTTGCCCATCACCTGGCGGACCTCCTCGTCGAACCGCTCGGCCCAGGCGATGCCCGCGTCCGGGCGCGAGAAGTCGACCAGCCGCAGGTTGTGGACCACGTTGCCGCTGGCCACCACCAGCACACCGCGCGCGCGCAGCGGCGCCAGGCGCCGGCCCAGGTCGAGGTGGTAGGCGAGCGGCTCGCCGGCGTGCACCGAGAGCTGGACCACGGGGACGTCCGCCTCGGGGAAGAGATGGGCCAGCACCGACCAGGTCCCGTGGTCGAGTCCCCACGAGTCGGCGTCGAGCCCCACCCACGTCGGCCCCACCACGTCGGCCACGTCGGCGGCCACCTCGGGAGAACCGGGCGCCGGGTACTCGAAGGCGAAGAGCTCGGCCGGGAACCCGAAGAAGTCGTGGATGGTACGGGGGTGCGCCATGGCGGTGACCGCCGTCACCGGCACGAACCAGTGGGCGGAGATGGCCAAGATCGCCCGGGGGCGGGGCAGGACGGCTCCCAGCTCCCGCCACGCCGTCGTGTACCGGTTGACCTCGAGTGTGTTCATCGGGTTGCCGTGGCCGATGAAGAGCGCGGGGAGGACCGGGATCCCCCGGGGCTGGCTCTGCGGCACGCTGTGGTCCATCGCCGATCTCCTGTCACGTGACGTCCGCCCGGCAGGCGGCTGGGGCGGGGCGATCCCCCGACGGTAGCGGCGGAGGCACCCCGGTGCGTCACCCCGCCCGGGTTGCGTTCCCGCACGGCCGTGCGCCGACGCCCACAGCGCGCCCGGCGGGACGACCAGGCTCCCGGTTCGCCGCCTCGCATCCGGGACCGCGCCGGACCGGCCCCGTTAGGGTGGACCTGCCGGGGCATGGTGGCACGAGCCACCGGCGAGCGACCCCGAGAGGAGCGACCCATGGAGAATGCCCACGCGGTGGCGGCGGAGCTGCGGGAGCCGGCCCGCCGGCTCCGGAACCAGATCCCCGGGGTGCTGGACGGTTACCGGGCCATGCACCACGCGGCGTTCGCCGACGGCGAACTTCCGGTCAAGGTGAAGGAACTGATCGCCCTGGCCATCGCCGCCACCCGCCAGTGCGACGGCTGCGTGGCCTCCCACGGACGCGGTGCCGCTCGGGCCGGCGCCACCGAGGCCGAGGTGGCCGAGGCCATGGGCGTCGTCATCTCCATGAACGGCGGGCCGGGCACCGTGTGGGGACCGCGGGCGCTGGCCGCCTACGTCGAGTACGCCGGCGAGGCCTCGGCCGGGACCTGACCGGGACCCACGGACTCTACGGGCGGCGGCGAACGCCGACCCGACCCCGGGCTCACCCGGGCGGCGCCGCCGGCATCGCCGACATCCCGTGGAGGAGGACGTCGGCGAGCGCTGCGGCGAGCGCATCGCGATCACCGGGGTCGCCGAGGTCGATGCCGAACAACTGCCGGAGGGCGACCGGCGCGCTCGCCATCGACGTGATCCCCAGGCCCACGAGCGCCAGTACCGCACCGGGATCGACGGCGCGGATCTCCCCGGCGTCCATCGCCGCCGCCAGCTTCTGCCGGTGCACCTGGTACCGGGGTCGCACCTTGTCGACGAGGTACGCGATCCGCTCGTCGCTGCCCGGCCCCGAGTCGTTCCACATCGCCGCGGTGGCCGAGGGCGACAGGGTCGCCCGTTCGATCATGGCCCGGAGGTATGACTGCAGCTCCGCCTCGACCCCGGACCCGTCGTCGGGCGGGTCCGGTTCCGTCAACACGGCGTCGACGCACGCCCGCCACAGCTCGTCCCTGGTGGCGAAGTGCCGCTGGACCGTCGCCAGGGAGACGCCGACCTCGCGGGCCACCCGGCGCAGGGCGAGACCGTGACAACCGTTGGCGGTGATCGCTCGGAGGGCGGTCCCGACGATGGCGTCCCGGGTCACCACCGGGCCGTCCGCGGATCGTGGGCGGCCCGGCCGCCTGCGACCAGGGCGGGGGGCCCGGGGCAGGGATTCCGCCACTGGAGCTGGCTGGCCAGGCTCGCCCACGTTCAGGAGTCTACCAAGACAAAGCTGTCGCCTGACCCGTTGGTCCGGCCCCGCCGCACCGAAGGTGTGCGGGCGTGGTGTCGCGTCCGCCAACCGCTACGTCGCGACGTGGCGGGCCAGCCCCGGAGCGTGCCCGGTGTCGCCGATCACGCCCTCGCACGCCGCCGTTGCCGGCGCTGCCGAGCCGGGCGTGGCCACCGGTCCCTCGTGTACAACGGGGCGGTGCACCGGGCCCACCTGTGGCGGCGTCCACCGGAGGCTCCCCGCTGGGGCCGGGCCCATGGCCCGTCCCGGCCGGGACGGGTGGGTGCCCACCTGGCCGCGCTGGGGTGCGCAGCGACCCTCGTCGTCGCCTGTGGCGGCGGTCCGCGCTCGCTGCCCGCCACCACCCGCGCCCCGACGCCCGTCGTGCCGGCCGCACCCCGTCCGACCGCCACCACGCCGCCGTCGACCGCCACGCCTGCGGCCGCGCCGGCCGCCCCGGCACGCCCGTGCGGCACGGCGCCGGTCGCGCCCCGCCACTACCTGCACGTGGTGTGGATCTGGATGGAGAACCACGACTGGTCGAGCGTGATCGGCGCTCCCGACGCCCCGTACCTGACCGGCCTGGCCCGGGAGTGCGCCACCGACACCGCCTGGTCCTCGGTCGGCTCGCCCTCCCTCCCCAATTACCTGGGCGCGGTCTCGGGCTCGACCCTCGGCGTGCGCGACGACGGCGACCCCGGCATGCACAGCTTCGCCGCCGACAACCTCTTCCGGCAGGTGCGCTCGGCCGGTGGCACCGAGCGGAGCTACGTCGAGTCGATGCCGCTGCCGTGCGACCTGGTGTCGTCCGGCACGTACGCGGCGAAGCACAACCCCGCCGTCTACTTCGACGGGCCCGGCGACCGCGCCGCCTGCCACGCCGACGACCTGCCGCTCACCGGTCTGGCCTCCGTGCTCGTCGGCGGTTCACTCCCGACGTTCACGTCGATCACCCCGGACATCTGTGACGACATGCACAGCTGCCCGGTGGCCACCGGCGACCGGTGGCTGGCTGCGTGGGTCCCCCGCATCCTGGCCAGCCCCGCCTACCGGTCGGGCACCACGGTGGTGGTCGTGGTGTTCGACGAGCCCACCCCGCTGGCCAACGTGGTGATCGCCCCGGCCATCCGGCCGGGCACGGTGAGCGGCGCACCCGTCGACCACTACTCGCTGCTCCATGCCACCGAGGCCGCCCTCGGCCTGCCGCTGCTCGGGCGGGCGGCCTCGGCCCGCAACCTCCGGGACGTCCTCGGCTTCTGAGCGGGACCGGCACCAGCGGTTGCGGGACTTTCGCCTCTAGGCCCCGGTCGCGGACGGCCGGAACATGGAACCCTCGGCTGAGGAGGATCCGGCCATGTACGGATGGGGATGGCACGAACAGGGTTGGGGTGCGGGGGCGTGGATCGTGGCCGTCGTCGGGATGATCGTCTTCTGGTCCCTCGTCGTGTTCGCCATCGTGATGCTGGTCCGCCACTTCGGCCGGCCCGCCGGTACCGGGCCCGGCGTGGCGCCGCCGGTCGACAACGCCCTGGAGACGCTCCGGGAACGGTTCGCACGGGGCGAGATCGACGAGGAGGAGTACCAGCGCCGCCTGGCCCTGCTGCGGCAGAAACCGTGAGCACGACGGTGGCTCTGGGCCGCCGGGGCGCTCCCCCGCAGCCCCCGGCGCCGGCGGCGGCGCCGGCGAACGACCGCCGTGCCCGGGCGGTGGCCGATCCCCTCAAGTGAGCTGGCCGGTCGGCCGGACCACTACCTCGTTCACGTCCACCTGGTGGGGTTGCTCGACGATCCAGGCCACCGTGGCCGCGATCGCCTCGGTGCCGAGGGCGGCGGGCGGCATGCCGGTGATGTCCCAGAACGGGGTGTCGACGACGCCGGGCTCCACCAGCGCCACCCGGATGCCCGACGCGGTGAGCTGGAGCCGGGCGTTCTCCCCCAACGCGGCCACGGCATGCTTGGTGACGCCGTAGAGGCTGCCGGTGCGCCCGACCCGACCGGCGACGCTCCCCACCAGGATGATCTGGCCACCCGGGGCCGGCAGATGGGGGACGGCCGCCTTGATGAGCAGCGCCGGTCCGAGCACGTTGGTCAGCACCATCGAGCGCCAGTGCAGGGGATCGCCGTCGACCAGGTCGCCGGCGGTGGTGAAGCCGGCATTGGCGATGGCCACGTCGAGGCCGCCGTGACGCTCGACGTGGTCGGCGACGACCCGCTCGGTGTCCTCCCAGTCGGCGGCATCGGCCACCGTCCCCAGCACCGACGCCCCCGCCCCCTCGAGCTCGGCGACGGCCGATGTCAGTTTCGACCGGTCGCGGCCGGTGACGGTCACGCCCAGGCCCATCCGCACCAGACGGTGGGCGATCGCCAGGCCCAGGCCGGTCGTGCCGCCGGTGACGAGTGCGCTGCGTGCATGCATGCACCGAGTGTGGTGCCCGGGTCGGGCGGGCGCCAGTCGCACGGGGAAGACGCCGGCGGCCCGGGCCGAGTCGCCCGCCTAGGGCGCCCGGGCGATGACCTCCTCGCCGTAGCGGGCCAGCGCCTCGGCCGGTTCCTTCCAGAACAGGAACCCCGGCACCACCACCCGCTCCACCCCCATCGCCGACAGGGTGGCCACCTCGTCGAGGGCCCCGGGGCCGATGGCGCCCTTCCCCCCGGTGGTCAGCTCGATGGTGGAGGGATCGCGGCCGGCCTCCTCGGCGGTGCGGCGGACGACGTCGAAGAGGTGGCAGAGGCGGTCGTGGTCGCCGATGGCGGGGAAGAAGCCGTCGCCCAGCAGACCGGCCCGGCGGGCGGCAGCCTCGCTGTGGCCCCCGACGTGGACGGGGATCGTCCCGCCGACAGGCTGGGGCCGGACGATGCAGTCGCGGAAATCGGAGAACCTGCCCGAGAACGTCGCCCGCTCCTCGCCCCAGAGGACCCGCAGCGCGGCGACCGCCTCGTCGGTCCGGGCGGCCCGCTCGGCGAAGGGCACACCCACCGCCTCGAACTCCTCCTCCAGCCAGCCGACCCCGATCCCGAGGAGGGCGCGGCCACCGGAGAGCACGTCCAGGGTGGCCAGCTCCTTGGCCAGCACCACCGGGTTGCGCTGGGGGAGGATGAGCACCCCGGTCGCGAGCTGGATCGTGGTGGTTGCGCCCGCCAGGTACGCGAGCCACACCAGGGGATCGGGAACCGGCGAGTCGTCCCTGCCCGGCATGCGCCCCGACGGGTCGTAGGGATAGGACGACTGGTAGCCGGCCGGGACCACCACGTGCTCCACCGTCCACAACGACTCGAACCCGGCCGTCTCGGCGGCACGGGCGAACTCGGCGGCGAAGACCGGGTCGTTGCACGGCCCGGTGTTGGCGAAGACGATCCCGAACTTCATCGTTGGACCTCCCTGGTGGACCCGGACCGCCGTGACGGGCCCGGCATTCGGCGCCTCGGCACGCCCCGATCCCCGTCGCCAGTGTTGTCATGCTATCTGTCACCACCTGGGCGGTGCGACCGGCCCGTCGGAGCCGGAGCCGGAGCCGGGCGGTTAGGTTGCCGACATGACCGCCTCCACCGACCTCGGCGGCGTGGCCGCGGTGGTGACCGGGGCCACCAGCGGGATCGGCGAGGCCATGGCCGACGCGCTGCTGGCGGCGGGGGCCACCGTCGGCTTCGCCAGCCGGCCCACCGCCCGCCTGGCCGACGCCGTCGCCGCACGGCGGGAGCGGGGGCTGGCCGCGATGGCGCTGCCCGTCGACGTGCGGGACCCGGCGTCGGTGGCGGACCTGGCCGTCCGGGCCGCGGGCGAGCTGGGACCGGTCGACATCGTGGTCAACAACGCCGGCATCGGCATGCGCACGGTGAACCCCCGGTTCTTCGACGACCCGCGCCCCTTCTACGAGGTGGCGCCCGAGGGCTTCGCCGACGTGGTGGCCACCAACCTGACCGGTTACTTCCTCGTGGCCCGGGCGTTCGCTCCCGGGTTCGTCGAGCGGGGACGGGGGCGCATCGTCAACGTGTCGATGAACCACGAGACCATGCGCCGGCGCGGCTTCGTCCCCTACGGGCCGGCCCGGGCCGGCGCCGAGGCGCTCAGTCTGATCATGACCGAGGACCTCCGGCCGTCGGGGGTAGCCGTGAACCTGGTCCTGCCAGGCGGGGCGACGGCGACCGGCATGATCCCCGACGACCCGCCTGACGAGATGCGGGCCCGCCTGCTGCCCGCCGGCGTCATGGGGCCACCGACCGTGTTCCTGGCGTCGGCGGAGGCCGAGGGGCTGACGGGCGAGCGCATCGTCGCCACCGAATTCGACCGCTGGCTGGACGCGTTCCGATCCGGCCGGCGCACCTGAGCCGGCGGCGGTTCCCCGGCGCGCTTCAGCCGAAGGCGCCCGACAACGTGTCCCCGGCCAGCTGCACCGAGTCGAGGTCGTAGGCGTCGTGCATGTTGAAGACCATGCCGTCGAGCCCGGCGTCGAGGTAGGCGGCCACCTGCTCGCACACCGAGTCGGGATCGCCGGCGATGACGTAGCCCCGGAAGCGCTCCTCGTCCATGCCCCGGGCCTCGGCCATGGCCCGGCCCCGTCGCTCGGCCTCGGCCGAGGTCTCGGCGATGACCAGACCACCGAGGCGGGTCCGGGTGACGGTCGCCGGGTCGCGCCCCTCGGCTTCGCAGTGGCGGTCGAGCACCGCGAGCTTGTGGCGGATGGTGGCCACGTCGCCGAACAGGTTGCAGGCATCGGCGTGGCGGGCGACCAGGCGCAGGGTGCGGCGCTCGCCTGACCCGCCCACCAGGATGGGGATGCCGGCAGGACGGATCGGCCGGGGCACGTTGAGGGCGGCGTCGATCGAGTAGTGGCGCCCGGTGAAGCTGGGGGTCTCCTGGCCGAACATGGCCCGGCAGATCTGCAACGCCTCGTCCAGCCGGTCCATGCGCTCGCCCACCGGAGGGAACCCGAAGCCATAGCCGGCGTGCTCGTCCTCGTTCCATGCCGCGCCGATCCCGAGGATGGCCCGCCCGCCCGAGATGACGTCGAGCGTGGTGACCTCCTTGGCCAGCAGCGCCGGGTTGCGGTAGGTCACCCCGGTGACCATGGTGCCGAGCGACGCCCGGGTGGTCCGTGCCGCCAGCGCGCCCAGCAGCGTGTAGGCCTCGAGCATCGGGTCAGTCCGGGGGCCGACGTTGGCGATCTGGTAGAAGTGGTCCATCACCCACACCGAGTCGAAGCCCGCCTCCTCGGCGGTCACGGCGATCTGGGCGATGCGGCCGAAGAGCTCCCCGTCCTCCACGCCCGGGAAGGTGAAGCTCGGGATCTGCAGTCCGAACCGGGTGACGGCCATGGTGCTCCTCTCGCATCGGTGAACGTCGGCGGTGATCTTCGCCCGCCTGGCAGGCGACCCGCCGGCCCCGACGCCGCCGGCGACCCGACCTCTGGACGACCCTACCGGGCGGGCGGGTGCAGGTCGTCGGCGGCGGCGATGTTCGCGCCCCGCCAGCGTCGGACCGGGCCGCCGCCAGGGTCGGGTGCCGTCACCGCCCGGCCGTCCCGATGCGTCGGTATGCTCCGGATATCCGAATATTCGTTCCCGCCCTACCGGCCGTGGGCACGGTCCTCGACCAGCACATCTCGCTGGGCATCGCCCCCGGGCTGGCCGTGCTCGCGATCTTCGCCGGCTGGCTCGGTGCCGTGGTGGGTATCGGAGATGGTGCGGTGATCGTGCCCGCGCTCGTGCCCGCCTTCCGCTTCGACACGAAGGTGGCCGTCGCCTCGTCGATGGTGGCGGTGGTCGCCACCTCGGCCGCCGCCGGAAGCGCGTACGCGTGGCCGGCCAGTTGACCATGCGCCTGGCACGCACGCTCGAGATCGCCACCACCATCGGTGGCCTGGCCGGCGGCATCGTCGCCGTCCCGATCGCCCCGACCGCCATCGACGGGCTCTTCGCGGACGTGACGCCCGTCACCGCCGTGCTGGTCCTCCGGGGGCGGGACGAGCACGGCGAGGTGGTCGGTGGCGGCGGCGAGGTCGGTGTCGGCGTGCCCATGGGCGGCGGCGGCGGCGCGTCCCGGGGCGTCGACGGCGCCCTGGTCGGGGCGGTGGCTGCCGGGGCGGCCGAAGACGCCGCCGGGGCGCTGGTCGCCACGGGCGAGCGGGTCGCTGGGAGGAGTGGGGCCCGCTGGGCGGCGCCTACCACGACCTCGCCAGGGGGCGTTGGTCGCCTACCGGGCCGTCCGGCTGTGGATCGGTCGGTCGGTGCCGTTCCCGGCCGGTCTCCTCTCGGGCCTGCTCGGCGTGGGCGGAGGGTGCCTCGCAGTGCCGGCGATGCACCTCGGCATGAAGGTACCGATCAAGGTCGCCGCGGCCACATCGCGTCAGACACCGGCCGGCACCGGGCCGGCGGGCCCGCCGACCTCCGCACCCACATGCCGGTGCAGTGGGTGCTCCGCTCGGGTCTCGTCGTGGCGCTCGTCCTGCTCGTCGTCGGCCTGGTCGCGCAGCTGGCCGAAGGCGGCCACCGGGCCGTGCCCGTCGAGATGTTTCATCTCCTCGCGCCCCGCCCGGCCGGCAAACCGATCATGGGGCTCGGCATCCTCGTGCCGGCCCTCACGCCTGCCGCCGGCGTGATCTCCGCGGTGGGCAGCTGGGTCCGGGGGCGGGACAGCCA
This sequence comes from Actinomycetes bacterium, assembly GCA_021799615.1. GTDB lineage: Bacteria > Actinomycetota > Acidimicrobiia > Acidimicrobiales > RAAP-2 > JAJZDI01. The sequence continues at coordinate 47,694 of JAJZAC010000005.1, forward strand.
GTTCGTGGTCGTCGTCGCCGTGCCGGCCGCCGCCGTGCTCGTGGGATGGGCAGGATGAGGGCCGCGGCCACGACGCCCCTGGACCGCCGGAGCCCCGTTCCCCTGTGGGCGCAGGTCCTGGCCGACCTGCGCCAGCGGATGGCCGCCGGCGAGTTCGACAGCGGCTTCCCCACCGACGAGGAGCTCCGCAACCGCTACGGGGTCAGCCGCCAGACCGTGCGCGAAGCGGCCCGGCGCCTCCAGGACGAGGGGGCGATCGTGCGGGAGCGGGGGCGGCGGAGCTCGTTGGCCGTCTCGGTGCTGGAGCAGCCGCTCCACACCCTCTACAGCCTGGCCCGCACCGCCCAGGACCTCGGTCTCGCCGAACGGAGCGAGGTGCTCGCCCAACGCACCGAGCCGGCCGGCCCGGTAGCGAAGCAGCTCGGGCTGGCACCCGACGACGAGGTCGTCCACGTCGAGCGGCTCCGCTACGTCGGCGACGAGCCCATCAGCCTCCACCGTTCGTGGCTCCCCGCCTCCCGGGCCCGAGGTCTGCTCGACCGGGACCTGCGCACCGGCTCCCTGTACGACGCGCTCGCCTCGTGCTGCGGCGTCCGGGTCACCGGCGGCTGGGAGCGAGTCCAGCCGGCCATCGCCGATCCGGAGCTGCGCCGGACGCTCCACCTGCCCCGGGGCCAGGCCGTCCTGGTGGTCGAGCGGCTGGCCCGTGCCGGCGACGTCCCCGTCGAGTGGCGCCACAGCGCGGTGCGTGGCGACCGCTACTCGTTCCGGACGGAGTGGTCGCCGGGCTGACCCGCCCTACTGCTGCCCCATGAGGCGCGTCATCTCGGCTCCGGGGTGGACGGCGTGATCGCCGGTCAGGTCGAGGACCACCCGGTGGAGGGTGCCGGTGAACTCGAACGGCGCCAGGTAGGCGGTCGGGTCCACCGAGTCGACGAACGCCCGGCCACAGCTCATCCCGGTGGTGGCGAACGTGTGGGGAACCGTGTACGGGAGCTGGCCGGTGCCGACCACCCGGTCACCGTGGTACAGCCGCACCTCAGCCGGCACGCCCCGCCCCTCGGCCAGGTCGGGCGGCCCCGTCGGGTCGAGCTCCATGGCCAAGGAGACCTCGCCGGGCGGCACCGGCTCGGCGGCGGCGACGGTGAAGCGGGCCAGGCCCAGGTAGTTGTGGACATAGTGGAGTCGCCCGCCCGCCACGTAGAGGGCGAAGCCGCCGTGCCGGTTGCCGTGGCTGAGCAGCACGCCCGCCACCCCGCCGGCCGGGACCGACGCCTCGGCCACGATGCGGTGGGCCCGGTTGTTCACCCGCGGCGCCGCGGCGAACGCGATCGGCGAGCCGCCCGGAGAGAGCTCGAACACCTTGCGGGGCCGGCCCGCCGTCGGCTTCCGGCCGAAGAGCCGCGAGAGCTCACTGGAGGCGATGGGCAGGGCCCCGTGCCGCTCGGCCTCGGACCACCACAGGGCCCGCAGCTCGGCCAGGCGGTCGGGGTGCTGGGCGGCCACGTTCCTGCACTCGGCCGGGTCCTCGTCCAGGTGGTAGAGCTCCCAGTCGCTCGCCTCCAGCTGGTCCAGCAGCGCTTCGGTGAGCGGGGTCCCGAACGGATGCCCGGCCTCCAGACCCTGCTGCAGGCTCGGCCCGGGGAACGGGCACACCGCCTTCCACCCGTCGTGGTAGATCGAACGGTGGGCGAACATCTCGAAGTACTGGGTGACATGCCGGGCGGGAGCATCGGGAGCGTCGAACGCATAGGCGAAGCTGGTACCGGCGATCGGCGACTGCTCGACACCCCGGAGGGTGCGGGGTGCCTCGATCCCGATCGCCTCGAGGACGGTGGGAAGCAGGTCGACTGCGTGCGTGAACTGGGTACGGACCTCGCCACGGGCAGCGATGCCTGCCGGCCACGCGACGATGCACGGATCGGTGACGCCGCCCCGGTAGGTCTCGCGCTTCCAGCGCCGGAAGGGGGTGTCGCCGGCCCACGTCCACCCCCATGAGTAGTGGTTGAAGGTGTCCTCGCTCCCCCAGGCGTCGTAGACGTCGAGATTGTCCTCGAGCCGCTCGGGGGCCAGGTTGAAGAAGAGGCTCTCGTTGCGGGTGCCGTGCTCGCCGCCCTCCGCGCTCGCGCCGTTGTCCGACACACAGACGACGAGGGTGTCGTCGAGGCGCCCGATCGATTCGACGAAGTCGAGGACCCGACCGATGTGGTGGTCGGTCTGGGTGAGGAACCCGGCGTACACCTCCATCTGCCTGGCGTACATCCGCCGGGCGTCGTCGCCCAGGTGCTCCCAGGGCTCGACGTCCGGATCCCGTACCGACAGCTCGGTGCCGACGGGCACCAGTCCCAGGGCGAGCTGCCGCTCGAAGACGACCCGCCGGTACTCGTCCCAGCCCATGTCGAACCGGCCAGCGTAGGGTGCCACCCACTCCGGCTCGACCTGGTGGGGCGCGTGACCGGCACCGGTCGCGTACCAGAGGAAGAACGGCTTGTCCGGGGCCACCGCGTGCGCGTCCTTGACGAAGTCGATGGCGCGGTCGGCCAGGTCGGCGTTCAGGTGGTAACCCTCGGCCGGCGTGGCGGGCGGACGCACGGCGTGGTTGTCGGAGACCAGCTCCGGGTGGAACTGGTCGGTGTCGCCGCCGAGGAACCCGTAGTACCGCTCGAAACCGCGGCCGAGCGGCCACCGGTCGAACGGGCCGGCCGCCGACGTCTCTTGGGGTGCGGTCAGGTGCCACTTGCCCACGGCGAAGGTGTTGTAGCCCGCTGCCACCAGGATCTCGGAGAGCATGCCGTGCTCGAAACCCATGGTGGCGTCGTGGGCCGGGTAGCCGAGGGACATCTCGGTAATGGCCGACAGGCCGACCGTGTGGTGGTTGCGGCCGGTGAGCAGGCAGGCCCGGGTCGGCGAGCACAGGGCCGTGGTGTGGAAGTTGGCGAACGAGAGGCCCCGCCCGGCCAGGCGGTCGAGGTTGGGCGTCTCGCACAGCCCGCCGAACGCCGAGAGCTGCCCGTAGCCCACGTCGTCGAGGACGACGACCACCACGTTGGGCGCGCCCTCGGGCGGCCGAGGTCGGGCGGGCCACGCCGGGGTGGAGGTCTCGAGCGTGCGGCCGATTGCCCCGGGGAAGGGAACACCGGCCGGGTAGAAGGTGAGCGGCTCGGCCATCGGCCCACCCTAGGTCGCGACCAGCAGGAGTTCGTTCCGGAGGGTCTCCCGGGGTGCCGGCGGGGTGCCGGCGAGGTCCGCCGCCCCGCCGGGGGCACAATGGGGAGGAACCCCCGCCCGCCGTGCCGGCGGGCGTATCGAGTCGCCGGAGGTGTGTCCCGTGGAGAGCCGTCCCGAGGAGAACCGTCCCGCAGTGGCCACCGTGCCCGGCCGCATGCGGGCGCTCGACGACGCGCTGGCGCGCTACGTCCGGCCCGACACCTTCCCGCTGGCCGTGCGGATGCTCCGCCACGGAGAACCGGTCCCCGAGGGTGTCCGGGTGCCGAGCGAGAGCCTCGGCGAGCAGTGGATCGTCTGCCAGTCGATCGGCATCGCCCGGAGGTTCGGGTGGGGGATCGCCGTCGGCCGGGACGACGTGATCTGCCCTCTGGCCGCCATCGCCTTCGGCTTCCGCCGGCCCAACGACACCTACCTCAGCGGCTACGCGGCGGTGGGCATGTACTGCCAGGACGACGCAGCGGGGGCGAACCTGGAGGCGGGGGTGTGGCGCTTCGACCCGGGTGAGTACGAGCGGGTCTGCATCGCGCCGCTCGGCACGGCGACCTTCGAGCCGCACGTGGTCGTCGTCTACGGCAACAGCGCCCAGGTCATGCGGCTGGTGAACGCGGCGCTGTCGAAGCACGGGGGGAGGATCCAGACGAGTACCACCGGGCGGCTGGACTGCTCCGACATCGTCATCCAGACCATGGCCACCGGGGAACCGAAGGTCGTCCTCCCCTGCAATGGCGACCGGGTCTTCGGCATGGCACAGGACACCGAGATGGCCTTCTCGATCCCGTGGGACCAGGCCGCGGACCTCGTCGAGGGACTGGCGTTCACCCACCGGGGCGGGGTCCGTTACCCGATCCCGGTGGCCATGCGCTCGACGGTCACCATGCCGCCGCGTTACCAGGAGCTGACCGCCATGCTCGAGTCGCAGGCGGACGGATAGCACGTCCGTCGCACGCCGGGCCGCCCGGGCGGTCCGCCCTCAGTCGAGCTCGTCGAGGAGGGCGCCCAGGCGGGCCAGGGTCTGGTTGCCTCCTTCGACGGCGTGGTACCGCTCCTCCACCAGGTCACGGTCCTC
>JAJZAC010000179.1 GCA_021799615.1 Actinomycetes bacterium
CGCAGCACGTGGACGGCAGGCACGGAGACGGCGACCGACGCACCGGCGCCGCCGAGCTCCGCACCCACGCCCAGACTTGCGAGCCCGCCAACGACGACGACGACCGTACGGGCGTGACGGCGGGCGGCTGCTGCCATCCGCAGCGTCAGCTGCACGGCCGCCGGCACCGCCTTCCGACGCAGATGGTCGCTGCGGAAGGCGGCCGGCATCCTGCACGACCACCGGTTGGTCATGGCGAGACCGTGCACGTCATCCATCCCTCACCTCCACGACATCTGCCAGGACCGGATGGTGACGGTGCCTCCGGTCACGTCCTCGATGACCACTTCGTGGTAGAGACCCGGCGCGGAGCCGCCAGTCACGGTCACGTCCGTGGTGAGGGTGACGGCGTCGGGGGTTCCGGCAGCGGAGTCGATCGACACGTCGAGTGCGGCGTCGTGTCCCGATATGACGGCGCCGTCGAGCGGCTCGGGCATCGTCACCCCCGGTGCGATGGCGTTCCACCAGTCGGCACGCCCGGCCGACGCCGCGTGCACCCCGCCGAAGAACGCTTCGAGTGCCGATGCGGTGAGGGCGAGCGGTCCCGGCGACTCCTCCCATACCGCCGATGGCGATCCCGTGAGCGCGAGGGTGCCCATGGGCTCCTCGTTCTGCTGCAGGGTGAGGCCCTGCGCCACCAGTGCAGGCGGCGCCGGAACCGAATAGGAGGGCGGTGGCGGCGCAGCCGCCGGCGCGGCAGCGGCGTCATGACCCCCGCCGACCTCGACCGCGTCCACGAGCAGGCGTTGGGACGTGTAGAAGAGCGCATTGGTGGGCCAACAGGTGTCGAGAACGAGGGTCGGCCCCGATGAATCGTCGATGGGGCTTCCTGCCTCCACGACCGCGCTCCCCGTGACCTTGAACTCCTCCGTGGTGCACCGGTCCCGGTAGTCGATGAGGTCGCCGGGGTGGAGGGCGCCGAGGTGGACGAAATAGCTGACATCGTGTCCGAGGAGCACGGACGTTCCCGACGCTCCCGGCCACACGCTGGCGGGGACATGCCCGACGGCGACGGAGAGCTGAGCGTCACCGGTCCCCTGTTCGACCGGGGCGCGCAATCCGATGGCCGGGATGGAGACCACCCCGGCCAGCTGGCCGGGACCTGGTGGGGCCTCGACACACGGGGTGGTGCCTGCGCCCGGCGTTCGGCGCCCGGAGGCGGCCGCCCGGTCGAGCAGCACCGCCTGGGCGTGGTCCTTGTGCAGGGTCCACCCGGCGGCGTACCCGGTGAAGCCCAGGGAGCCCCAGACCAACATGATCCCGAGCAGCGTCACCGCAGCACGCCCGAAGGACCGAGACCGGCGCCGGTCATCACCGGTGCCGGTCCCCCTGCCTCCTCGGCCGGACACGCCCCGCACCAGCCTCTAGCGCGTGGTCCGGGCGAACAGCGAGCGCACGATGCGAACCATCCGTCGCCGGTAGACGAGTGCCAGACCGCTGGCCAATGCCACCCCGACGATGGGAGCGGCACCACCCCACGGCTCACCCGTGTGGACCGAGGTGGCGCCGACGATCTGCGCAGGCGCGGGAGCGGGCGCCGGCGACGGCGTCGTGGTGCCGGGCGTGAAGGGCAGCGCCGCCGGCGCCGCCGGCGCCGCACCGCTCACCGAGGTCCCGGCGGTCGCCAGGTCGACGGTGATCCCGCCGTCGACGCCCTGGAGCAGGTCGAGGGTCACGCCGTGTGCGACGGCGGTCGCCGCGCCCGTCCCCTGTGTGACCGAGCCCGACCCCACCGAGATCGTGCTGGCCAGCGGTGTGCCGGCCAGGAAGGTCTGCGACTGGCCGGGGGCGATGGTCACCGTGTGTACCCCGGTCGCCGCCGTGCCGAACGTGATCGAGACGAGGCCCGGATCGACGGACGCGGTCCCCGCTGCCGTACCCCGGTCCAGGCTCGAGGTGGCGGTGGCCTTGCCCACCGTGACGGAGAGGAGTGGGGTGCCGCTCGGACCGACCCCGGGGAGGACGCCGACGGTGGCTCCCTCGGCGGTGGCGGTGGCCGTCACCGCCGATGACGTCGTCGTGGCGGTCGACGTCGACGGACCGACGTCGATCGACACGAGCCCGGTGGCCGACATGATGGAAGCACCGAGCTGGTCGAGCAATCCGCTGAGGGACACGCCCCCGGACGGCAGCGGTGGCAGCGTGCCCAGCACGCTCTGGAGCGTCCCGGCCAGGGGTGCTCCCGCCTGGACCACCTGCGTGAGCGCGCCAGCGCCGCTGAGACCGACCGAGGCGATGGACCCCGTGGCGGTCGAGGCGGGCAGTCCCGCACTGTCGACCGATGCGCTAGCCGAGCCGCAGGCGACGCCCAGGGTCAGTGATCCGGCTCCAGAGAGCGGAGCCGGGACCGGGAACGGCGGCGGGGCCGCGCAGACCTGCGTGCCGGCATCGCTCTTCCCCGGAGTGCTCGCGACGGCGGACCGGCTGGAGGTCAGGGCGGGCGTCGCCTCGCCGGATCCGGTGGCCTGGGCCGTCGGGGTCGACGACACGGCCGCCCTCGACACGCCTGCGGTCAGCGGGTTGCCGCCGAAGGTGATCGAGAGCGCGTCTCCGTGCGCTTCCGCCTGGTACGAACCCGGTGCCGGCGAGGCACCGGCGGTGCCGGCCAGTGCCAGCGGGGCCACCGCGACGACGAACGCCGCCGCAGCCACCGACGCGGTGATCCCACCGTGAGGTGTCTTCATATCCGTACGTCCTCCTCCGCGTGCGCTGCGAACCAGTGGGTTCGAGGGCAGCGTTCGTCTCCGGTCATCCGGTCCCTACGGGAACGCCCCCGATCGGGAGCCGAGGTTCCGTCAGCAAGGAGAACGGCGGACCGGCCCGTGTCTTGCGGTGGCGAGCGAATTTGTCGTGGGTTGTCG
>JAJZAC010000006.1 GCA_021799615.1 Actinomycetes bacterium
TCTCTCCGACGGACCGGGGTCTGCTACTGGGCTCTCCGGCGATTACCCAGACGGGACTTGCACCCGCAGGCTTGGTCCAGTTTTCAGGACGCAACATGCACCGACCGTACCGGCGGGGACCGGCCCCCACAACCGGTACCCTTCGGGGGGTGAGCGACACGGACGAGACCGCGGACGAGACCGGGGACGAGAACGCCGGCACCGCCGGGGACACGGACGAGACCGGGGGCGGGGACCGGTCCCCCGTCGGCGGACAACGCCGTCGGCCGGGCCTCCTGGGGAAACTGCCCGGCCTGCTGGCCCAGGCGCCCCCGGGGACGGTCACCACGTCGGCGCGTCCGGCCAGCCGCTGGCAGGTCGACCGCCTGGAGCAGACCGAACGGCGCTTCTCGTTCGCCGCCGCGGTGGTGGCGGTCATCTTCGGGGTGACCATCTACGTGTCCGAGACCTCGGACCGGCACTTCCACCTGGCGAAGAACCAGCTCTCCCCGCAGACGATGCTCGTGCTCGGTCTGGTCCTCGGTGCGTTGCTGGTGGTCACCGCCCTCGTGGGGCGGCGGGGCCCGGTGGCGTTCGTGGCACTCTTCGGCGGCATCGCCTTCTTCGCCTACGGCTTCCTCGGACTGTTGTTCTGGATCCTCGGCTTCTGGCTGCTCTATCGCGGCTACAAGGCCCAGAAGGCAGCGGCAGCGGCACGCTCGGCGGCCGGGACGTCCGGCCCCACCCGGTCAACCGCCGGGCGGGGCCCCGGCGCCCGGGACCGCGGCACCAACCGGGCACCCTCCCCGTCGGGGCCCCGGCGACCACCCGAGGCGAACAAGCGCTACACCCCCAAGCGCCCGCCGCCGGGGGCTCCACGCCCGTCGAGGCGGGAGCGACGCCGGGCAGCGGACGGGTCCTGAGGCGCCGGCGCCGGGCGACGTCACCCGGATCGCCCGGCGTCGCCCTCCCGACGGCCTCCGTCGACCAGGAGCGCCGAACGGAGCAGGTCCAGGAGCTCGGCCCGGCGCCGGACCAGTGACCGCGCCGTCGGCTCCTCGCCCACGGCGCGGAGCACCCCCACCTCGGTGACCATGCCGATGACCGTCGAGTAGATGGCGAGGAGGAGGAGCCGTGGTTCGTGGCGACGCATGTGCCCGGCGTCCATTTCCGCCCGGAGGAAGTCGTTGGCTCGTGCCACGAGGGGCTCCAACGCCGCCGTCAACCGGGTGGCCGACGGGGGGCCGAGGCGGCCGACCTCACGCACCAGGCCCAGGAGCTCGGGCCGCCGGGCCGCCAGCCGGAACACCGAGCGGACCACCGCCTCCACCCGGTCCCATCCGTCACCGGCGCTGGCCAGAGCCGTCTCCAGCGCGGCGGTGAGGTCGGCGGCGCTGCGGTCGATGACCGCGTCGAGGAGCGCCTCTTTGGACGGGAACCAGTAGAGGATGGTCTGCTTGCGGACCTCGAGGCCGGCGGCCAGCGCGTCGAGTGAGGTCGCCTCGTAGCCGCGTTCGGCGAACGACACCAGGGCGGCGTCGAGGATGCGGCTGGCGGTCCCGCCGTCGGCAGCACGTCGGCCTCGGCCGGACGGTGCCCCGGAACCCCCGGCCGGCGGGGTCGCTGGGTCGGTGGTCGACGGGCTCACTTACCATATGGTAGACAACCGTCGTGGTCGACGTCCGCCATGCGCTGGCCGGGAAACGGTTCTTCGTGACCGGCGCCACCGGGTTCCTGGGGACGGCGCTCGTCGAGCGGTTGCTCCGGTCGGTACCGGACTGCCAGGTCGTCCTCCTGGTCCGGCCCGGGCGCCGGGCCACGCCGGCCCAGCGCGTGGCGAGAGAGATCGTGAAGAACGACTGCTTCGACCGGCTCCGGGCCGAGCTCGGCGACCGGTTCGACGACGAGATCTCCGCCCGGCTCCAGGCGGTGGCCGGCGACGTCGGCACCGACCGCCTGGGTCTCGACGACGACGGGATCCGCCTCCTGTCGACGTGCGACGTGGTCGTGCACAGTGCCGCCACCGTCAGCTTCGACGCGCCGCTCGACAGCGCCGTCGAGGTGAACATGCTGGGGCCGTCCCGGGTGGCCGAGGCCGTCGTCGAGGCCCGGGCGCTGGCCGCCGCCGACGGCCGCTCCGGCCCGGCGCACTTCGTACCGGTGTCGACCGCCTACGTGGCCGGCACCCACCAGGGCGAGGCGGCCGAGGAGCTCCTCGACGGGAACCGCTACAGCGTGGCCGTCGACTGGCGCGGGGAGGTGGCGGCCGCCCGCCGCCTGCGCGACGACCTCGAATCGGCGTCGCGGCGCCCGGAACGACTGGCCGGTTACACCCGCTCGGCCCGTGACGAACTGGGCGCGGCCGGGCTGCACCTCCTGGCCGAACGGGCCGAGCGGCTGCGCGAGGACTGGGTGAAGCGGGAGCTGGTCGACGCGGGCAAGGCCCGTGCCCAGGCCCTCGGCTGGCCGGACGCCTACGCGTACACCAAGGCTCTGGGCGAACGGGCCCTCACCTCCCGCTTCGGCGGCGAGGTGCCCATCACCATCGTCCGGCCGTCGATCATCGAATCGGCCCTGGCTGAGCCCCGCCCCGGCTGGATCCGGGGGTTCCGGATGGCCGAGCCGATCATCCTCTCGTACGCCCGGGGCCTGCTGCGCGAGTTCCCCGGCGTGCCCGAGGGCGTGATCGACGTCATCCCCGTCGACCTGGTGGTGGCGGCCATCGTGGCCGTGGCCGCCCGCGGCCCGGTCGGCACGTCACCGTCGGTCGTCCACGTGGCCTCCGGCGTGCGCAACCCCTTCCGCTACGGACGACTGGTCGATCTGGTGCAGGCGTGGTTCACCGACCACCCCATCTACGACGCCGACGGCCAACCGATCGTGGTCCCCGAATGGTCGTTCCCGGGACGGGGACGGGTCCAGCGCCAGCTCCAACGGGCCGACCGGCTCATGGAGACGGCCGAACGCCTGGTCGGCTCCCTTCCCGTGCGGGGCCGGCGCGCCACCTGGATGGCCGGCCTCGAGGAACGCCACGCCCTCGTCCAACGCGCCCTCGGCTACGTCGAGCTCTACGGCGCCTACACCGAGACCGAGGCCCGCTACCGGGTGGACCGCCTGCTCGGCCTGTGGGGCGAGCTGTCCGAGGCCGACCGGGAGCGGTTCTGCTTCGACCCGGCCGCCATCGACTGGGACACCTACGTCCGCGACGTCCACCTGCCCTCCATCGTCAGCCACGCCCGGGTGCGCACGACGCCCGGTCGTTCCACCCAGGTGCCCCGGGCCGAGCGGACCCGGGCCGCCGTCCTCTCCCCCGACCGCCACCTGGCCGCCTTCGACCTGGAGAACACCCTCGTGTCCTCCAACGTGGTCGACTCCTACGCCTGGCTGGCGTCGCGCCACCTGCCGGCACGCGGCCGGGCCGCCTTCGTGGCCGACCTGGTCCGCCAGGCCCCCGCCCTGCTGGCCCTGGACCGGCGGGACCGCGGTGACTTCCTCCGCTCGTTCTACCGGCGCTACGAGGGCGCCCCCACCGACCGGCTCGACGACGACGGGTGGGAGCTGTTCCACCACCTCCTCCTGGCCAAGTCCTATCCGTCGGCCATCGCCCGGGTCCGTCGCCACCGGGCCCTCGGCCACCGCACCGTGCTCATCACCGGTGCCCTCGACCTGGTCGTCGAGCCGCTGCGCCCCCTGTTCGACGACATCGTGTGCGCCCGGTTGGGCCGCAACGGCGGGACCTTCACCGGGCACCTCGACGAGCTCCCCCCCATCGGCGAGGCCCGGGCCCTGGTACTGGCCGACTACGCCGCGGCCGAGGGGCTCCGCCTCGAGGAGTCCGTCGCCTACGCCGACTCGGCCAGCGACCTGGCCATGCTCGAGGCGGTCGGGTTCCCGGTGGCCGTCAACCCGGAAGCCAAACTGGCCGCCATCGCCCGGCGGCGTGGCTGGCTGGTCGAGGAGTGGGGCACGGCCGAAGGCGGCCCGCGTCCCGTGCTCCCGCTCGGTCCGCTCGACGCGCCCGGCGCCCGCCGGCGACCGGGTGACTCCCCCTTCTCCCCCGCCGCCCGCGCCGGTGCCCGGCGGCGCCTGGAGCCACGGCGGTGAAGACCCTCGTCGTCGAACGGAACGTGGCCCGCTTCGCCGCCTCCCGGCTCGCCTCCGCCTTCGGATCGGGCCGGGGAGCAGCCGTCGGTCCGCTCCGCCTGCTCGACGTCGACCCACCCGACCGTCCTGGCGGCGACGGGTGGGTCCGGCTCGTGCCCACCCTGTCCGGGATCTGCGGTTCGGACCTGGCCACCCTCGACGGCCGGAGCTCGCGCTACTTCGAGGACCTGGTGAGCTTCCCGTTCGTTCCCGGCCACGAGGTGGTGGGGGTGCTCGACGCGGACGGCACCGACCGGTCGGGCGCGCCGCTGGCCGCCGGCACGCGCGCCGTCATCGAGCCGGTCCTCGGCTGCGCTCCGCGGGGCATCAACCCGCGCTGCCCCGCCTGCGCCGCCGGCCACACCGGCGCCTGCCCCCACCTCACCGACGGCCGGCTCGCCCCCGGGCTGCAGACCGGCTACTGCGCCAGCACCGGCGGCGGGTGGTCGGCCGCCGGTCTGTGGGCCCACGCGTCGCAGCTGCACGCAGTGCCCGACGCCCTGTCCGACGAGGACGCCGTGATGGTCGAACCCACCGCCTGTGCCGTCCACGCCGTGCGCACCGCCGGCATCGGCGACGGCGACGTGGTCGCCGTGGTGGGGGCCGGCACCATCGGCCTGGCGGTGGTGGCAGCGCTCGCCCACGCCCTGGCTCCGGTGACGCCGGGCGCCGTGGTGGTCGGTGCCCGCTATCCCCACCAGCGACAGCTGGCCGAGCGCCTGGGTGCCACGGCGGCCGTCACGCCGGAGCAGCTGCCCCGGGCCGTGCGGCGGGTCACTCGTTCCCTGGCCGTGGCCGGCTCGGTCACCGGCGGGGCGGACGTGGTCCTCGACTGCGCGGGTACCGCCGAGTCCCTGGCCACGTCGTTGGCACTGACCCGCAACGGTGGCCGGGTGGCGCTGGTCGGCATGCCCGGGCGGGTCCAGGTCGACCTGGCACCCCTCTGGCACCGCGAGCTGACCCTGGCCGGCGCCTACGCCTACGGCGTCGAGGCGCCGGCCGACGGCAGTGCCGGTGACGGCCGGCGCACGTTCGACGTCGCCATCGACCTGGTGGCCTCGGCCGGACTGGGTGACCTCGTCTCGGCCACGTACCCGCTCGAACGCTACGAGGAGGCCCTGGCCCATGCCGGTGCCGCCGGCCGGCGTGGCGCGGTGAAGATCGCCTTCGCACCCCGCAACCGGAAAGGACGTGCCCGATGAGCCCCCGTCCAGGGTTCGTGCTCGACGTCGACCGCTCCACCCCTCCCACCCTGTTCTGGCACGGGGAGGGCTTCCGCCTGGAGCGCCTGCCCGTGGGCAGCCGGGTCGTCTACGCCCCCGAGCCGCTCGAGCCGCTGCGCGATCCCCGCGCCGCCATCCGCTCCGCCCTCCTCCACCCCCTGGGCGACAGCGAACCACTCGACGCGCTGCTGCGGCCGGGCATGCGCCTCACGATCGCCTTCGACGACGTCTCCCTCCCGTTGCCGCCGATGGCCCGGCCCGACGCCCGCCAACTGGTCATGGAGGAGGTGCTGGACCTGGCAGCGGCGGCAGGCGTGGACGACGTCGTCCTCATCGCCGCACTCGCCCTGCACCGGCGCATGACCGAAGCCGAACTGCGCCACGCGCTGGGGGACCGCGTCTACGACGCGTTCGCTCCGGCCGGCCTCCTCCTCCAGCACGACGCCGAGGACCCCGACGCCCTGGTCCACCTGGGCGTGACCGACCAGGGCGAGGACGTCGAGATCAACCGCCGGGCTGCCGAGAGCGACCTGCTCGTCTACGTGAACATCAACCTGGTCGCCATGGACGGCGGCCACAAGAGCGTCGCCACCGGCCTGGCCAGCTACCGGAGCCTCCGCCACCACCACAACCCGGCCACCATGCGGGCCAGCCGGTCGTTCATGGACCAGCACCACTCCGAGCTCCACTCCTCCAACTGGCGGATGGGGCGGCTCATCGCCGAGTCGGGCGTACGGATCTTCCAGATCGAGACCACCCTCAACACCGACACCTTCCCCGGCACCTTCGACTTCCTCCAGAAGCGCGAGTGGGAGTGGAGCCTGCGCGACCGCGCCGCGTTCGCCGCCAGTTCGGCCGCTCTCGAGCGCACCCCGCCCCGGGTGGCCCGACGGATCTTCCATTCGGTGCGGGCTCCCCACCGGCTGACGTCCGTCCAGGCCGGTGAGGTCGAGGCCGTCCACGCCGAGACGACGGCCAACGTCCACCGCCAGCAGCTGGTGGCCGTCGACGGGCAGACGGACATCCTCACCATGGGCCTCCCCTACATCAGCCCCTACAACGTCAACTCCGTGCTCAACCCCATCCTGGTGGCGTGCCTCGGACTCGGCTACTTCTTCAACCTGTACCGGGGGCGACCCCTCGTGCGCGAGGGCGGCGTGCTCATCATGAGCCACCCCACCCGGCCGGAGTTCGACCCGGTCCACCATCCCAGCTACATCGACTTCTTCGAGGAGGTCCTGCCGGAGACCACCGACCCGGTGGCCATCGCCGAACGGTTCGAGGAGTCCTTCGCCACCGACCCGTGGTACGTCCACCTGTACCGGACCGGCTACGCCTACCACGGGGTCCACCCCTTCTACATGTGGTACTGGTGCGCGCACGCCCTCGAGCATCTCGGCGCGGTGATCGTGGTGGGCGGCGACCCCGCGTCCGTCCGCCGGATGGGGTTCCGGCCCGCCTCGACGCTGGCCGACGCCCTCGAGATCGCCTCCGACGTGGTGGGGACCTCGCCGACCCTCACCCACCTCCACACGCCCCCGATCATGCTGGCGGACGTCACGTGAGCACGCCCCCCGCCACCGGGAGCTGGTCGGGCCGGCTGCGCAGCGCCTCGGCGGCGGCGGCCGACGCCGCTCTCGGAGCCCGGAAGCGCCGGGCCCGGGTGGCGTCCCGGGTGGCCCGGCTGCCGTTCCCCCTGCGCGCCCCGACCTGGCCCGGCTCGGTCGAACGCCCCCCACCCGACCGGGGCCTGGGCGTCGACTACGACACCGGCTGGTCCCGGCGATACCCGGTGCGCCTGGCGCGTGCCGTGCTCCTGGACAACGTCGCACGTCCCCTGGCCCGGCTGGTCGCCGATCCGGTGGTCCGGGGCGAGGAGAACCTCGTCGACCTCGAGGCGCCCGTCATCTTCGTGGCCAACCACGCCAGCCACGTGGACACGCCCCTCCTGCTCTCGTGCCTCCCGGTGCGGTTCCGGCACCGGACGGTGGTGGCCGCCGCCGCCGACTACTTCTTCGACCGGACGTGGAAGGCGGCACTGTGGTCGTTCGCCCTCGCCACCATCCCCATCGAACGGACCCGGGTGAACCGCCGCTCGGCGGCCCTGGCCGCCGAACTGGTGGGCGAGGGATGGAGCCTGGTCATCTTCCCCGAGGGCGGCCGCTCGCCCGACGGGTGGGGCCAGCCGTTCCGGGGGGGTGCCGCCTACCTGGCCGACCGGACCGGACGCCCGGTCGTCCCCGTCCACATCGACGGTTCCCGCCACGTCCTCCCGAAGTCCGGATCCCCTGGGCGGTCCGGCCTCCACCGCTCGCAGGTCACGGTGACGTTCGGCGCCCCCCTCTCGCCCGACGACGGCGAGGACGCCCGGCACTTCGGCGGGCGCATCGAGGCGGCGGTGGCCACCCTGGCCGACGAGCGGGGCACCGACTGGTGGACGGCGAAGCGCCGGGCCGCGGCGGGGACCACCCCGGCCCTGGGCGGTCCCGACGTCGCTCCGTGGCGGCGGGCCTGGGCGCTCCCCGCCACCCCCCACCCCGCCCACGACGACGAGTGGCCGCTGGCCGACTGACCCGGCAGTCACGTGCCGGGCAGAGCCGGCATCGCTGACCGGGTCTCCGGGCACGCCGGGGCCCGCATGAGCGTCCTCCACCTCCGGATCGACCACCACGAGCCGTCCCTAGGATGTCGCCCGTGATCAGCTTCCTGACGGGCAGGCGGACGAAATGGCTGGTGCTCCTGTTCTGGGTGGTCGTGGGCGGGGTCGCCGGGAGCACGGCGGCCAAGCTCCCCGGCATCGAGAAGAACGACCCGGCCGCGTTCCTGCCGGCGAGCGCACCGTCGACCAAGGTGCAGGCGCTCCTCCCGCGCTTCGCCGGGGCCCGCGACCAGTTGGCCACCGTCGTCTTCCATCGCCCCGGGGGGCTGGGGAGCACCGACCGGGCGACCATCGCCGCCGACCGGCAACGGGTCGACGCGTCGCCAGCGCGGGCCGTCGCGCAGCAGCCGGCCCTGCCCACGGCGACCTCGACGGACGGGACCACGGCGTACTTCTCCGTGCCGATGTCCTCCTCGGCCGACATCAACCAGCTCACCACCGCCGTCGACCACCTCCGTTCCATCGTCGGCGAAGGGGCGGGCGGCCTGGACGTGAAGGTGACCGGTCAGGCAGCCTCCCTGGTCGACTCCGTGAAGGTGTTCAAGGGGATCGACGGGACCCTCCTGCTGGCTGCCGGCCTTCTGGTGGCCGTCCTGCTCCTCCTCATCTACCGGAGCCCCTTCCTGTGGCTGCTCCCCCTGGTGGCGGTGGGGTTCGCCTACCAGGCGGCCCAGGGCGCCGTCTACGCGTCCGCCCTCCACGGCCTCGTCGTGAACGGCCAGAGCGCCGGGATCCTGACCGTCCTCGTGTTCGGGGTCGGCACCGACTACGCGCTGCTCATCGTGGCCCGCTACCGGGAGGAGCTCCGACGCCACCAGGACCATCACGAGGCCATGGCCGCCGCGTTGCGGCGATCGGGACCGGCCATCGTCGCCTCGGGGAGCACGGTGACGCTGAGCCTCCTCTGCCTGCTGGCGTCGTCGCTCAACTCGGACAAGGGGCTGGGCCCGGTGTGCGCCATCGGCGTGGTGGTGGCGGTGGTGGCCATGCTGAGCCTGCTCCCCGCCCTCCTGCTGGCGTTGGGCCGCCGCATCTTCTGGCCCTTCGTCCCCCGCTACTCCGCCGCGGAGGCCGCCGGCGCCTCCGCTCCCGCATCACGCCTGTGGGCGGCACTGGGCCGCCTGGTGGCTCGCCGGGACCGCACGGTCTGGATCGGCACGGCCGCCGTCCTCGCCGTGTGCTCGCTCGGCCTGTTCCACCTCGACACCAACCTGACCAACGCCCAGAGCTTCACCAGCTCGGTCGACTCGGTCGAAGGGCAGGCCATCCTGTCGCAGGACTTCCCGTCGGGGATCACCGCCCCGCTCTTCGTGGTGGTGCCGGCGACCGACGCCCGGCAGGCAGCCGCCGCCGCCGCCCGCACGCCGGGCATCGCCCAGGTCCTGCCCGCACAGACCAGTGGCGATCTCGCCCTCGTCCCCGCCATCGCCACCGCGGCGGACTCCACACCCCGGGCGGACGCCACGGTGGTGGCGTTGCGCCACACGCTCACCTCGTCGGTGGGGCCGACGGCGCTGGTCGGCGGGGCGAGCGCCATCGACTACGACGTCCGCCAGGCCACCGTGCGCGACGAGAAGGTCGTGATCCCCATGGTCCTGGCCGTCGTGCTGGTCATCCTGGCCCTGTTGCTCCGCGCCCTGCTCGGTCCGTTCCTGCTCGTGCTCACCGTGATCCTGTCGTTCCTGGCCGCCCTGGGCGTGGCGTCCGTGGCCAACACCGCGCTGTTCGGGTTCGCCGCCACCAGCCCGAGCCTGCCCCTCTTCGGCTTCATCTTCCTGGTCGCACTGGGGTGCGACTACAACATCTTCCTCATGGCCCGCATCCGAGAAGAGGCCCACCGGATCGGCGCCCGGTCCGGCGTGCTGCGCGGGCTGGAGGCGACCGGCGGCGTCATCACGTCGGCGGGGCTCATCCTGGCGGGGACCTTCGCCGTGCTCGGGGTGCTGCCGCTGGTGGTGCTGGCCGAGATCGGGTTCGTCGTCGCCTTCGGGGTCCTGCTGGACACCTTCGTCGTCCGCACCCTGCTCGTCCCGGCGCTGGCACACGACCTGGGCGACGCCTGGTGGCGGCCAGGGTCGCTGGCGGGACGAGCGCGCCGCGGGGTCCGGTCCGAACCCCCGGACCAGGCAGCCGCCGGGATCGGCGAGCCCGGGCCCGCCTGACCGCGCCGACGCCCGCGCCAGGTCAGCGCCGGGGCGCCGCCGCCAGGCGCTCGGCCCGCAGTGCCTGTTCCTCGCCGTCGTCGAGCGGATCGAGGGACACGTCCCCACCGGTCGCCCACCCGAGGAGGAGGTCGGCCAGCGCCGGGTTGCGAGCCAGCACGGGGCCGTGCAGGTAGGTCCCGAGGACCCGTCCCGACCACGCTCCCTCCGTCGCCGGACCCCCGCCGGGCCCGTCACCGTTCCCGATCCCCGAGCGCACCCGAGCGAGCACGGCGGACCCGGCACCCACCGTGGTGCGGCCGCCGTGGTTCTCGAAGCCGGTGAGGGTCGGCAGGAGCTCGCCGGTGGCGGTGCGGGGCGAGCCGGGACCGGGATCGGCGACGACCTCGCCCACGGCCCGGCGACCGGTGCCCTTCACGGTGACGGCGTCCAGCAGGCCGAGGCCCTCCACCGCCTGCCCGCCGGCGTCGGGGAACCGGCGCCCGACCAGCTGGTAGCCGGCGCACACGGCCAGGACGGCGGCGCCGTCGGCCACCGCGGCCGGGAGCGTGCCGTCGTCGACCAGGCATCGGGCGGCCCGCACCTGGGGGCCGTCCTCGCCGCCGCCGATGCAGTAGAGGTCGGCCCGGGGCAGGGGCTCGGCCGACGGGGCGTGGACGAGGTCCACGTCGATGCCCCGCCACGCCGCCCGCTTCGCCAGGATGGTGCCGTTGCCGCCGTCGCCGTAGGTGCCGAGGAGGTCGGGGTAGACGACGGCCACGGTCAGACGGCGGGTCACCGGTGTCCCCGCAGGTCGCTGAACGCCGTGTAATTGGCGATGACGTCGACGGCCGCCCCCGAACCGCCGGCCCGGTGGAGGGCGACGGGCGGGGACGGCTCGGTCACGTGGTCGACCTCGGCGTAGCGGAGGCGCACGGCCAGGTCGCGGCACCGGTCCCCCGTCGCCACCACGACCCGGCCCGCCAGGCGTTCGAACGGGACGTCCCACAGCCAGCTGGGATCGGCACCATCGGCGGTGCGGGCGTTCACCGCCAGCACCAGCGGCCGGTCGGCACGGCCGGCAGCGACCTCTTCGTCGAGGAGGTCGAGGATGGCCGTCCATCCGGCCGGGTTCTTGGCCAGCATCAAACGGGCCGCCACGCCGCCCCGGTCCACCACCGAGAACCTCCCGGCCACCTCGACGACGGTGGCGATCCGCGCCAGGGCCTCGCCCAGGGTCGGGGGGCCGACACCCCCGACCGGTGCGCTGGCGGCGGCGGCCACCGCCGCCATCAGCGCATTGGCCCGGTTGAAACGTCCGGGCAGGGCCACGGTCAACGCCACGTTCCCGCCGTCGGCCATCCGGGCCCCGTCGCCGGCCAGCTCGATCTCCACCTCGGGTCGGGCGAGGTCGCAGGTGTCGCACGCCCAGCCGCCGCCGCCGGTGCGGATCCGGCCACCGCACGCCGGGCAGCCGACGGCGTCGGCGCCCCACACCAGGCCCGCCCCCACCCAGTGGACGGCCGGCGCCGGCGCGGCGGCGTACGTGACGAGCGGGTCGTCGGCGTTGGCCACCACCGCGGTCGCCGGCCCCACCCCGGCCAGCGCCGCGCGCCAACCGGCCGCCACCATCCGCACCTCGGCGACGCGGTCGAGCTGGTCCCGCGACAGGTTGAGGAGGACGACGACGTCGGGGGACGTCTCCGCCACCAGCCGGGCCAGGTACCCCTCGTCCACCTCCAGTACGGCCCGACGCGCCTGCGGTGCCGCCACCAGGGCGGCCACGTGCCCCGCCGGCATGTTCGCACCGGTGGTGTTGCAGGCGACGGGGGCCGCCGGCCCGGGCGGCGTGAGGGCCCGGGCCAGCAGGCTGGTGGTCGTGGTCTTGCCGTTGGTCCCCGACACGAGGGCCACGCGGCGGCCGGCGGCCAGACGACCGAGCAGCCCGGGGTCGACGGCCAGACCTGCCCGGCCCCCCGCCACGGTGCCGCTCCCCCGCCCGAGGCGACGCGACGTCTCGTTGGCCAGCCGGACGGCCGACACCGCCAGCTGGGAGCGCCAGCCCAGGGCGACGCCGCTCACGCCGGCGGCAGCGTGCGAGCCAGCTCGTCGGCGGTGGGCCGGTGCCGGCGGCGGGCCTCGGGTGGCAGGAGCTCCACGATCCGCTCCATGAGGGCGGCGGTCTCCGACACGGCATCGTCCCCCGCCACCTCGAACGGCCGGCCAACCCGGACCCGGACCGTGGGCGGATGGGTGACGGCGGTCACGTCGGGGAGCCGGGAGGAACGCGGCCACACCTGCTCCGTGCCCCACACCCCCACCGGGACCACCGGCGCTCCCGTGCGGCGGGCCAGCCGGGCCGCCCCGGTCCGCCCCACCAGCACCGGGTCGAAGAACGCCTCGCCCCGGGGGATCGTCCCCTGGGGGAGCACGATGACGACCTCGCCCGCCCGCAGCGCCGACTCGGCCTCGGCCATCGAACGGCCCGGGTCCGTCTCGCGGTCGACGGGGATGCCGCCGAGCGCGGTGGCCAGGGAGCCGATGATGGGTGCGTCGAACAGCTCCCGCTTGCCGAGGAAGCGGACGGGTCGGCGGAGGCGGGCAGCCACCAGCCCGATGGCGGCAACGTCGAAGTAGCTGCGGTGGTTGGCCACCACCACCACCGGCCCCGACGCCGGCACGTGCTCGACGCCGTCGATGTCGAAGCGCGCGTACGGGAAGGCCTCGGGCCGGAAGAACACCCGGGCCAGGTGGTAGGGCTCCCATCCCAGGATGGACGGCACCCCCGGCGGGCGGTCCCAGTACTCGAGCGGCCACCGGCGGACCACCGACACCGCGGCCAGCCGGGCATCGGCGTTCAGGGGATGGGGATGCCCGACCGCGGTGAGCAGCGGCAGGTCGTAGATGCTGTCGGAGTAGGCGTGGGAGGCAGCCAGGTCGACGCCGTGCTCGGCCGCCCAGGCGCCCACCGCGGCTCGCTTGCCCGGCCCCCAGGCGAAGCGGCCCTCGATCCGGCCCGTGTACCTGCCGTCGCGCACCTGGTAACGGGTGGCCACGACGTCGTCGAAACCCAGGGCACCGGCCAGCGGGCGGACCATGTCCTCGGGCGACGTGGTGGCGAGCACCAGCCGGCGGTCCTGCTTGCGGTGCTCGGCGAGGGCCTCGGGAGCGAAGGGCTGGACCAGGGGCAGCAACCCGTCGACCGCCCGCTCGCCGGCGGCCCGCGTGGCGGCGGCGTCGTTGCCCCGCATGGCCGCCGCGGTCGCCCGGGCCACCCCCATGAACAGGGCCGTCTCGCCGAACCGTTCGTAGAGGGAGTAGAGGGCGCCCTCACCGGGCAGGTGGCGCCCGTGGGGCACCACACCCTCGTCCTCGAGGGCGCGATGGAGGACGGGCCCGCTCGCCGAGCGCAGGAGGGTCCGGTCCAGGTCCACGAAGACGGCGCCACCGACACGCATGGGCCCACGGTACAGGCAGCGCGGCAGGCGGGACGACCGCCACCGCCCGCCAACCGCCACCGGCCCCGTTCCGGCCCGGCGGGCAACGGAACGACGGGGCACGGGAGTACCGACCCCCAGACGCGGTGAAGGGACCGTCGGGGGGGAGGACGGTCCCTTCACACTGACTCGACAGGAAACGGAGGGGGGGTTCCTGATCCCTGTGGTCTGAGACCAGTATGCGGTACCGGCCGCCATCGGTCAAACAGGTATTTTCGATAGCTGCTATCGTTATTTCCGATGGAACTCCGCCACCTGCAGGCCCTGGTCGCCATCACCGACCACGGCACCTTCTCGGCCGCCGCCGACCACCTGGGAACGGTCCAGTCCAACGTGTCCGCCCACGTGGCGCGGTTGGAGCGGGAGCTCGGCGTCCCCCTCATCGACCGGGCGACCGGCCACCTGACCGAGGAGGGTCACGTGGTGGTGGCCCGGGGGCGTCGGGTGCTGGCCGAGCTCGACGCCCTGGTGGCGGATGTCGCCGCCTGTCGCGACGAGGTCACGGGCACCGTCCGCGTGGGGGTGATCGGGACCACCGGGCGGTGGCTGGTGCCCGAGCTGCTGGCCGTGGTGGGCCACCGGCATCCCAACCTCCGCCTGGTGGTGGTCGAGGGGACCACGACCGGGCTCGAGCCCCAGCTGGCCAACGGGCAGCTCGACCTGGCCGTGCTCAACCTCCCCCTGCCCAGCCGTGACCTGGTGGCGACCCAGTTGTTCACCGAGGACCTGGTCCTGGTGGTGCCGGTCGACCACCCGCTCACCTCCCGGTCCCTCCCCCTGCCCCTCGGCATCTTGAGCGAGCTCCCCCTCCTGCTCCCCCTGCCCGGCACGACCTTCCGCGACGAGCTCGACGCCGCGGTGCGGCCTGCGGGTATCACCCTGTCGCCGGTGGCCGAGATCGACGGCCTCCGCCTGATCGCTTCCCTCACCTTCGAAGGTCACGGGCCCGCCGTGCTGCCGGCCACCGCCATCCCGGCCAGCATGCGGGACCGCTTCCGCCCCCTGGCGGTCGAGGGCCTCCCACCCCGTCGGGTGGGCGTGGCGCTGCGGAGCCGCGGCCTCCCGTCGGCGCCGACCCGGGCGCTCCTCGAGCTGCTCCAGTCGGTGGTGCAGGACGCCGACGACCTGCCGGCCGGCCTCCACGCCGCGGTGGACCGTCGCTGATCCTGCGATCTGGTCGCCTCCTCTCGGCGCCGTGGCATCCGGGTGGTGCACTGCGGGCAGCGCTAGCCTCACCAGGCATGGCGATCCCCCGACGACGCGGCGGCAGGACGGTCCCCGGCGCACGCCGGCGCGGCACCGGGCGACACCGGGCGGTCGGCGTCGCCGCGGCACTGGCCATCCTCACCCTCACCGCCGCCTGCTCCTCGGGGTCGACGTCCCCGGCCGGTTCGGGGGTGCGCTCGACCGGCAACCCCGACACCCAGCTCGCCATCCCCGGGCCGTACGCGGCGGGCACGGCCCGGTTCGTCATGCCCGACGGCGACGGCGTCCAGGTCTGGTACCCGGTCGACCGGTCGGCCACCGCCGGCAAGTCCACCTACACCTACCAGCTCCGCAGCTGGGTACCGGCCTCGCTGACGGAGAACAAGCTGCTGGCCAGCCTGCCGGACTCGGTGCCCACCACCGCCTACCTGAACCTCCCGGCCGCCACCGACGCCGCCGCCAGCGGTGACCCCAGCCACCGGTTCCCCGTGGTCCTCTTCAGCCACGGGTTCGGCTCATACCCCGAGCAGTCGTCGTTCCTCACCGACCACCTTGCCACCTGGGGCTTCGTCGTCGCCGCGCCCGACCACCGGTCGCGCGACCTGGCGGCCGTCCTGACCGGCACCGTCGCCGCCCACGTCGGCACGCCGTCGACGACGGCACCCGACGTGGAGGACCTGCGGACGGCACTCGCCTTCCTGCGGGCCCAGGACGCCGAGGCCGGCTCGCTCCTCTACCACCGGCTCGACTTCACCCGGATCGGTGTGGTCGGCCACTCGGCCGGCGGCGGCGCCGCCATCACCCTGGCCGGCGACAGCGATATCCGCACCTACGTGGCCCTGGCGCCCGCCCCCGGCGTCCCCCCCACGACGTCGAAGCCCGGTCTCGTCATGTTCGGCTCGGCCGACGCCATCGTCCCGCCCAGCTCGGTGCGCTCGACCTTCGCGTCCCTGCCGTCGCCCAAGCGCGAGATCGTGATCGACGGCGCCGGTCACAACGTGTTCGACGACATCTGCGAGATCCACACCGGCTCCCAGCGCCTGGTCGACATCCTCCACAAGCTCCCGAGCTCGGCAGGGCCGGTCGGCGCCTTCTCCACCCTGGCCACCGACGGATGCTTCCCGCCCGACGTGAGCCCGCCCCTGGCATGGCCGCTCATCGACCAGGCCACCACCGCCCAGCTCCGCTACGGTCTCGGGATCGACACCGGCCCGGTCGGGCTCGGCAACGGGCTCGACCACGCCTTCCGGGGTGTGACCGCCGCCGTCACCTCCGTCGGGTAGCCGGCCCGGCACCGCCCGCCCGCCTCGGCGTTCACCGGGCCGGCCGCCACATGCACCACAACGTGGGGCCGCCCCCGGCCGGTCGCAGCTCCTCGACGACCTCGAAGCCGAACCGGGCGTAGAGGGGGACGTTGCGCTCCTTCGACGACTCCAGATAGGCGGGCAGGCCCTCGGCGTCGACGCGGGCCACCCCGTCCGCCAGCAGGGACGAGCCGATCCCCTTGCCCTGCCGGTCGGGCTCCACGCCCAGGTTGGCCAGGTACCAGTGGGGCTCCTTCGGGTGGTGGGCGTCGATGGCCAGCAGGAACCCGATGGCCGCCGGCGCATGCGGACCGAGCAGGTGCACCGAGGTCGGCAGCAGCTGGAGCAGCTCGAGCACCGGCCGGCGCGGGCGGAACGGCGGTCCCCAGACGGCCACCCCACCGCCGTCACCTGCCGTGTACACGTGGCCGTGGGGAAGGTACTGCAGCCCCACCTCCCGGGTGAAGAACGACCGCAGGCCGCGCCGGCGCCGGCCAGGCGAGCGGAACATGAACTGCGACACGGGGTCGTCGTCGAACGCCCGTACCAGGGTCGCCACTGCGGCCGGCAGGCCGGCGCGCTCCAGCCGGCGGACCTCGGGGGGGGGGGGGGGGGTGGTCACCGGCCGGATGCTACCCGTGGACCCCCGCCGGTGCCCGGACCGGGCCGGGCTGGACCGGACCGGGCCACGGCACGTCACCGGAGGGCGTCACCGTTCAGTTGACCGACGGGTCCTCCGGATGGGCGGCGACGAGCGCCCACCGCCCGCCCTGGCGGCGCAGGACCCGGGCCCACAGCGACCGGGGCTCGGGGTCGAGGGCGTCGCACGGCTCGGCGGGCACCACGAACCACGACCCCGAGGCGATCTCGTCCTCGAGCTGGCCCTCGTCCCAGCCGGCGTAGCCGGCGAAGACCCGCACGGCGACCAGGGTGGGAACCGGCGGCACGGCCAGGTCGAAGGTGCCGACCGGGTCGGCGTCCCCGACCACCCGGCGCCAACCGGCGGGCGCGGTCTCGGGGTCCGGCTCCCCGGCCAGCCGACCCAGGCCCACGAGCGCGTTGGACGCCACCGGGCCCCCGCGGAAGATCTCCGCGGGTCCCGCGGCCAGCGGCCGCCACGGCGGCAGGATCTCGCCCACGTCCACGCCGCCGGGACTGTCGAGGACGACGCCGAGCGCCCCGTGCGCGCCGTGGTCCAGTATCAGCGTCACCGTGCGCTCGAAGTTGGGGTCGACCAGGCGGGGCGTGGCCACGAGCAGGTACCCGGTCAGCTCGGCAGGTACCGCCCTGCCGCAGTAGGGATCGAAGGCGCCGAAGGACGCGAGCATTCCTGCATCTTTGCCCAACGGGCCCACACTCGCGACGGACGTGACTAGCTTCCCCGGCGGAAATGCGTGACGCTGGGGGCCGTGGCAGCGCGTCAGCAGCGACGAGGGCAACAGCGCCGCAGGCCGGAGCCGCCGGCCGAGCGCCGGCTGGGGCACTGGCGGGCCGACGGCGCGCCCAAGGCCCGGTACTCGACCTCGGCTGCCGCGGAGCGGGCGTCGCTGTGGGCCCGGCTGGAGCACGGCAGCGACCTCCATCCCTACCAGTGCGAGTTCTGCCGTGGGTGGCATCTGGGCAGCCGCCCCGACTGATCCCGTCCGGCGGCTCCTCCCCGGCCCCTACTCGGCCGCGACCACCGGCACCGTCGGGGTCAGCGGGCCGGTGCAGTAGGCGCACCGGGTGGCGGCCGGCGGCACCTCGGACAGGCAGGCCGGGCACTGCACCAGCGGCGTCTCCGCTGCCGGCCCCCTGCCCAGGCGCCGCATCAGGTGGTTGACCGGCGTGACCACGAGGAAGAACACCACCGCCGCCACCACCAGGAACGTGACCACGGCGTTGACGAAGTCCCCGTAGGCGAACGAACTGCCGTGCAGGGTGAACGTGAAGTTCTTGAAGTCGCCGGACGTACCGCCGATGGCGGCTACCAGGGGGGTGATGAAGTCCTTGACCAGCGCGGTGACCACGGCGGTGAAGGCGGCGCCGACGGCCACGGCCACGGCCAGGTCGACGATGTTCCCTCGCAGCAGGAAGTCACGGAATTCCTTGACGATGCCATGCGAGCGCATCGCACCTCCTCGTCGTGCGGGGCCGGGCTCGCCCCGGCCGACGGCGACCAGCGTAGGGGCCCACCGGGCAGGCCGCCCGGACGACCGGCGTCAGGTCCCGGCCCGCCCGTACACCGACGCCCGCCACCGGCCGGTGGTGGGGACCGAGCACAGGGCGGCGGCCGCGTCGACCAGCCACCGCAGGACGTCGCCGTCGGGAACGCCGTCGGGGAGTCGGACCACCAGGCCGCGCCGGGGGTGGTCCTGGACCACCCGCCACCCGGCAGGGATCCCCGGGCCGGACTGGCGGAGCCGGAGGGCGGCCCGACGGCCGGCGCCGTGCTGGATCCCCGCCTCCGCCGGTTGGACCGCGCCGCCGCGCCCCGGTCGGGACGGCACGTAGGTGGCGGTCGGCACGGCCGGGCCCACGGTGCCGAAGATGGCGAACGGCCCCTGCGGCGGCGGCCGGTCCTCGTCGGCCACCTCCGGGGAGCAGTTCACCCACCCGCCACCCGGCACACCGGCGAGAGCGGCGACGAGTGGACCCAGCTCGGCCGGGTCCACGTCGAGCTCGGCCACGGGCCTGCGGCTCACGGGCCGCCGGGCGGTGCGAACGGGGTGCCGTCGTAGCGGTCGACGGTGGTGAAGGCCGCCACCGGCTCCCGCCGCAGCCGGGTCGACCGGTGGACGGGGTGCCCGAGGGCGATCACGCCGGCCATCACCACCTCGTCGGGCAGTCCGAGCACGGTGCGCAGGTGGGGCTCGCCCCGGACCGCCATCGTCGTGACCACGCCCCCCAACCCCTCGTCGCGGGCGGCGAGGAGGATGCTCCAGGCGAACGGGTAGACCGATGCCCCACCCACCAGCGGGATGCGGTCGAGATCCCGGTCTACCGTGGCCAGCCGGCGCAGGTCGGCCAGGAGGACGAGCAGGACGGGCACCTCGTCGAGGTGCTCGGGGAACCCGCCGGGACCGGCGGCGGCCTGGGCGGCGAGCGCCGGCGCCGTGCTGACGGCGTCGGACTCGGCGGCCCGGTCGTTCAGCGCACCCCAGGGCGTCAGCCCGGCCGCCCCCTGGGCCAGGTACTCGTACCACCCGGCGAGGTAGGCGTCGCGCAGTGCCCGGCGGACCTCGGGACGGCGCACCACGACCACCCGCCAGGCCTGGCGGTTCCCGCCGTTCGGTGCGAAGCGGGCGGCGTCGAGGATGCGCCCCAGCACGGCGTCGTCGACCGGCTCGCCGGTGAACTCCCGGACGGCGCCGGTCGTCCGCAGGGCCTCGCCCAGTTCCACGCCGCTCCCGCCGGTCCTCAGAGCTCGGCCAGCACCGAGTCGGCCGCGCTGACCGTCAGGCCAGGTCCCGGCTCGACGAACACGGCCGACACGACGCCGTCGTCGATGATCGCTGCGTAACGCTGCGACCGGATGCCCAATCCGAAGGCGGACCCGTCCATCTCCAGCCCGGCGGCCCGGGTGAACTCGCCGTTGCCGTCGGCCAGCATCAGCACCTTGTCGTCCACCTCGTGCGCCTGGCCCCAGGCGCCCATCACGAAGGGGTCGTTGACGGCGATGCAGGCGATGGTGTCGACGCCCTTCGCCCGGAGCTCGTCGTTGCGGAGCAGGAAGCTGGGAAGGTGGTAGTCCGAACAGGTCGGGGTGAAGGCGCCGGGGACGGCGAAGAGGACCACCTTGCCCGTTCCCAGCACCTCGCCGGTCCGGACGGGCTGGGGGCCCTCCGGGCCCATGGTCATCACCTGCACGTCGGGGATGCGGTCTCCGGCGGCGATCGTCATGTCTCCTCCTCGGGGTCGTCGCGGTCAGCATACGGCGAGCCCGCCGGGCGCGGACCGGAGGCGACGGCCCGGCGGTGGAACACGGCGAAGAGGGACGCGCCGAGGACGAACGCCACCGCCGACCCGGCGACCAGGCCCAGCTCGGCCGCCCCCACCAGCGACGGCTGGTCCCGGTAGACGGACGTGGCTACCAGGACGGGCACGGTGAACCCGATCCCGGCCACGGCCGAGCCGCCCACCAGGTGCCGCCACCGCACCCCGGTCGGGAGGCGGGCACCTCCCAGCCGCACCGCCAGCAACGAGGCGCCGGAGATACCGAGCACCTTGCCCGCCACCCGGGCCGTCGCCACACCGGCGAAGACGCCGCCGGCGCCCGCCGGCGCCAGGACCCGCGCCGACAGGGTGAGCCCGGCGTTGGCCAGGCCGAACACGGGCAGGACCACGAAGGTCGACAGCGGCACCGCCACCCGCTCCACCCGCCCGGCGGCCGCCGCCGGCACGAGGGCCCCGGCCGCCACCCCGGCGAGTGCCGGCTCGACGCCACCGGCCGCCAGGAGGAACCACAAGGGCAGCGACCCGACCAGGGCGGGCCAGGCCCGGTCCCCCTGCCACCGGACCCGGACCACGACGAGCACAGCAAGCACGGTGCCGGCGCCGACGAGGGCGAGGGGGTGCAGCGCCGAGGCGCCGGTCACCGCCAGGACGGCGACCGACCCCAGGTCGTCGGCGACGGCCAGGGCCAGCAACCACGCCCGCACCCCCGCCGGCACCCGCCGACCGAGCACAGCCAGAGCGGCCAGGGCCACGGCGATGTCGGTGGCGAGGGGGATCCCCCAGCCACGAACTCCGGGCTGCCCGGTGTTCCACGCCAGGTACACGAGTGCGGCCCCCACCATGCCGCCGACCGCGCCCACGACGGGCAGGGCGGCCGCCCGCCGGTCGGCCAGTGCCCCGTCACGGCGCTCCCGACCCAGCTCCAGCCCGACGACGAGGAAGAAGACGGCCATCAACCCGCCGTTCACCAGCCCCCGGGGCGTGCCCACCTGCGCCGCCGCGCCCGGCACCAGCGACAGGCCCCGTTCCCACACGGCCGGGTACGAACCCCGGCCGGGCACGTTCGCCCACACCAGGGCGGCCACGCCGGCCACGGCCAGCAGGGCGCCACCCGCCACCTCGTCGGTGACGAACCGGCGTGCCGCCTTCCGGTCCGGACCGCCGCTCACCCGGCGGTGCCTCGCACCGGCTCAGGCGTCGCCGCCGTCACCCCCGTCGACGTCCACCGCCACCACCCGCTGGCACCGGGTGCACCAGGCTGCGGCATCGCCCGACGAGGGGTGGACGAGTGCGCCGCACGAGGTGCAACGGTAGATCACCGGGGACCGGGTCGACGGGCTGGTCATGGCGGAGGAGATCTTCGCACAGGAAGCGCAACCGGCGACAGGGAGTCACCACGCCACCACGCGGATGGGCGGACGCAGGGCGCGGCCAGGTGGGTGCGGGGCACCGGCCGGAGGTAGGGTGCAGCCGTCGGCGAGCAGTCGCCGGAGGACGCGAGCGGGGGTGGAATGGGAGACGTCTTCGAGCAGCTTGCCCGGATCGTGGGCGGGGACGACGTGCTCGTCGGCGACCGTATCGACGCTGACGCCGAGCACGACGAGGCGCTGACCGTCACGCCGGTCCGCCCTCTCGCCGTGGTCCGCCCCGGCACCACCGACGAGGTGGCCGCCATCGTGGCACTGGCACGAGCGACGGGCACCCCGCTGACGGCCCGCGGCTCGGCCACCGGGCTGGCCGGCGGGTGCGTCCCGGCCGAGGGCGGTGTCGTCGTCTCCTTCGAACGGATGGACCGGATCCTCGAGATCGACACGGCCAACAACGTCGCCGTGGTCGAACCCGGCGTCACCCTCCGGAGCCTGGAGGAGGCTCTCACCCCCCTCGGCCTCGTCTACCCCGTCTACCCCGGCGAGCTCTCGGCCAGCCTGGGGGGGAACGTCGCCACCAACGCCGGGGGGATGCGGGCCGTGAAGTACGGCGTCACCCGCCACCAAGTCCTGGGCGTCACCGCCGTGCTCGGCACCGGCGAGGTGGTCACCAGCGGGGGCAAGTTCGTGAAGTCGACCAGCGGGTACGACCTCACCCAGCTCATCGTCGGCTCGGAGGGCACCCTGGCCCTCGTCACCCGGGCCGTCCTCAAACTGTGGCCCCGGCCGCCGGTCGCCACCACGGTCCTCGTGCCCTTCCGCACCCTCGAGGAGGTCTCGAACGCCGTCCCCCCCATCGTGGCCAGCGGGATCGCGCCCCGGGTGGTGGAGTACATCGACGTCATGTCGATGGCCGGCATCACCTCCAACGCCCAGATGGACCTGGGGATCGAGGAGTCGGTGCGCGAGGCGGCCATGGCCTACCTGGTCGTCGTGGTCGAGGGGTTTGCCGCCGACCGGGTCGAGGAGGACGTGGCCGCCCTGGCCGGGCTGGTCTCCGAGCTCGGCGCCCTCGACGTCTACGTCCTGCCCGAGCAGGCCGGCGCCCGGCTGATCGAGGCCCGGGAGCACGCGTTCTGGGCGGCGAAGGCGGCCGGTGCCGACGACATCGTCGACGTCGTCGTCCCCCGGGCGTCCATCCCCGAGTACCTGCAACGGGTCGGAGACCTGGCCGCGGCCGAGTCGTCGCTCGTGGTGGGGTGCGGCCACGCCGGCGACGGCAACGTCCACCTGTCGGTGTTCCAGTCCGATCCCGAGATCCGCCGCCGGTTGGTGCACGCCATCGTCGCTACCGGCGTCGCCATGGGCGGGGCCGTCTCGGGCGAGCACGGCATCGGCACGGAGAAGAAGCATGCGCTGGCAGAATTGGAGGACCCGGTGAAGCTCGACCTCATGCGCCGCATCAAGGCGGCCTTCGACCCCGACGGCATCCTCAACCCGGGCAAGGTGTTCGACACCGCGCCGGCCGGGAGCGCACGGTGAACGGCGCCGGTGCCCTCATCCGCACACTGGTGACGGCCGGCGTGGACACCTGCTTCACCAACCCGGGCACCTCGGAGATGCATTTCGTGGCCGCCCTCGACGGGGTGCCGGGCATGCGGGGCATCCTCGCCCTGTTCGAGGGGGTGGCCACCGGGGCGGCCGACGGCTACGGCCGCATGGCCGGCCGGCCGGCGGCCACGCTCCTCCACCTGGGACCGGGCCTCGGCAACGGCCTGGCCAACCTGCACAACGCCCGCCGGGCGTGGACCCCGGTGGTCAACATCGTGGGCGACCACGCCACCTCCCACACGAAGTACGACGCCCAGCTGCAGTCGGACATCGAGACGGTGGCCCGCAACGTCTCCACCTTCGTCCGCACGTCGGCGTCCACCGCCGCCCTCGCCGGCGACGCGGTCGACGCCGTCCGGGCCGCCCTCGGTCCCCCCGGCCAGGTGGCGACCCTCATCCTGCCAGCCGACGTGTCGTGGACCGACGGAGGCACCCCGGTCGACCTGCCTGGTCCCCTCGCCGCCGCCGTCGGCACCGCGCCCGATGCCGACGTGGTCGACGCCGCGGCCAAGGCCCTCCGGTCGGGCGAGCCGGCCGCCCTGCTCGTCGGCGGGCGGGCATGCCGCACCCCGCTCCTGGATCAGCTGTCCGCCGTGGCTGAAGCCACCGGAGCCAAGCTGCTGTGCGAGACGTTCCCGGCCCGCCTGGAACGGGGCCGGGGACGCCCCGAGGTCGAGCGCATCGCCTACCTGGCCGAGTTCGCCGCTATGCAGCTCGACGGCGTGCGCCACCTGGTGCTGGTGGATGCCAAGTCGCCGGTGACCTTCTTCGCCTACCCGGGCAAGCCCTCTGACCTCGTCCCCGACGGGTGCACGGTCCACCCGCTGGCCGCGGCGGCCACGGACGTGACCGCTGCGGTGGCCGCCCTGGCCGACGCGCTCGGTGCCGGCGGGGCCCGGCCGCGCCACACCGCGGCCGAGCGACCCGGCCTGCCCGAGGGGGAGCTCGACGCGGCCAAGGTGTGCCAGGCCCTCGGCGCCCTGCTCCCCGAGGGCGCCATCGTCTCCGACGAGGGCAACACCGCCGGCGTGTTCGCGGCCGGTGCCACCGCCGGAGCCCCGCCCCACGACTGGCTCACCCTCACCGGGGGCGCCATCGGCCAGGGCCTCCCGGTGGCGGTGGGCGCGGCGGTGGCCTGCCCCGATCGGCGGGTCCTCGCCCTCGAGGCCGACGGCAGCTCCCTCTACACCATCCAGGCGCTGTGGACGATGGCCCGGGAGGGCCTGGACGTCACCACCGTCCTCCTCAACAACGGCTCCTACGCCGTGCTCAACATGGAGCTCCAGCGGGTGGGGGCGGACGCCGGCGGGCCCAAGGCCCGGGCCATGCTCGACCTCCACCACCCGGACCTCGACTTCGTCTCGGTGGCCCGGGGCCTCGGGGTGCACGCCGAGCGGGCGACCACGGCCGAGACGTTCAACGACGCGCTGGGCCGGGCTCTGGCCACGCCGGGACCGAGCGTGATCGAGGCGATGGTCGCCCCCATGTGAGCCGGAGGCGGTCGCCTCAGCCCGAGCCGGACCCGAGCAGATTGGCCAGGGCTGGGGGCATGCGTGCGGCGCGGCCCTGACCGTCGACGCAGCCGTGACGGCTCCGCGCCGTGGCCCGGGGCTCGCCGTCCACGGTGAGGAGGTACTCGATGCCGAACGTGGCCCGGCGCAGGTCGGCCGGCCGCAGGGCCACGTCCACCACCTCGTCGAACCGCACGGCCCGGAGGTAGCTGACCTCCACCTGGAGGACGGCGATGTCGATCCCACCGGCGCGCATCTCGGCGTACGGGTTCCCGAGGGACCGGAGCCAGGCGACCCGTGCCTCCTCCAGGTAGAGCAGGTACGAGCCGTGGTGGACCACCGCCATGGCGTCGGTCTCGGCGAACCGGGTGCGGACCGGGTGGGTGAAGGCGTAGGCGGTGGGTTCCCGGGATGGGTGGGTCACGCCGGGCATGGTACGCCGGTCGCCGGCGGGCGCCACACCTGGCGGTAGTGTCCGTCCGTGACGGGACCGGTCGGCAGCGAGCACGAACGCCGCGGGGGTCGCACCGGCCCCGGCGATCCCGGTACCACGCCCCGCTCCGGCAGTCACGTGGTGGGCGGCCTGGCCGTCGTCGTCTTCCTCCAGTGGCTGGGGGCCAGCGCCGTCATCCCCATGCTCCCCGTCTACGTGCGCAGGGAAGGGGGCAGCGTAGCGGTGGCCGGGGCGGTCATGGCCTCGTTCTTCGTCGCCGGGGTGGTCACCCAGTACCCCGCCGGGCGGCTGGCCGACCGGTTCGGACGCCGGGGGGTGCTGGTCGGCGGCCTCGCCGTCTACGTGGTGGCCAGCGCCGCCTTCGCCATCCCCTCCAGTCCGGGCGTCGCCATCGTCCTCCGGGGTCTCCAGGGCGTGGGGGCGGGAGCGGCCGAGGTGGCCTCGCTGGCACTGGTCGCTGCCGTGGTGGCCGAGACCCACCGGGGGCGGGCGTTCGGGACCATCTACGCCGGTGCCACCGCCGGCATGGCCGTCGGTCCCCTGGTGGGCTCCGTCCTCGGCGCCGCCCACATGGCGGTGATCTTCGCCGGCACGGCGGCGGCGTCGGCGGTGGGGATCGGCGTGGCCCTCCGCCTGCAGGTCCCGGCCCGGGCACCGGCACCCGCCGGCCGGGGCGCGGCACCCACGGTCACGGCGCCGCCCGAGATCGGGCGGACACGGCGGGCCGCCCTCGCCGGGTGCCTGTGCGCCGCCGCCGTCTTCGGCCTCACCAGCGGCGTCTACGACACGTGCTGGACCCTCCTGCTCGACGCCCGCCACGCCGCGGGCTGGCAGGTGGGCCTGTCGTGGACGCTCTTCGCCGTGCCCTTCGCGGTGGTGACGCGGCCGGCCGGCGCCCTCGCCGACCGGCGAGGCCGGCGTCCCCTGGCCCTCGGTGGCCTGGCCGTGGCCGTCGCCCTGTGCGCCGGCTACCCCTTCATCCCCACGGTGGCGGTGCTGGTGGGACTGGGCGCGGTGGAGGCGACGGGTGTGGCCTCGGCCATGCCGGCCGTCCAGTCGCTCCTCACCCACGGCGTCGAGCCCCACGTGAGCGGCCGCACCCAGGGCCTCTACGCCACCACCCAGACGGCGTCCACCGCGGTGGCGGCGGCCGCGGGCGGGGTGCTGTTCTCGATCGCCCGCTGGGCGCCCTTCGTCGCCGTCGCCGTCGCCTGCGCCCTGCTCGTCGTGGCCGCCGGCCTGGCCTGGCGACGCGTGCCGGATGGCGTGGCCGGCGCGCCGGCCGAGACGCCGGCACACTGAACGGGTTGCCGGGTTGCCGGCCCCCGCCCGACGGTGGAGCCCGTGGTGCCGGCGCCCCGCGGCGCCGCACCCCGCTTGCGGGCGGGAGCGGTACGACCGCCCCCGGGGGGTGCCGTCACCACGACACGGTCTCGGGCTTCGTGTCGTCGACGCGGCGGGCACCGACCGTCCACTGCTCGGGTGGCACCCGGGCCGATGGCAGCACGGTCATCGACCCGTGGCGGCCGGGGACGGTGAAGGTGACGACGGTGTCGTTCGTGGCACCGGGCAGCACGTCGACCTGTGAGACGACCAGCCAGGTGGGGCCCTCGGGGCCCTCGGTCACCAGCGGCCCGCCGGACACCAGCGTCGGGGGCCGGGCCCGGCCGGGCACGTTGACCGTCACCAGGCCCACGTACTCCCCCGCCACCGCGTCCACCCCCGGGTACGGACCGGCGATGTACGGGGACTGCCCCGGCGGTGTGGTGTTGTCCAGGTGCACCCGCAGGGTGACGGTGGTGCCGCCGCTCACCGGGCGGGTGGTCACGGTGACCGAGGTGTCCAGGTACGGATCGAGCTTGTTGCCGCCCCGGTTGACCACGGCCACCGCCACGGTCGACGGCGTGATCGTCCCGGCGACGCCCGCACCCGTCCATGCCGCCTCGGTCGCCGGATCGGCCGACCACACCAGCAGGTGTCGCCCCTCGGTGGCGCCGGCCATCGCCTTGGCCAGGGTGGTGAGGTCGGTGGACTGGCCCTCGAGCTGGTGGAGCACGGCCGAGGCCAGGGCGCCGAGGCGGTCGCGCCGGCCCGTGTCCCCGGTCGCCGAATCGGCGAGCCCGACGTACTGGTCGTGGAGCAGGTACTGCTCGACGGACGACGAGTCGACGGTCACACCGGCGGCGGTGACCGGGCCGGTGGCGCCGAGCAGTTGCTTCAGTCCGACCACGTCGAGGGAGAGGACGCCGTCCACCCGCTGTCCGGTGTCGGCCTGCCACATGTCGGCCGCCATGCGGGCGGTGACGTCGAACTGCGGCGTCACACCCAGGTTGCGCCAGTCCTGGCCCGGATGCAGCCATCCCCAGTTGCGGGCCAGTTCCGCAGGGACGGGTACGGCCCCGGCCGGCAGGGTCAGGCTCCCGGCCGGCTGCATGGGGCCGAGGTGGAGGTGGCCGCCGGACGTGGTGGCCGTGCCGACCTCGAGGAAGGCGCCCGACCCGGCGCGCATCTCGGCGTTGTTGGACGCCAGCACCAGGTACGTGCGGGGACCCTGGAGGATGGCGGCCGTGGCGGCCGACACCGAGGCGGCATGGGAGAGGCGACGCTCGGCGTCGGTCAGCTGGGACACGAACTCGTTGTGCTTGGCGGCCAGCGGGGCGACGAGGCCCGCCGACGGGCCGACGTCGATGGCGTCGAGGCGGGACGCGGCCCGGCCGGACAGGGCGGCGAGCTCCCGCAGGGCTGCCACCCGCTCCGGCCCGGCGCCGTGGGGTGCCTGGAGGACGGCATGGGCACCGACCACGAACGACGACCCGGTGGCCGCCACGGTGGAGGCGGCGGCGGACAGGTCCCGCACCGCCCGGTACTGGCGGCCGGCCACGGGCACGGCCACGAGCGGCACCATCCACGGCTCGGTCAGGTCGGCGTGGGCCGCGTCGAACTGGGCCCGGGCGGCGTCGAGGGCCCGGCGGGTCCCCGGCGCGCTGACCTGGTCGGGGCTCAGGTTCGCCCGCAGCGCCTGGAGCTGGTCGAGGCCGCGCCGGGCATGGTCGTAGGCGGCGAGCGCGGTGAGGGACACCGCCCCCACCCACAGCACGACCAGACCGAGCACGGCAACGACCAGCCGTCGGCGCCAGCGGCGCGCCGGGGCGCCGGTAGGGGGCGGCTCGGTCGTGTGCACGTCGGGGCTGGTGGTCATCGGTTCGGTCAGAGCTCCGGCGGTGGACCGGCCGGCTGGTGCCCGCAGCCAGACCGTACCCGGTGGTGCCGGCCGGGGCCCGCCGGCCGCAGCCTCCCCCGCCCTGGGTAACATGCCTGCGTGTCGTTCACGGCCGTGCGGATCGCCATCGGCCGGGCGCTCCTCGTCTTCGGCATCCTCGCCCTCCTGTTCATCCCCTACGTGCTGTGGGGGACCGGCATCGTCGCCGCGCAACACCAGGCGGCACTCCGCCAGCAATTCGAGGCCGCCCGCAGGCACGCCGGCGTGGCCACGCCGCCAGCCACGCCGCCGCATCCGACGGGACCGCCGCGGGTGGCTCCTCCCACCCCCGATCCGGCGGTGGGCAGCCCGGTCGGCCAGCTGTCGATCCCGGCGCTCGGCCTCACCACCGTCGTCGTCGAGGGGACGTCCGAGGCCCAACTGCAGATGGGCCCGGGCCACTACCCGGGAACGCCCCTGCCCGGTCAGGCGGGCAACGCCGCCATCGCCGGGCACCGCACCACCTACCTCCACCCCTTCTACAGCCTGGACCACCTCCGGCCCGGCGACCCCGTCACCGTCGTGACCCTCCAGGGGACCTTCACCTACCGGGTCACCGGCAGCCAGGTGGTGGCTCCCGACGACGTGAGCCCGGTGGCGCCGACGCCGACGCCCGAGCTCACCCTCACCACCTGCACGCCGCTCTACAGCGCGTCCGAACGCCTGGTCGTCCACGCCACCCTGACCGCCAGCATCCTGGCCGGCGCGGCCGTTCCCGGCTCCACCACGACACCGTCCACGACACCGTCCGTGGCGTCGGCGGGCCGATCCCGGCCGCCGGCGACCGCCGCGGGACTGGCCGGTGGGACGGGGAGCTGGCTGCCGGCCCTCGTGTGGGGCCTCGTGCTCCTGGCCCTGGCCGGCGCGGTGGCGGCCCTGGCGCGGGGCCGGTCCCG
This sequence comes from Actinomycetes bacterium, assembly GCA_021799615.1. Taxonomy (GTDB): domain Bacteria; phylum Actinomycetota; class Acidimicrobiia; order Acidimicrobiales; family RAAP-2; genus JAJZDI01. The sequence continues at coordinate 29,187 of JAJZAC010000006.1, forward strand.
GCGGGCCCGGGTCGCCACCTGCCTGGCCGGCGCGGCGGTGGGACTGGTCGTGCTGTTCTACTTCTACGGCGCCGTCACCCCGCTGCTCCCGGCCAGCTTCTGACCCGAGGTACTACCCTTCCCGCCCATGGCCATCGACGACCCGCACCCGCCCGTGGCTCCCGACCCGCCCACCGACCCCGCCGGCGTGGTCCGGACCGTGACCGAGGCCCTGGCCCGGGGCGACCTGTTGACCGTCATGGGCCACGTGACCGGCGACGTCGAGTGGTCGGTGTGCGCCGCCGACCGCCGGGCCGCCCCGTGGTTCGGCGCCTACCGGGGGCGCCGGCAGCTGTCCGCCATGTTCGAGGCGCTGGCCGAGCTCGCCTTCGACGACTTCACCCTCCGGCGGCTGGTGGCCGACGGCGACCTGGTCTTCACCTGGCTCCACGTGGCGTTCCGGACACCGACGGGCCGGTCCGTCGACACCGAGGAGGTCCAGATCTGGGAGCTCGACGGAGCCAAGGTGCGGCGGGTGCGCACGCTGCTCGACACCGCCGCGGTGGCTGCCGCGTTCCGCTGATGCCCGACGGTCCGGTCGCCCTCGTCCACGACTACCTGACCCAACGGGGCGGAGCCGAGCGGGTGGCGTTGGCACTCACCGACGCCTTCCCCGACGCGCCCCTCCACACCGCCTTGTTCGATCCGAGCCGCACCTTCCCCGAGCTCGCCCACCGCGACGTCCGCCCGCTTCCGCTCGACCGGCTCGCCCTGCTGCGCGGCCGCCACCGCCTGGCCATGCCGCTTCTGGCACCGGCGTTCTCCCACCTCCGGCTGGACACCGCGGTGACCGTGTGCTCGTCGAGCGGCTGGGCCCACGGTGCCCGGACGACGGGGCGCAAGGTGGTCTACTGCTACACCCCGGCCCGCTGGCTCTACCAGACCGACCGCTACCTGCGGGGCGCGTCGCCGACGGCGAGGGCGGCCATGGCCGTGCTCGGCCCTCCCCTCCGACGGTGGGACCGGGCCGCCGCCGCCGGGGCGCACCGCTACCTGGCCATCTCGACCGTGGTCCAGCGGCGGATCGCCGACACCTACGGCATCGAGGCCGAGGTGGTCCCGCCCCCCACCACGCTCGATCTCACCGGCCCCGTGCGCCCGCTGGACGGTGTCGAGCCCGGCTTCGTCCTGTGCGTGTCTCGCCTCCTCCCCTACAAGAACGTCGACGCCGTGGCCGCCGCCTTCGCCGCCCTGCCCGACCGCCGGCTGGTGGTCGTGGGCAGCGGGCCCCTGCGATCCCGGCTGGCGTCCAGCTCGCCGGCCAACGTCCACCTGGCCGGGGAGGTGGACGACGACCAGCTCCGCTGGTGCTACGCCCACGCCGTGTCCCTGGTGGCGGCCTCGTACGAGGACTTCGGCCTCACGCCCCTGGAGGCGGCCGCCGCCGGGTTGCCGTCGGCCGTGCTCCGCTGGGGCGGGTTCCTCGACACGACCGTCGAGGGCGTGACGGGGCTCTTCTTCGACCAACCGACGCCGGCGGCCGTCGCCGGGGCCGTCCGGGCCCTCGACGGCCAGCGTTGGGACCGCGCCGCGCTGGCCGCGCATGCGGCCCGCTACTCCCCGGCCGCCTTCACCGCCCGCATCCGGGCCGTGGTGGCCGACGAGGCCGGCCGCGCCTGAGGCGGGCGGGGCCCGGCGCGCCGGCGCCGGCCGTTACGAGGCGCCGCGGCCCTGCAGCACGGTGGCCGGCGTCTTCCACAGGATCCGGGTGTCCCACCAGAACGACCACGAGGCGACGTACAGGTAGTCGAGCCGGCACAGCTCCAGGTACGAGAGCTCGTTGCGGCCCGACACCTGCCACAGGCCGGTCATGCCCGGTCGGGCCTCGAACCGCTTGCGTGCCCACCCCTCGATGGCCTGGGCCTCGGCCACCACGAACGGGCGGGGACCGACGAGGGACATGTCGCCCTTCCATACGTTGAACAGCTGGGGCAGCTCGTCGAGGCTGGTCCGCCGCAGGAAGCGACCGACGGCCGTCACCCGGGGGTCGTCCCGCACCTTGAAGAGGGGACCGTCGACCTCGTTGCGGTCCAGGATCTCGCAACGGGCCTGCTCGGCTCCGTCCACCATGGTGCGGAACTTCAACATCCGGAACGGCACGCCGAACCGGCCCGAGCGCTCCTGGCGGAAGAACACCGGGCCGGGGCTGGTGGCCGCGACGAGGACGGCGGTCGCTGCGAAGAAGGGCGACAGCACGAGCAGGGCCAGCGACGACGCCACCAGGTCGAAGGCGCGCTTGGCGAAGCGGGCGCCGGGGCTGAACGACGCGGGGGCCACGTCGATGAGGGGCAGGCCCGATACGTCCTCGACACTGGAGCGGATGGTCACCAGCTCGTAGTAGCGGGGAACGATCGACACCGCCACCTGCCCGGCCAGGCTCTTCAGCATGGCGATGGTCCGCTCCGGGTGCGTCCGGGAGAAGCACACGACCACCCGCCCCACCCCGAGCGCCCGGCACAGGTCGGGCAGGTCGTCCAGCCCGCCCAGGACCCCGTCGCCATCGAGCGGGTTGTCGTCCACGTAGCCGAGGAACCGGACGTTGGCATGGGCCCGCATGTGACCGGCGACCGTGCGGGCCATGACCCCGGTGCCCACCACCACGATGGGCACCGCCGCCCGACGCAGCCGCCCGGACATGGCCACGACACCGGTGCGCGACACCGGGACCAGGACAAGGGCGATCCCGCACAGGGCGACCGTCTTGCCCACGGTCAGCTCGACGTCGCCGAAGACGCGCTCGATGCCGTAGCCGATGGCGGCGGTGGCGAACCCGCCCACGATCAGCGCGTGGGCGATGTCCTTCAGGTCGCCGACGACCGCCGTGTCGATGCGGCGGGACGCCGACCGGTACAGCCCGTAGACGGCGAAGGTCGCCAGGAAGACGGGCACCATGGCCAGGTCGAAGACGAACACGCCGCCCAGACGGTTGGCCCTGCTGGCCGGGTTCGAGGACACGGCGGCCACCACGAGCGGCGCGACCAGTGCCGCCACCACCAGGGCGGTGGCGTCGGCGGCCACCAGCCGGCGCACGGCCCGCCGGCGCATGGTCACGACCGGCGCGTCCCCACCCCGGTCGGTGGCCAACGCCGGCCACTCCTCCAGCGGCGTGAGGTCCACTGCCCGCCCGAAGCGGGGGTCGATAACGGTCATGCTCCTGCCCTCTCCCTACAAGAGGAGTTGCCCCTTGGGTTCCCTCGTCATGGTGGGCATCCCGCCTCCGACCGGATGCCCATGCACTGAACACGTTGCAGTGCCAGTGTAAAGGGGCAGGTCACAACGTCCTATGGGCCGTTGGTTGTTTTTTTCGCTTCCACCACGACAGGTGCTGACCTGCGCGCGTTGAGTGCGCGTACGCGCCCTCGCAGCGCCGGTGGCGCACCGGCGCCACCCCGGGCGCCCAACGGTCGGACACGAACGGTGCGCCGCCCGCCGGGGGGCAGGTGGAACCACGAGTCGGACGGGACGTACCCGGGGACCTCGATCGCCACCCACCGGGCGGCCCGGATGGTCGACACCTCGATCTCCCCGGCGCCTCCCCCGGCCGGCGCGGCGGCGGCCAGGCCCACGTCGGGCTCCGGGACCCAGCCGGGTTCGTCCAGGGCCACCACGTCCTCGAACACCGTCCGGCCCTGCGGCCCGGTCAACCGGACGGCCATCGTCGGGTACGGCACGGGTCCGAACCGGTGGGCACCGGTCAGGTCGGCGAACCGTCCGAGCAGCGTCACCGGCTCGACGGTGACCGAGCCGCCGGCCCGGAGCGAGACGGGTACCGCCATCGCCTCGAGCGGCTCCGGCGCCTCGCCGTAGAGCTCGAGGTGCAACAAGCCCTCGACCCCCTCCGGGCGGTCGCACACCACGTGGAGCCGGAGCCCGTTCACGCCCTCGTCCGTCACCACCACGCTGACCGGCGCCCAGACCCGCGCCAGCGCGTAGTACGGCGCCTTCGGTAGGCCGGTGGCGTCGATCACCCCCCAGCCCGCACCCGGGCGCAGGTCACGCAGGCACACCAGCAGGGTGCCGGCGCACGGCGATCCCGGACGGCGCCACTCGGCCGCCGCCCCGGCCATCAGCTCGGCGACGGTGGCCCGGGCCAGGTCGAGGGCACGGCCGGCGTCGGCGAAGCGGGCCGCCCTCGGCTCGACCCCGAACCGGCGGGCGACGTACTCGTCGCGTACGTCCTCCAGGTCCCAGGCCCGCCCGGTGTCGTGGTGGACGGCGGCCTTCCAGGCCGGATCGTGACCGGCCGCCGCCGGACCGCCGAACCACCGGTCGACGGTGGGGGGCTCGGGGGGCACGGCGAAGGCCAGACCCTCCGACACGAACCGGGGGGCTGCCCGGCGGGCGTCGTCCGGCGGGCGGCGGTACGTCCCGATGCCGAAGTAATGGCACACACCCTCGTCCGACCGGAACGGCGGGTCGCCCCCCGTCGGGCTCGACGGCAGGTAGGGCACGCCGGGGAGGAGGCCGGCGACGGTACCGGGCAACGTCGAGCTCACCAGCGGGATCCGCCGCCGGCCGGCCTCCAGCCCGAACATGGCCGCCTGCTCCTCCAGCTCCTGCCCGCCGCACACCACGGCCAGGCACGGGTGCCCGCCACGGGGGCCGAACTGCTCGGTGACCTCGGCCACCACCTCGGCCGCGAAGTCGTCACCGTCCGGGGGGTCGAGGTAGCCGAGCATGCAGTCGTGCCACACGGCGATGCCCAGCTCGTCGCACAGGTCGACGACGGTGTCGCTGGCGTACACGGTGCCACCGGGCACCCGTACCAGGTTGCAGCCGGCGTCACGGGCCAACTCGAGGGTGGCCCGGACCTCGCCGGGGTCGTCGACCAAGCCGACCGGGTCCACGGGAAACCACGCCGCGCCCCGGGCGAAGATCGGCGTGCCGTTCCATACCAGGGTGAACCCGCCGCCGGACCGGTCGGCTTCGACGGTGCGGAACCCCACCCGCCCGAGGAGGTGCTCCTCGCCGCCCCATCCCAGCACCACCTCGGTGCGCGGCTGGCCACCGTGGGTGTGGGGCCACCACCGATCCACCTCGTCCAGCACCAGCGTGGCCCTGCGGCGGCCGCCGGGCGCGGCGACCAGCCCGGCCCGCACGCCGGCGGCCTCGACCCACGCCCTCCCGTCCCCGCCGTCGGCGTCGACGTCGGCCAGCTCCACGTGGACCCGGCCGCCGCCGCCGACGCACTCGGTCCGCAGGCCGACGAGGCGCGGGCACGGGGAGGTGACGAGGGTGACCGGGCGCCACGGACCCACCGGTGCCGGCGTCACCGTCCACCCCGGCTGGCGCCCCAGCAGCGTGGTGCGGAACCAGCGGAGGTTCTGGTGGGTGGCCAGGCCCGTCCTCCAGCGGGGGCGGGGACGCCGCACGGCGAGGAGGGGCGCGAGGGCCCGGAAGCAGATGGCCACGTCGGTCCGGCCCTCGGCCAGGGTCACCCGGGCACGGGTGGCACGGAACATGTTCACCGAGCGCGCCACCTCGACCCCGTCGACGAAGACCTCGGCCACCGACGCCAGGCCGGCGAGCTCGAGGGTGGCGGACCCCGTTCCCGCCGGGTGCTCGACGGTGCACCGGTACCACCAGTCGGCACCGTCGAGCTCCGCCGTCGTGGGCAGCGCACGCCCGGCCGCGTCCCAGGCCCCGGCCACCGTGCCGGGAACGGTGGCCGGGGTCCACCGGAGCGGCAGCCCGTCCAGGTCGTCGGGCACGGCCGCCTCCCCCGGCACCGTGCCGGCGCACTCCCACGCCGCACCGGCGAGCAGGTCAGGCACCGAGCCGCGCCTCCACGATCTCGACGCCCCGGTTCCAGCCGGCCGTCATCTGGGCCAGGGGGCCGTCGAGGTCGCCGCTCCGGCCCCGGGCCCGCCGGGCCAGTACGAACTGGAGCGTCTTCGCCGCCTCGGCCGCACCGGCGAGCGCCGCTGACGCCGGCGCCAGGTCACCCACGTGGGGATCGAGCCACGTCGCCAGGGATGCCGCCAGCTCGGCGCCGGCTCCGAACTGCCGGCAGGTCCCGAAGGCGTAGGCGTGGAACGCCTCGGGCCCCGAGGCGGCCAACCAGGGGAGGTCGTCACGGATGCGCCGTCCCAGCTCGCCCACGGGGTCGCCGGGCACGCGGCGGTCCAGGTGGTCGCGCGCGGTGGCGACGACCCGGTCGACCAGGTCTGCGGGGGTGCGGGCACCGCCGATCTTCACCACCTCGACGTACGGCGGGAGGGCCGGTGGCGCCGAGCCGACCACGGCGGCGGCGTCCGCGCCGTCCACCTCGAAGTAGCCCCCGTTGTGGAAGTAGCCGACGGCCGGCCCGTCGCGGTCGAAGGCGTTGGCCACGATCGTCGTCTTGGTGTGCTCGATCCGGTAGGAGACGCCCGCCGTGTCCGGAAGGAACCAGGCGTCCGCCTCCACGGTGAGGAGGTGGCCGAGCCCGAGGTGCTCGTCGACGTGCTCGGCCAGGGGCCGCCACACGTTGAGCTCGGCGACCTCGATGCCGTAGAGGGAACGCAGGTCCTCGACCGGGTACTTGGAGAAGGTCCACTGGTCACCCTCGAACCCGGCGCTCAGGGTGAAGGCGGTACCGGCCACCGGGTCGAGCCCGAGCGAGGCGAGCACCTCGATCCATACGTCGATGGCGCAGTTCGTCTCGGTCCAGATCCGGTCGGGGGCGTGCAGGGGGTGGGGCCGGTACCCGGCAGCGTCGAGCTCGAGGAGCCGGCGAGGCCAGGGCCCCCGCCTCACGGCCACAAGGCGGCCCGGACCGGTGCCGGCCACCGGTCGGTCCGGATGCCGTGCCGGGCGAACAGGGCGAGGGTGATGCGGTCGACGCCGAACCCGAAGCAGGCGGTGTGGGCCACCTCGCCGTCGGCCGTCGTGATGCCGAAGGGCAGGGCGAAATGGTCGAGGTGGCAGTTGGCCGAGCACAGGGCGACCGGTGGGCCGTCGTCGACGTGCGCCACCAGTTCCAGCTTCAGCACCTGGTCCCGCTGGCTGGCGGCCAGGATCCGGCCGGCCCGGCCGAAGAACGGGTCGTTGGCCACCTCGGTCTCGACCTCGAGCCCGAGGCCGGCGAGGACGTCCGCCCCCCGCTGCGCCCACCGGTCCCGGTGGCGGCGGGCCCCCTCCGGCCCGTCGAGGGCGACGTAGTCGTGCTGACGGAAGCTCTGCATGCGGAACGGGTCGGTGCTGGGTTCGTGGCGGAAGCACCATCCGGACACCTCGACCAGGCGGCCCCCCTCGGGGAGGGTGCCGGCGCACGTCGGGTAGAGCGGGTGGCAGACGGCCGGGCACAGGACGACGTCGGTCGGCGGCAGGTGGTCGGCCCACGGCGCTCCCGACTCGACGGCGGCCAGCAGGTCGGCATGGGCGGCCTCGTCGCCGCCGAACGAGTGGACGGATCCCATCAGGTCGGGGAAGGACTCGAGGTACCCGCTCTTCTCGAAGACGGTCCGCGGCATCACGGGCGGGAACCGGACTGACGCCACCGGCAGCCCGGCCCCGGCCCGCAGGATCACGTCCTCGAGCCCGGCGACGACCGCTTCGTAGGAGGCGGACCGGCCGTCGACGCCCGCCGCCGAGGTGGGCACGAGCAGCCCGGCCTCGACGAGTGCCGCCCGCAGGCGGGCCCGGCCGTCGCCGGCCGTCACTCCACCCCCCGGTGGACCAGGAGCAGCTGGGCGTTGTTGCCCAGGATCCGGTCGTTGTTGACCATGAGCGCGGCCCCGTAGGCGTCGCGGAGGTGGCGACCGAGCCCGTAGGGACCGCCGTCGCGGTACCCGGCCATGCCGCACACCTGCACGGCCCGGTGCACGACATCGACGACGAGCGTCGAGGCGGAGACCTTGAGCGAGTTCATGGCCAGGGCGAAGCCGACCGACGACAGGACACCGGGGTCGTCCCGGGCGTCGTCGAACCGGCGGGCCCCGCCCCGCACGGCGTCGGCCAGCTGCCCGTGGACGGCCAGCAGTTCGGCAACCCGGCGGGCGGCTTCGGGCGGCGTGCCCGGGGACTTGCGCGCCGCGGCCTGGACGAACGCCCGTGCCCGCTGGGCGGCGGCCGAGGCGATGCCCCACCACACGGCACCCCACAGCACATGGGCCACCGGCAGCATGGTCCGGGCCGAGATCTCGCCGTAGGGCTCGGGCAGCACGAGGTCGTCGTCGCCCGAGGCGCGCAGCACGAACCCCGGGCTGCACGTACCCCGGAATCCCAGGGTGTCCCACTCGCTCACCTGCTCGAGCTCCAGGTCCGGGGGACGGCACACCACCAGCACCTGGTCGTTGGGCGGGCTGGCCGCATCGCGCCGGGCGGTGACCAGCACGGCGTCGGCCTGGGCGCCGTACGAGATGACGGGCGCCTCCTTCACCAGGTGGAAGCGCCCGCCCCCACGTTCCAGGGCGCACCGGCTGGAGCGCACATCGCCCCCGATGCCCACCTCGGTGGTGGCGGAGGCCAGCAGCAGTGGGCGGTCGACCAGGCCGGCGGTGAGCTCCCGCAGGGCGGGGGTGTTCCCGTGGCGAGCCAGGCACGCCACCTGGATGTGGTGCATGGCCAGCACCATGGCGCTCGACGCGCACTGCCGGCCGAGCGCGGCGACCGACTCGGCCACCTCCGACAACGGCCGGTCGGGCCCGCCCAGGGCGGCCGGGACCAGCGCGGCCAGGACACCCTCTGCCGCCAGGGCGGCGAGGGCCTCGGTCGGGAACCGAGCCCGGCGGTCGACGTCCGCGGCGTGGGCGGCGGCCACCGCGTCGGCCACGTTCGTCACCGTCGCCACCAGCTCGGCGGTCGGCGCCGGGCCCGAGCCGTCACCCACCGAGCAGTTCCTCGAGGGCGGCGCGGATGGCTGCCACCGACTCGAAGGTGTCCTTGCGCAACAGGTGTTCGGGGAACTCCACGTCGAACTCGTCCTCGATGCCGAGCATCACGTTGACGCTGGCGTGGGACGTCATGCCCGCCGCATACAGGTCGGCGGTGTCGTCCAACTCCTCCACGCCACGGGGAAGGCGCGCATGCGCGCCGAGCACCATCCGGATCCGATCCTCGACGTCAGCCATCTCCTCCACCTCGATCGACCTGTGGTCCGCTCCCGGACCCGAGCTCATCGTGCCAGCTCCGAGCTTCGCACAACGCCAGCACGACCGCAGCGGCGACACCGCCGTGATGGGTGAGGCTCACCGCCCACGAGATGACACCGACATCGGTGGCCCGGGAGGCGGCCCCGCCCGAGAGCGCGAGCTCGCACGCCCCCGACGGCCGCCGGCGCACCTCGATCTCCGTCCACGACGGGGCCCACCCGTCGGGGGCGAGCACCTTGACGACGGCCTCTTTGGCCGCGAAGCGGGCAGCCAGGCTCTCGGCCGCGTCCGGACCGGCCACCGGCCACCGGCTGTCCGACCGCTCGGCCGCCGTGAACAGGCGCCGGGCGTAGCGGTCGCCGAAGGCGGCCAGCGAGGCGGCCACCTCCTCCACGGCGACGACGTCGATCCCGGCCCGGTAGCGCAGCCCGGCGGGAGGCGCCGGGGCCCGCATGGCCGCAGCCATGGCCTCCGCCATCGCCGCCGGTTCGACCCGGCGCGACCTGCGGCCGCCGCCCGCCCCCGGTACCGGCCGGCCGTGGTCAGGCGCGGGCCAGGGCATCCCGGTAACACTCCCGGTACCGTCCGGCGATCACCTGCCAGGCGAAGTCCTCGACCCGCGCCCGCCCGGCGGCGGCCAGCCGGGCCCGACGGGCGGGGTCGGCGAGGAGCCCGGCCAGGAGCTCGGCGAACCGCGACGGGTCGGTCGGGTCGACGAGGACACCGTCCACCCCGTCGGTGACGAACTCCGGCGGGCCGCCCCGTCCGGTGGCCAGCACCGCGACCCCCGCCCGCCACGCCTCGAGGACCACGATGCCGAACGGTTCCAGACGGCTCGGCATGACGAACAGCTCGGCGCCGGCCATGGCCGCGGCCACGTCGTCGCGGTCGAGCCGCCCGGGGAAGTGCACCCGGTCGGCGATCCCGAGGCTGGTGGCCAGGGCACCCAGGCGCTCCCGCTCGGCACCGTCGCCGGCGACCACCAGGTCCGCCGTGCGGGCGGCGGGCGAGACGGCGGCGTACGCCGCCAGCAGCAGGTCGAACCCCTTCTTCTCCACCACCCGGCCCACGGCCAGGACATAGGGGGCGGCCGGGGCCCGGCGCCACCGCCCGGCCGGCGGTGCGGCCAGGTCGACACCGTTGAAGACGACGCGGCCCCGACCCGCCGCCAGCCCGAAACGGTCCTCGGCGTCGGCCAGCGTGAACGCCGAACAGGCCGTGACGACGGCCGCGTGCCGGAGGGCGGACCGCAGCGAGGCACGCAGGACGGTGGAGCGCTCGAAGATGTCGGCGTCGTCCATCACCGTCTCGCCCTGCAGCGTGACCACCACCGGCAGGCGCCGCCAGGCGCCGAGGGCGGCGGCATAGGCGCCGTTGGGCCCGAAGCACTGGACGTGGAGCACCTGGGGGCGGAACTCGTCGACAGCCCGCCCCAGGGCGCGCAGGGCGCGCAGGGCACCGGGACCGGACCGGGTCAGCGGTCCGGGCCGGGCCGCCGGCAGCGGCAGGGGGAAGCGCCGCACGGTGATCCCGTCGAGCACCTGACGGCTGGGCGGGTCCCGGTCGTCGGAGGTGCCCGTCCACACCTCCACCTCGTCACCGGCCTCGCGCAGGGTACGGGCCAGGTGGCGGGTGAGCTCCTCGACCCCGCCGAGGGCGGGGAGGTACGAGCTGGGCACGAGGGCGATCCTCGTCACGCCGGCACCGCCGGGCCGTCACTGCTCCCTGCGTCGGGCACGCCGGGAACGTACCAGGCGGCAGCGGACCAGGTCAGCCGATGGTCGGGTTCAGCCAGGGCTCCACCGCTGCCAGGGTGGCTCCCGTCGGCATGGGGGCGACGTTGCTCCACTGCCCGACGCCGGGGGACCAGTAGGCGGAGAAGGCCGCCGCGTACCAGCCGGACAGGAAGTTCTGCTCGGCACAGTCGCAGTTGGGTGCCCAGCTCGCGGGGTGGATGCCGAGGATGTTCTCGATCTGGGCGTGGCCGCCCTGGGGATCGACGGCGGCGGCGTCGACCTCGTGACCGATCTCGAAGGCGACGATGCCGGCCAGCTGCTGGACCGTCTCACCCGGGAACACGTAGAGGGTCGAGGTGCCGCCGGCCTGTCCCCAGGTGAAGGTGGTGTTGCCGTAGAAGCCGGGAGACGGGGCGTCGGCGATGGGCAGGAACTGGATGGAGTAGCCGGGGATCCGCTGCCACGGGTACCGCACCAGGGTGAGCGCGTCGGCACCGAGCTGCTGGGGGGTCGCCGTGGCCGGCGGCGCGGCTGCCGGAGCCGCCGGCGGCGGGGCCGCGGTCGGCGGAGCGGTGCTGGCCGGGGCCGTGGTCGGCGGGACGGTCGTGGGCGGTGCCGCGGTGGGCGGGGCCGTGGTGGGCGGAGCCGTGGGCGGCGGCACGGTGGTGGGCGGAGCCGTGGGCGGCGGCACGGTGGTGGGCGGAGCCGTGGGCGGCGGCACGGTGGTGGGCGGGACGGTGGTGGGCGGAACCGGGTGCGAGGTGGAGGCCTCCCTGGCCCGCATCGGTGCCGCCACCGCAGCCACGGAGCGGGGACCCGGGGTGCCGTTGCCGCTGCTCCCGCCGAAGCCGGCGGCGCCGGCGACGCCAGCTGCGGCCAGCACCGACAACGCCACCGCTGCCTGCAGGGAACGGGCGCTCAGCGAGCGGCCATACAGCGCCCGCCGCACCGCGTTGGCCACTCCCGGGCGGCGTCGGTCGGGACCCCGGTAGCCGGGGACGGCCACGGTGGCCGCATAGGTGGCGTCGTCGGACGGCGACGCCGGTACGGCGACGTCGTCGGCCTCGAGTCCATCGGCAAGGGGGGCAGGATCTTGCATCTCGGTCTCCATGACGCCCGGGATGGGCGCTCACCGTCCCATCGGCGCGACCGGGACCCACCTGTAGCGCGACCACCACGGAGAGTGATGATTCATCGGCGCTACGCTGCCGGCAGCCGCAACGACCGGACCCATGCCCCCTGCCGACTCCCCTCCCCGCCTCGTGCTCGCCTCGCTGGCGACCAGCGTCGCCATGGGGCAGCAGGCCTACGAGCGCAATCTGGCCGCGGCCCTCGGCCGGGTCGCCGGTGACGCCTGGCAGGTCCGGGAGTGCCCGGTCCATTCCCTTCGCTCCCGTGCCACCACAGGACGACGGCTCCCGCTGCGGGCGGTGGCCGGGCTGCCCGCACCCGCCGCCCGGTGGGCTGCCCGGCTCACCTACGGGCCTGCGGCGGTGGTGCACCGGCTCGACCTCCGCTTGCCACCGGCTGGTGCGCCCGAGGTCCTCACCGTGCACGACCTGGCCCCGCTGCACTTCGCCGACGAGGGCGCGCTCCCCCCGGGCTGGCGCCAGTCCGTGCGGCGCGCCGCCGTCGTGGTCGCCCCCTCGGTCTTCGCGGCAGCGGAGATCGAAGCGGCGACCGGGGTGCGGCCCGTCGTCGTCCACCATGGCGCCGACCGGGACCTGGCGGAGGCCGAACCGCTCGGCCGCGTCGAACTGGCCGCGCTCGGTATCCGGCATCCCTACGTCCTCCACGCCGGCGGATCGACGGCCCGGAAGAACCTGGCTGGCCTGGCCGAGGCGTGGAGGGCTGTCCACCGGTCCCGGCCCGACTGCATGCTCGTCCTGTGCGGGCCGGCCGACGCCCGCCGGGACGCGCTGTTCGCCGGTGTCGGCGGCACGGTGCGCCCGGGCCATCTGCCCCGGTCCACCCTGGCCGGCCTCCGCCGCGGCGCGGCCCTGGTCGTCGTACCGTCCACCTACGAGGGGTTCGGGCTGCCGGCGCTCGAGGCCATGACGGCCGGGGTACCGGTCGTGGCTGCCGCCCGTGGCGCCCTCCCGGAGATCGTCGGCGACGCCGGACTGCTGGTCGAGCCGACGGGACCGGCGTTGGCCGACGGGATCCTGGCCGCCCTGAGCGATCCGGCGGTGGGTGCGCGGGCGGCCCGCAACCGCGATCGGGCCCGGAGCCGGACGTGGGACGACGTCGCCACCGACCATCTGGCGCTGTACCGCCGCGCCCTGGCGTGAACCTGCCCTCCCATCATCGGGGGCCCCGGCCGCCCGGGTAGCATGACGGCGGCCGGGAAGCCGAACGGTGGCGACCAGCCGCAGATCCTGGAGCCCCCGCCGAGAGCCCCGATGCAACCGTCCCCCGCCGTCACCGTCACAGGTCTTTCCAAGTCGTACCGGATCGCCCACCATGCCGACGCGCCGGTCACCGCCACCGAGGCGCTCCTGGCCCGCGTGCGCCACCCGTTCACCCGCATGGAGCGCGAGACGTTCGACGCCCTCCGGGACGTGTCTTTCGAGATCCCCTGGGGTTCGGTCGTCGGCCTCATCGGTCGCAACGGCGCCGGCAAGTCCACACTGCTCAAGATCCTCACCCGCGTCACCGCCCCCACCTCCGGCCGGATCGTCATGGGTGGCCGGGTGGGCAGCCTCCTCGAGATCGGGACCGGCTTCCATCCGGAGCTCACCGGCAGAGAGAACGTCTACCTGAACGGCACCCTCCTCGGCATGCGACGGTCCGAGATCCGCTCGCGTTTCGACGACATCGTGACCTTCGCCGGCGTCGAGCGGTTCCTCGACACCCAGGTGAAGCGGTACAGCACCGGGATGTACGTGCGCCTCGCCTTCGCCGTGGCCGCCCATCTCGAGTCCGAGGTCATGGCCGTCGACGAGGTGCTGGCCGTGGGCGACGCCGACTTCCAGGCCAAGTGCCTGGAGAAGTTGCGCGAGGTCGCCCGGGGCGGGCGGACGGTCCTCCTGGTCAGCCACCAGGCGCAGACCATCGTCGACCTGTGCGACTCGGCCCTCTACCTCGAGCGGGGCAGCCTCCGCTACCAGGGGGCGGTCGACGGTGCCCTGGAGGAGTACCGGAACAGCTACCGCCGCATCCGCGACGCGGGCCTCGACGCCTCGACCAGGCCCGGCAGCGGCGAGGTGCGCTTCACGTCGGTGCGGGCCGAACGCGACCTCTACGCGGCATCCGACGAGAAGGTGGTCCACCTCGAGGTGTCGGCCAATCCCGAACTGGCCGGCCGGTACTGGCTGGTGGCCCACGTACTCGACGACCTGGGCACCATCGTGGCCCAGTGCGATTCGCGGGTGCTCGGGTTCTGGCTGGAACCCGACCGGCCGGCGACGTGCGAGCTCCGGTTGCGCACGCCGTGGCTGAAGCCGGGCAGCTACACCGTGGACGCCTTCGCCGTGCGGGCCAGCGACCGCATCGACGTCTGGCAGGCCGCCACGCACTTCGACGTCCTCCCCGACCCCCCGTACCCGGTGGCCACCTCCTCGGAGGCCACCGACCGCGGCGTGGTGTTCGCCGACTTCACCTACGAACGATGCTGACGCCCCCCGCCGAGTCGTCCGGCACCCAGCACCCCGGACCGCCCGATGGCGCCCGCCCGGTGGTGATCGTCCCCCCGGGGCGCTGGTCCCTGCCCCGCTTCGGCCAGTTGTGGGAGAGCCGGGAGGTCTTCCTCCGCTTCGGCGCCCGGGACCTCACCCTCCGCTACCGGCAGACGGCACTCGGGATCATCTGGGTCGTCCTCCAACCGCTCCTGACCGCCGGTGTCTTCACCCTCGTCTTCGGTTCGGTGGCCAAGCTGCCCCACGGCACGGTCCCCTACTTCCTCCTCAGCTACGCCGGCATGCTGGCCTGGAACGTCTTCTCCGGCATCGTCTCGCGAGGGACGGGCTCCCTCGTGACCAACGCCAGCCTCGTGTCCAAGGTCTACTTCCCCCGCGTGCTCGTCCCCCTGTCCACCGCCTACGCCGTCGTCGTCGACTTCGCCATCGCCCTGGTGCTCATGGCGGTGCTGCTCGCCGGCTACGGCGTGAACCCCGGGTGGGCGGTACTGGCCCTTCCCGTGTGGGTCGTGCTCCTCGTCCTGCTGGCGTCGGGCGTCACGGTGATCACCGCCGGGCTCACCGTGCGCTACCGCGACATGCAGTACATCGTCCCGTTCGTGCTCCAGCTCCTCCTCTACGCCAGTCCCATCGCCTACTCGCCGGCGGCGGTGCCGGCCCGGTACCACCTCCTCTTCGACCTCAACCCACTGGCGTGGATCCTCCAGGAGTTCCGGTGGTCGCTCATCCGCCAACCGCTGCCCCCGGCGTGGCAGCTGGCCGCATCGGCTGCGGTCTCGGTCGGCGTGTTCGTCGGCGGCATGTTCGTCTTCGAGCGCATGGAGCGCGGCTTCGCCGACGTGATCTGAGCGGTCCCGACCCCGGCCGCCGGTGCACGGGCCGGCGACGGAACGGCGTCAGCGCCCCGCTGCCCGCCGGTCCCGGCGCCCCAGTGCCCGCCGGTCGAGGGCGGTGCGCAGGCGGACGGACGCCTCGTAGGCCAGGCACCCCGTGCCGAGGACGCGCCAGTACGGGAACCACCAGCGGGCGACCCGGACGGGTGCACTCCACCGGGGCCCGTCGGACACCACGTCGTCCCACGCCCCCGGCAGCGCGTCGGCACGGGCGCCGAGCGCGGGGACCACGGGATCGGGCAGGGGGTCACCGGCCACCCAGGCCGCGTACACGTCGGCCACGTTCCCGCCCGCCATCGCCGACACCGACACCGACCCCCACACCCGCGGGTTCACGTCGTGGACCCAGTACCGGTCGTCGGCGTCGCGCAGGATGCCCGCGTTGAACAGGCCCTCGAGCCCGGTGGCCTCCACCACCCCCTGGGCGATGCGGTCGAACACCGGACCCTGCAGGTACGCCAACCGCCGGGCTGGGCCGAGCGACCGCACGGCCTCGACGATGCGGTAGCCGACGTGCCAGCACAGGCGCGATCCGTCCGACATTCCGGCGACCTGGAAGGACTCCCCCTCGACGAAGCGCTCCACGTACCACTCCTCGGGGCGTTCCAGCGCGCCCACCACGGCACGCAGCTCGTCCAGGCCGTCCACCATCACCACCGACTCACCGCCGGCACCGACCCGAGCCTTCACCACCAGGCGCGGACCGAGCTCGCCCACCACCCGCGCCAGGTCGGTGTCCGGCAACGCCACCGCTGACGGGACGTCCAGGCCGGCGGCGGTGAGGGCCCTCGACACCTCGAGCTTGTCCATCAGCTCCCGTCGCCGGAGGAAGCGCCGGCGGCAGGCGGGCGTGACCGCGGCCAGCAATGCCGGTCCCACCCCGCCGACCAGTGGCTCGGCCACGTGGAGGTCGACCACGCGCTCCCCGGCCAGGACGCCGGCGGCGCTCTCGATCTCGTCGAGCGAACCCACCTCGACGGTGGCGTCCCAGCACCAGCGGGTGCCGATCCGGCTGGGAGGTCGGGTGGTGACACGGACCGCCCGGACCCCTCGCCGGCGCAGGAGGACGGCGAGGTGGACGAAGGACGTCCAGGCGAACTCGTCGACGAAGACGACGGTAGGCGGCCGGGTGGGCGGCTCCGCCGCCGGCACCACCGGTGGCCGCACCGGGCCCGGATGCCCCCGCCGGGCGGCGACCGCCCGTTCGGCGACGGCCGCCGCTCCCCCGGCTGCCAGCCCGGCGGCCGCTGCCCCCGCTCTCGACAGCCGGCCGGCCACGGCCCGGACCCGTCGGCGCCCGCGTGGCGGCGGATCGGGGCGCTCCCCGGCCAGCAGCCGGGCCACCTCACCAACGCCCACCCGCAGATAGCGCCGGAGCACCGGCGACACGAGACCGAAGTTGCGGGCCAGCAGGACGACGTGGTTCCGCTGTGCGAAGTACGCGTAGCGCGTGTCGAACCGGCGGCCCCGGGCGTAGGGACCGGCCACGTGGACCACCGCCGCCGAGGGGGTGAAGACGAGGCGCCAACCGGCGGCGCGCACCCGGAGGGCGATGTCCGTCTCCTCCCGCAGGCACGTGCCGGGGAAGCCGTCACGGATCCCACCCAGCCCGACGAGCACGTCGCGCCGAAAGGACATGTTGGCCCCCAGCAGGTGGTCGACCTCGACCGGGCCGGGCGGTCGGGCGGCGAAGAACCCGGTGAGGGTGCCGTCGCGCCGGAGCCGCCCGATACGGTCCGTCCCCTCGTCCTCCTCGCCGGGATTGCCGTTGGCGGCGCGCCCGCCGACACCGCCGACGCCGGGACCGTAGGCGGCCAGGAGCTCCGCCAGCCAGGTGGGCTCGGCATAGGCGTCGTCGTCGAGGAAGGCCACCACGTCGCCGGTGGCGTGTTCCAGGCCGAGGTTGCGGGCCGTCGCCGTCGTCCCCGGGCCCCGCCGGTTGCGCAGGTAGACCACGCCAGGGAACTCGGCGGTCACGACGGCCTCGGTGTCGTCGTCGACCGAGGAGTCGACCACGATGGTCTCCACCGGCGCCACCGTCTGGGCGGCGACGTGGGTGAGGCAGGTACGCACGTGGTCCGGGCGCCGGTAGGTGACGATCACGACGGATGCCAACACCGGCGGCGCCGGGTCCGCTGGCGCCGCCCTCACGTCCTCCATGACCGTCCGTCCACGGCGCGTCACGCTCCCGGCGGGGCAAACCGCTCCCGCACGTGGGCGTCGAGGAGGGCGGCGGCACGCTCGCGGCCGTCGCGGATCAGCAGGCTGTGGTCCATGTCCTCGACCACGGTCAGCGTGAAGCGCCCGGTCCGTCGCAGCCGGCGCTCGCCGAACCACCGCCAGTAGGCGACCTCGCGCAGGGGTCGGACCTCGTCCTCGCCCGACACGACGAACGTGTCGACACCGGCCCGCACCCCGCGGGCGACCACGGCCATCGGCGCCCACCCCACCACCACCTGCCGGACGGTGCGCCAGATCCACCACGCGGTGCGACCGTGCTTGCGGGCGAGCCGGACGAGTGGCATGGGCAGGGTCATGAACGCCTGCCGTCGGGAGTCGGCCAGCCCGGACTCCTTGTGCATCGACGTGGAGGACACGGCGGCGTTGATCGTGCAGACACCACGAGCACCCAGGGTCAGCGCCGTCTCGAGGGCGCCGTAGCCACCCGAGCACAACCCGACGAGAACGACGTCGGAGGGGTCGTCGGGGGACACCGACCGCACGGCGTCGGGCAGGTCGTCGAGCCACTGCCGGGCGTAGGTCACGTTCTCGCGCTGACCGGGATGGACGGGGCTGTCCCCCACGCCCGTCAGGTCGAACCGGAGGCAGGACAGCCCGGCCCCGGCCCATCGGCGGGCCAGCTCCACCCACTGACGGCCGGGACCGATGTGGTGCTCGGTGGCCACGTTCACGAAGACCACCCAGGGCCGCGACCCCCCGCCCACCGGTTCGGTCACGATCCCGAACATGCCGACGGACGCGAGACGGACGACCCGCTCGTGGACCGGACGACCTCCCTCGCCGGTGGCAACCAGCACCCCGTCGGGGCCGACGGGCATGTGCCAGGGGCGCCGGTCCTCCGGTGCCCGGGACCCCAACCACGTGCCCACCGTGGCCAGCGCCTCCCACGGGACGGCGGCGTCCAACGGAGGGACGTCCAGGAGGTCGGCCTGTCCGGCCGCCACCTCCCACGCCACCCCGGAGCCGTCCTCCAGACCCGGCGTGCGGGCGAGCAGCCGGCGGCGCGTGGCGCGGTCCTCACGGGTGAGGACCAGCGTGGCCGGCACGGTGTCACGCAGTCGAGCCAGGTCCAGCCGGCACCCCTCCAGGGCGGCGACCGTGGCCTCGTCGTACCAGTACCCCGGGGTGTCAGCCCCCGTCGGCGACGGCAGGCGACCGTCGAAGAGCCGCACGAGCAGTGCCTGCTGGTGGCGGAGGAACTCCCGCCCGTCGAGGCAGGGATCCCACAGGACGCACGCATCGGGGGGTGCCTCGGACGCGACGGCGGCGACCGACGCCAGCACCGCGCCCATCCGCATCCCCACGAGCGCCGTCCACCCGGGCGACGCCTGGCGCACCAGGTCCAACGCCGCGTGCACCCCGGCGATCCAGGCCCCGAGGCGATCCGGATCGGTGGGCAGCCCGGCCGAGTCGCCGGTGCCGTCGTAGGCGAACCGGAGGGAGACGAACCCGTGCGCCGCCAGCGACTCCGCCACCTTCCGAAAGGTCCGGTAGGTCATCCGCTCCTCGTCGCCGAGGGGCGGGCACAGCACCACCGCGCCCCGGGCCTCACCGGACGCGGGCCCGGTGAGCCAACCGAACAGCGGTCGCTCACCGGGGCCGAACCACACCGGCTCGGCCCGCACCAACTCGCCGTCGCCGACCTTGTCCACCACCGCGGCCACCGTCTCGAGCCCCTCTCTCCACTCCATCGTCCCCCCGGCACGCGGCCGTCGCCCACCACCATGCACCGGCGCGGGCGGCCTCGTCATCCCGGGTCTCCATTGTCCCAGGTCGGGAACGAACGCCGGCGCGGCTTTCGCAACAATCCCACTCTCCGTCTTCAGGCCACTTCGTTGCGTGCCGATAGCTGGGCAAGCACCCCGATTCGGAAAGGCACGTCATGCGTTCTGCCCCGCAGACACCTGGCCGGGCGAGGGCCGCGTGCCGGGCCGCGGTCGTCTCCGTCCTCGCTGCCGCCGCCACCTGGCCGGCGCTCGCACCTCCACCGGCGGCGGCCGCCGTCGCCGGGACGTCCCCGGCCGCGCCGCTGTGCGGTGTGGCCGCCCCGTCGTCGGTGGCCGAGCCCACGGTGGCGGCTCCCTCCTCGCCGGTCCAGACCGTGGTCAGCGGCGTGCCCGTCACCAATTTCGTGGTGGTGGGAAGCGACATCGACATCTTGAGCGGTTCGTCGATCGTCGTCCGCACGCTGGCCGGCGCAGCGGTCACCAGCTTCGCGCTGCCGTTCCCGCAG
The DNA here is from genome assembly GCA_021799615.1 of Actinomycetes bacterium. Taxonomy (GTDB): domain Bacteria; phylum Actinomycetota; class Acidimicrobiia; order Acidimicrobiales; family RAAP-2; genus JAJZDI01. The sequence continues at coordinate 49,041 of JAJZAC010000006.1, forward strand.
GGGAACGCCAGCACGGACATGGTGGCCGACCCGTCCGGCAACCTCTACCTGTTCGGGTCCTTCTCCTACGGTTGGGGTGTCGGCAAGGTCACACCGACCGGATCCCTGGCCTGGTCGGTACCCGTCGCCGGCATCCCCAACGGCCTGTATCCCTGGCACGACGCCTCGGGGAATTTCGCCGTCGGCGTGGTCCTGCGAGGCCAGGCGGGCGGACCGGTGCTCTCCACGACGGGCACGCAGGTCGCCACCGGTCCGGTGGCCGGCTCCGGCAACAACGACGACGTCAACCCCGGACCCAACGGCGGGCTCCTGGTGACCGACGGCACCAGCGTGACCCGCTACTCCTCGTCGGGCGCCGTGATCGGCACCTTCGGCGCCGCCGGGGCCGCCGGCTCGCCCGACAGCCCCGGTTCCCCCTTCCACTTCTACCAGGAGGGCTTCGCCGCCCAGGTGGGGTCCACGATCCTGGTGGCCGACGACGGGTGGCCCTCCTACGGACAGGGCATGGACCTCGTCGCCGAGAACGGCCTGGCGCCCCAGATCGTGCCCGACAGCACCCTCGGCAACGTCAGCACCAACTCGCCCGTCGCCGTGGTCGGCTCCACCGTGTACTTCGCCAACGGCAACGGGTCCCAGATCGCGTCGACGACGGTCGCCGACCTCGAAGCGCTGGCCGCGGCACCGGCCGCGCCCCTCCAGGGAGGTTTCGGCGACACCCTGGGAATCGGTGCCGGCCTGTCCACTCCCCAGGCGGCCAACTACTTCGCGCCGGGGACGACGCCGTCGATCACCGCCACCTTCCAGCCGTGGTGGTCGTCGTTGGCGCCGCAGCTGGACCTCAGTTACTGGGTCGCCGGGCGCAGCCAGTACACGTCGGGGGCCGTCCCCGCCCCCACCACCGCCGCCGTGTCGACGGCGGCCACTGCCACCGACGGTACCCTCACCCTGCCCCTCGCCGTTCCCCCCGCCGACCAGGGACCGGGTGTCTACCTGGTCAATGCCGATCTGGTCGACTCGACCACCGGCGCCACGGTGGGGTCCACCTGCCTCACGTACTCGGTGGGGATGGCCGGCGACACGCTCGACCTGTCCTCCCTCGCGCCCGGGATCGACTTCGGGGGCCCGGGCCCGGTGCGCGGCGTCCAGCTGGCCTCCGCGTTCGGGACCGGCCTGGACCGCACCCAACTCGACTGGGCGACCATGCTGCCGTCGTGCAACCCGTCCGCCGTCACCGCGGCCCAGTGCGGGCCGGGAGCGCTGGTGTTCACCGCCTACGATCCCGCCGTCGAACAGGCAGCTGCCGAGGCCAGGTCACTGGGTGTCGCCTACGAGGTCCAGGTGGCCGACGGGCACGCGGTGGACAGCGCCGTGGTGAACGCCGGCGGCGGCCTTTGGGAACAGGACGTCCAGGCCATCGTGGCCCATTTCGCCACGTCCGCACCCGACCTGACCGACTTCGAGGCGTGGAACGAACCCAATGCCACGTGGACCGGCGCCACGAACTACGTCGACCAGATCCTGGCCCCCTTCTACCAGGCCGTCCAGGCGGTGAACCAGGCCACCGGCCGCAGCGACAAGGTGGTGGGCGGCACCGTGATCGGCGCCAGCGAGTCCTACTGGCAGGCGTTCGCCGCCGCCGGCGGCTTCTCCGACGTCGACATCGTGGCCGCCCATCCCTACACGCAGTACGACGCGTCCTTCGAGGAGGAGGGCACCATGGCCGGGCTCCAGTCCCTCCGCTCGCTCATGGCCCAGTACGGCGCGTCGGCCAAGCCCATCTGGGTCACCGAGCTCGGCTGGTGGTCCGACGGACCGGCCGCCTACTACGACGTCGGCAATTGGGTCGCCCGAGCCTGGATGTGGCTCCATTCCGTCGGCATCACCGACTGGAACTACTTCGTGACCGAGGGGGAGTTCTCGGGAACGGGCACCTCGTACTCGCTCATCCAGGGAAGCAGCCAAGACCAGTACGTGAAGCCGGCCGGGATCGCCCTGATGACCGTGTCGAACGTGCTCGGGTCCCGACCGTTCCTCGGCACGGTGCCGACCGGTGTCCCGCATGCCACGGCCATGCTCTTCGGACCGCCGCCCGGCGGTTCGGGCGACGTGCTGGCCGCCTGGACGGACGACCTGTCGGTGCCGGCCGTCGTGTCGGTCACCGGCGGCACGGTGCCGGCGTCGCTCGCCACCACGGGCGCGCTGGGATCGAGCGGCAGCCTCGCCTTCGGTTCGGGATCCTCCGCACCCCTCGAACTGACCGGTGCTCCCGTCTACCTCCACGTGCCGTCGGGCACGACGGTGGCCATCGCTCCGGCCGAGACGTTCGGCACCGACCTCCTCCTGGCGACGGGGACGGCGGCCACCGCCTCGTCCTCGCTGTCGTCGACCAACGGCCCCGCCGACGTCCTGCGCTCCGCGGTCGTCAGCGGAGTGACGGTACCGGTGGCCGACATGGGCGGTTCGTCGACCGGGCTGTCCTCCACGCCGGTGTGGGCGTCGGCCCCCGGGGACACCACGCCCACCCTGACCGTGACCATGCCGGAACCGGCACCGGTCGACCGCGTGGTGGTGGCCACCAGTTCACTGGCCAGCGTGATCCCCGGGCTGCGTGACTACCAGGTCCAGCTGGACGAGGGAGGGACGTGGACCACGGTGGCGTCGGAGACGGACCAATTCTTCTCCCGCATGGCGCTGCTGAGCTTCCCGACGGCGACGGCCACCGGTGTCCGGGTGGTGGTCACGTCGATCGACGACGGCGGCTCCGCCGGCGGGATGGCACCGTGGTACTGGACGTCCTCGTTCCCCGACAACGCCGTCGTCGACGCGCTGGAGGCCTACGGCCCGGGCACGTCGACGACCACGGCACCGCCGACCACCACGACGACCACGGCACCGCCGACCACG
>JAJZAC010000071.1 GCA_021799615.1 Actinomycetes bacterium
CGGCGCCGGCCTCACGACGGTGGGCGGGCCCGCTGCGGTTGCTCCTGCGCCCACAGGCCGCCGATCCCCTCCACGTAGGCGTCCATGGCGGCGATGCCCAGCTGGTCGGTGGAGGGAGGGGCCAACCCTTCGCCGGCAAGCCGCTCGAAGGCGTACATGGCGGCATACCAGGCCGCGGTCATGGCGCCGGCGAGAATCTCCGGGACGACGGACGTCTCGGGGAGCTGCATGCGCTCCCGGAACAGGCGGGCGACTTCGCGGTGCCCCCGGGTCAGCGTCTGGAAGACCCGGCCGGCCACGTCGGGTGCACGCTCGGCCAGGACGACGGCGATCCCGGCTGGCGCCACTGGCAGGCCCTCCACGTCCACCAGGGGCCGGCCGCTGGCAAACCCATGCTGTGCCATCACCGCCAGCGCCCCCCGGAGCATCTGACCGGGGTTCTCGTCGAGCGGGCGTCGGGAAAGCTCGGCCAGGATCGCCTCGTGCCAGTCGATGAAGCCGGCCAGTGCCACGTCGGCCTTCGTCCGGAAGTACGCGTAGAAGGTACGGGGCGCCACCGATGCCTGGGTGGTGATGTCGGCGACCGACGTGCCCTCGTAGCCGCGTTCCCGGAACAGCTCGAGCGCGGCGTTGACGATCCGGTCCCGCATGGCCGCTTTCTTCGCTGCCCGTAACGACGGCGACGGCGCACGGTGTGGCCGGTTCTCCGGTGCCTGCTCGAGCCCGTCAGCGATCGATTCCCTGGTCACGGACGCGTCACCCTACCCGAAAATTGTGCGGAGAGCGTCTGAATAACCACGGACGGTCAATCTTTGCACGACGACTGCAATGAACCGGGCCAATGGTGCCCGGCCACCGTGGTCACGGAGTGAAACCGGTACTCCCCAGCGAGACGACGGCCAGTGCGGCCAGGCACAGGGCCGACAGCCCGAGAACAGCCTCGAACCACGGGCGTCGGAGGCGGGCACCCAGTACCGCCAGCAACGGGAACCCGCGCAGCAGCAGGCGGGGGGTGATCCCGATGATCGGCGACAGGATCCCGAAGCCCAGCACGGCGAGGGAGTACCCCACCCAGGTGGCCGGTGGCCGGGCACGGAGGAACACGATGACCAGCGGGATGGCCAGCACGGCGCTCAGTGCCTTCACGTTCGCGTTGGGGAAGGCCAGCCCGTCACGGGCGACGGTGAGGATGGCACCGGGGACACCCCAGAAGTAGCTGCCGCCCTGCCACCCGTGGCGCTGTGCGTCGAACCACTCGAAGGGGGAGCCCCTGTAGATCCACAGGTACACGAAGAAGGAGCCGATGCCGAGCGGCGTGAGGAGGGGGGCCAGGAGCGCCCGCCACTCCCGCCGGGTCCGGATGGCCTGGTAGGCGGCGATGGCGCACGGCACGAACACGGCGGTGGTCACCGGGTCGGCGGCAGTGGCCGCCCCGGCCAGCAGGCCGGCCACCAGCCACCGCCGGTGGCGGAGGGCGAGCAGGCACCCGGCCACCAGGGCGATGGTGGCCCCCTCGGTGTAGACGAGGCTGAGCACGAAGGCCCCCGGCGACAGGAAGACGAGGGCCGTCCCCCGGTCCGCTCCCTGGTCCCCGTAGACGTCGCGCACCAACCACCACACGGCGACGGCGGCGACCAGCCCCAGGACGAACGTGGTCACCAGACCCGACCGGTCGATGCCGAGCCCGGTCACGAGGTGGGTGGCGCGCACCAGGGCCGGCAACAGTGGGAAGAAGCCGAGGTTCGTCTGGGCAGCGTTGCCGAATCCCGGGGGAACGCTGTGCGCGTAGCCCGACCGGGCGATCGACAGGTACCAGCCGCTGTCCCAGGCGATGAGGGTGGTGCGCAGCGGCTGGTGCACCGCGTAGGAGACCGCACTGGCCACCAGCAGGGTGCCGAGACGGGACGCCACGTAGATCAGCGCCGGGCGGAGCGACAAGAGCAGGAACCACCGGGCCGTCCCCACCGGGGCGTGCCAGCGCCCGGGGAAGGGGCGCACCAGTGCCCCGGGAGCCGCCGGTGACGTGTCCGGCGTCGGCTCCACGCCGGCCGGCCTCACCGGACCGGCGACCTCCGGCACCTCGCTTGCTGGCGGCGGCATCGGCAAATCTAAGCACGTAGCGGGCCGGCGGCGGCCTTCGGGCACGCCCGGTCCCGGGGCCGCCGTTCGCCGGGTGGGGCGACCAGGTGGCCGACGACGGCGATGCCGACCGGGACGAGGCCGGCCCGGCGCAGCGCCGCCGCCGCGCTCTGGGCGCGGGCCCCGGTCGTGTAGGTGTCGTCGACCACCAGCACCCGTGCCCCGCGCCACTCGGTGGCCGCCGGACCGGGCGCGAACCCGCGGACCGACGCCACCAGATGGTCCAGGCGGCCGGGGCCCCGGACCAGCAGGGGACGCCGCTCTGCCGCCAGGTCCGGCACCCGTCCCACCAGGTCGTCGACGGGGCTGCCGGACCGGCCGCGGGAGGACGGCACCGTCGCCACCACGTCCCACGCCCCGCAGGGCCTGCCGCGCCGGAGGCGACCGTGCCGGCCCGCCAACAGCGCCAGCCGCCGGGCGGCGCGATCGGCGTGGTAGGAGCGGGCTTCGGCCACCGGTGCGTCCTTGTACCTGCGGAGCATGCGGTGGACCGCGTCACCCGGCCGGAAGACGGCCGCCGCCACCACCGGGACCGGCGGGACACCCAGGCCGGCTGCGACCGTGCGGCAGCAGTAGCAGCAGGCGTCGCCTGGCGGGAGGGGGAGGGCACAGAAGCGGCACCGGCCCCACCCGGCGGGCTCGTCAGGGGCGGCGCCCACCGCCGTCGTCCCGGTGGAGGAGGAAGGTCCCCGTCGAACGGCTGACCAGTTGCCCGTCTGCGTCGCGCACCGTCGCCTCGCCGTAGGCGACCTGGCGCGCCATCCTCACGACGTCGCCACGCAGGCGGTAACGGCCCTCGAGGACAGCCGGCCGCATGGTCTCGACCTTGAGCTCGAGGGTGGCCCGCGTGCGGTCCCGACCGGCCAGGGCGGCGTTGATGGCGAAATTCATGGCCGCGTCGAGGAGCAGGGCGTGCACACCGGCCTGGACGATGCCGTGGGGGTTGCAGGCCGGCCCGGCGGGAGTGAACGTCCCCTCCACCCAGCCCAGGTCCTCGCCGTCGACCCCGTAGGCGTCGAACGAGGCCCCCACGGTGGCGATGAGCGGCATGCCCCCGTCGCCCAGCCAGCGGTCCATGTCCTTCGGTCGGCCACCGGACACAGAGGGCCCGCCCCCACCGCCGTCGTGACCGGCCCCGTGACCTGCCTCGTCGTGCACAGCCATTGTCGGACCCTAACCGCCCGGTGCGACACACGCCGGCCGGCTACACTCTTGACCGGGCGGTCAACTATCCGGTCGCCTCCCGCCGTTCCGGCGGGTCCACATCCAGAACCGAGCCGTGGTCGGGCCCGGCCGGCAGGTCACGCCGCCGGACCGGTCCGCCCGGGACCGGGGGGATCCCCGGGGAAGGAGACACACCATGTCCACCGCCGTCATCGTCGACGCGGTCCGCACCGCCGGGGGCAAGCGCAACGGCAAGTTCCGCAACTGGCATTCGGCCGACCTGGCGTCGGAGCCGATGCGGGCGCTCGTCGAGCGGAACGACCTCGATCCCGCGCTGGTCGACGACGTGATCATGGGCTGCGTCATGCAGGTCGGCGAGCAGGCCCTCAACGTCGGCCGCAACGCCGTGCTCGCCGCCGGTTGGCCCGAGTCGGTGCCAGCCACCACCATCGACCGCCAGTGCGGCTCCTCCCAGCAGGCACTGCACTTCGCCGCCCAGGGCGTCATGGCCGGTGCCTACGACGTCGTCGTCGCTGCCGGCGTCGAGGTCATGACCCGCACCCCCATGGGCTCGTCCGTGGTCCGCGACCTGGGCTTCCCCTTCGGGCCGCGGGTGATGAGCCGCTACGCCGAACGGGGCGGCCTGGTCAGCCAGGGCGAGGGCGCCGAGCTCATCGCCGAGCAGTGGGGGATCAGCCGCGACCAGCTCGACGAGTTCGCCGTGCGCTCCCACAAGCTGGCCGCCCAGGCGACGGCGGAGGGCCGCTTCGAGCGGGAGCTCATCCCGGTTGCCGTCCGCGACGACGACGGCAACGACACCGACGAGCTGGTGACCGCCGACGAGGGCATCCGTCCCGACTCGACGGTCGAGGTCCTCGGTAACCTGAAGCCGGCGTTCCGCCCCGAGAACGGCAAGGTCACCGCAGGCAACTCGTCGCAGATCACGGATGGCGCATCGGCCGTCCTCGTCATGAGCGAGGAGAAGGCCGCCGAGCTCGGCCTCACCCCCCGCGCCCGCTTCGTCGGCTTCGGGCTGGCCGGCAGCGATCCCATCACCATGCTCACCGGTCCGATCCCGGCCACCCGCCAGGTGCTGGAACGGGCCAAGCTGACCCTCGACGACATGGACCTGATCGAGATCAACGAGGCATTCGCCTCGGTGCCCCTCGCCTGGGCCGCCGAGCTGGGGGCCGACATGGAGAAGGTCAACGTCAACGGTGGTGCCATCGCCCTCGGTCACCCGCTGGGGGCCTCGGGGGCGAAGCTCATGGCCACGCTCCTGAACGAGCTCGAGCGCACCGGGGGCCGCTACGGCCTCCTCACCATGTGCGAGGGCGGCGGGCTGGCCAACGCCACCATCATCGAGCGGCTCGGCTGATCCGCTCCGGGGGCCGGGCAGAGCCCCCGGGGACGCGGCGCAGACCGGACGGAGCCGGCCCTTCGGGGCCGGCTCCGCCGCGTCCGATGCGGGGTGGCGCCTCGGGCGGGGCGCTGCGAGACGGGATGACGCAGCCCGGCGGGACGCCCACGGCGGGGTGCCGCCTCGGCGGGGCGCTGCGAGACGGGATGACGCAGCCCGGCGGGACGCCCACGGCGGGGTGGCGCCGACCCGCCGGCGGAAGCGGGTCAGCGGAAGCGGGTGGCCACCATCAGGCCACCGAAGATGGAGGCGATGGCGGCGAGGAGCCACCAGTTGCTCACACCCCCGGGCAGCGCGTCGGTGTAGTTGAGGATGACGATCAGCACTCCCAGCACGAACAGCCCGACGATGAGCGCGCCCATCCACCGGGGGCTCTCCCGATAGCTCTTCGGCACCGGAGGCGTGTACCGGCCGCTCTCCTCCGGTGGTGTGTACCGCCCGACGCCACCGCCCTTGGCCGTCGCCCGGCCGAGCGAGCTCCCCTTGCGCTGGGCCCTGCCCGGCTTCGCCTTCCCCTTGGCCTTGGTTGCCATGGTCGAACCTTAGCCACCGCGGCCGGCGCGGCCGGGCCGCCACGCTCCGGAGGGCCGGTACGCTGGGACGCCCATGGGTCCCCGCGTCCTGGTCATCGACAACTACGACTCCTTCGTCTACAACCTCGTCCAGGAGCTGGGCGAGCTCGGCGCCCGGCCGGAGGTCCACCGCAACGACGCCATCGACGTGGCGGGGATCAGGGCGGCGCGGCCCGACCTGGTGCTCGTCTCGCCCGGACCGGGGCGGCCCGCCGATGCCGGGGTGTCGGCGGCGGTCGTCCGCGAGCTGGCCGGCGAGGTCCCCATTCTCGGGGTGTGCCTGGGCCACCAGTGCATCGGCGAGGTGTTCGGCGGCGACGTCGTCCCCGCCCCCACGCTGATGCACGGGAAGACCTCGGCCATCCACCACGACGGCAGCGGCCTGTTCGCCGGGCTGCCGGAGCCGTTCACCGCCACCCGGTACCACTCGCTCGTCGTCGACCCGAGCACGGTGCCCGACGTGCTCCGGGTGACAGCCACGACGGCCGACGGCGTCGTCATGGGAGTGGCCCACCGGACGCTGCCGGTCTGGGGGGTGCAGTTCCACCCCGAGTCGATCCTCTCCCCCGACGGGCCCACCCTCCTGTCCAACTTCCTCGCCACGGCGGTCCCGGCAGCGGGCTAGGCAGGCCGGCGCCGGCAGCCGCGGCGCCGTCAGGGCGACTGGTGTCCCCGGCCCGGGCCGGTGAACGGCAGGACGGCCCCCGCCGGCGGTGTCGGTGTCGTCGGTGTCGTCGGTGTCGTCGTGCTCGTCGTGGTCGTCGTCGTCGGCGGCGGCGGCGTGGTCGTGGTGGTCGTGGTGGGCGGTGGTGAGCCCGACGAGACGACGATGTCGACCGCGCTGCCCGGCTGGACCTGGGTGCCGGACGGGGGGTTGGACGAGATGACGACGCCGGCCGCGTACTGGGTGGAAGCCTGCGGGGTCACCGTGCCCAGACTGAGACCCTGCTGGCCGAGGAGGTTGGCCGCCTGCGTCTGGTTCTGGCCCGCCAGGGACGGGACGGTCACGCTGGACGGCCCGCTGGAGACGGTGAGGTTCACCGTACCCCCCTGGTCGATGGTGGCTCCCGAGACGGGGTCCGAGCTCAGCACCGTGCCGGCCGGCGCCGAATTGGCCACGTTCGTCACCTTCCATTGGAGGCCGGCCGCTTGGAGGATCTGCTGGGCGTTGGAGAGGTTCGTCGACGTGATGCCCGACGGGACGGTGGTCTGGGCCGCGGTGGCCACTCGGAGGGTCACCGTGTCGCCCTTCTTCACCAGTGAGCTCGCCTTCGGATCCTGGCCGAGCACCGTGCCGGGCGTCTGGCTCGAGGTGACCCTGGTCGTCACGACGTCGAGGCCCTCCGACCTGAGCGTGGCCGTCGCCTGCGCCGCCGGCTGCCCCACCACGTTGGCCAGGGCGAAGGACGGCGATCCTCCCAGGTACCCGAGCGAGCGGGCGAGCAGCAGGCCGAGTGCCACCAGCGCCACCAGGAGCACGACCAGGATCACGACGTAGGTCCGGGTCCGGTTGCGCGACGGTGGCGGCGGCGGGAGGGGTTCGGCACCGTCGACGGCCGACATCATCTGGGTGGTGCCCACGGCCGCGTTCGCCTGGGTGACGTCCGACATGGCCAGCACCGAGCGGCCCTCGTTGAAGCGGAGCAGATCGGCCCGCAGGTCCTCTGCCGTCTGGTAGCGGAAGGCGGGGTCCTTGGCCATCGCCTTCAGGATCACCGCCTCGAACGTGGGTGGCACCGCCGGGTTGATCTCGCGGGGAGCGGGGGGGTGGTCCCGCACGTGCTTCGACGCCACCGCCACCGGCGTGTCGCCGAGGAACGGGGGGCGTCCCGTCACCATCTCGTAGAGGACCACCCCGAGCGAGTAGATGTCGCTCCGGGAGTCGACCCCCATCCCCTCGGCCTGTTCGGGCGAGAAGTAGGTGGCCGTTCCCATGACGGCGCCCGTCTGGGTGAGGCTCTCCTCGGTGTTGACGGCCCGGGCGATGCCGAAGTCGGTCACCTTGACCTGGCCGTCGTCGGTGATGAGCACGTTGCCCGGCTTGACGTCGCGGTGGACGACCCCGTGCCGGTGGGCGTAACCGAGAGCGGCGGCCACGTGGGCGCCGATGTCGGCGGCCCGCTCGGCCGACAGGGGGCCGGCCGTCTTCAAGATGGCCGAGAGCGGGCGGCCGTCGACGAACTCCATGACGATGAAGTAGGTGCCCCCGTCCTCGCCCCAGTCGAAGACGGGGACGATGTTCGGGTGGGACAGGTTGGCGGCGGCCTGGGCCTCGCGCCGGAAACGCTCCACGAACGAGCGGTCGACCGAGAGCTCGGGGAACAGCACCTTCAGTGCGACGGGTCGATCGAGGAGGCGATCGTGGGCGCGGTAGACCTCGGCCATCCCGCCGCGGGCGATGAGATGGTTCAGCTCGTAGCGCTGCGAGAAGACGCGGGGCTCGGTGGGTGACACCATGGCGGGTCAGAGCCTAGGTCGGGAGCGGTCGGGGGCTGGGGAACGCATCGGGGGCCTTTCGTGGTCGACGCCGTCGGCGTCGTGGCGGGTGGACAGGGGGTGGCGGGCGGGCGGCGCCGGGGTGCGGTCCCCCGTCACGGCGGGCGTGCCGGTGCCCGGGCGGCCGGTGCCCGGTTGCACGGCGATTGGACGCACGGCCGTCATCCGGCCTGCCCGAGGGCGGCACCGATGATGGACCTGACGAGGGGGCCGGCGACGCCGGCGCCCACCGTGCCCGGTGCCTGGAAGGGGACGGCCACGGCCACGGCCACCTGGGGGTGGCTGGCCGGGGCGAAGGCCACCATCCAGTCGTTGTTCTCGTTGTGGCCCGTCTGGGCGGTGCCGGTCTTGGCGGCCACGTTCCAGGCGGCCGGGAAGCCGACCGCCGACGCGGTGCCGAAGGCGACCACCCCCTGCATGAACGTCGACAGCTGGGCGGCGTCCTGTGCCGACATCACCCGGGAGAACGGGGTGGGCACGTACGAGGTGACGAGGTTGCCCTGGCTGTCGCGGATCTGGGCCATGACGTGGGGGGTCATGATGACCCCGCCGTCGGCCACCGCCGAGGCGGCCATGGCCATCTGGAGCACGCTGGCCGACACGTTCTCCTGGCCGATGGCCGAGTAGGCGAGGCCCGGCAGGTTGCCGGCGAAGGACGAGGCGGGGGGAATCGTCGACACGCCGGCGCCGGGCAGGTCGATGGGGCTCGGACGGTTGAAGCCGTAGAGGGTGGCCTCGTCGACCAGGGCCTTCGCCCCGAGGTCCATGCCCAGCTGGCCGAAGGCGGCGTCACACGACTGGGCCACCAGCATCGCCAGGTCACCGCCGCAGGGGTAGTAGTCGTAGTTGTGCAGCGTCCGGCCGCCCGAGTTGGGCAGGGGGATCTGCACCAGACTGGTGGGGAACACCTTGGCCGCCAGGTCGGGGCGCCCCTTCAGAATGGCCGACGTGGTGATGACCTTGAAGTCCGACCCGGGGGCGAGCGTCGTCTGGAAGGCGTTGGAGACGAGCGGTGTGGTGGTGTACCCGCCGGCGTTGTCCGCCAGCCACGCCTTCTGCTCGGTGGGGATGTCGATCGAGGAGAGCGGGTTGGGATCGAAGGTGGGTGTGGCGTACATCGCCTCGACCGCCCCGGTGGACGGGTCGAGGACCACGGCGCCGGCCGGCGAGCCGACCGCGTTGATCGCCGCCGCCACCTGCTCCTGGAGCGAGGCCCGGACGGTGAGGGTGACGTCGTCGACCACCTGGTGGTTGGTCAAGAGGTCGTGGAGGTTGCGGATGGGGGTGGTGTGGACGGTGAGGTACTTGTTGTACTCGCCCTCCACCCCCGTGTAGGTGCCGTAGAGGATGGAGGAGTACCCGGTGATCTGGGCGAACAGGGTGGCGGTGTTCGGCGGGTACACCCGCTGGTACGCGTAGGGGGTCTTCCCGGTGGCGACCGACGAGGCCAGCAGGACGCCGTCCGCCGAGAAGATGTCCCCGCGCGGCTGGCCGAACTGGTCGGTGATGGTGCGGGGGTTGCCGGGACTGGTGGCCAGCGCATGAGCCCGGAGGAACTGGACGTTGTTCAGCTGCAGGAACAGCCCGAAGAAGAGGAGGAGCACGAACACTCCGGCCAGTCGGATGCGACGTTCCATCAGCCACCTGCCTTCGTCGTGGTCGTGGTGATCGGGGCCGGCGGGAGGCCCCCGGTTGGCGGCGCCGCCGGCGCCGTGCGGAGTGCCTGCTCGACTTCGAGGTTGTGCACGTAGGTACGCGCTGCGTCGATCGAGGACTCCTCCACGCCCGAGCGGAGCGAGGGGAGGAACTCGGCGGGCACGTCGGCGGTCGTGACGCCGGTGCGCTCGGCCTCTGCCGGCTGGTACCAGAGGAAGCCGCCGATGCGGCCCTCGTAGATGACCAGCTCGTTGCCGTTGAGGCCGACGAAGAAGGAGCTGGTGTCGAACCACCGGACGGCCTGGTACGCCCCGGCCAGCACCGCACAGAGGAGCAGGGTGAAGACGAACGTCCGCACCGTGACGAGGCGCCTGCTCCGGGTACGGCGGCGCTCCCGGCGGCGCTCCCGGCGGCGCTCCCGGCGCGACGGCAGCCGAGCCTCGGGGACGGCCAGGGGCTCCACGGCGCGAGCGGGGGACGCGCCCCGGGACGAGATCACGAAATCCTCGGCGATCGGGCCGGCGGCGGGCTCGGCCGCGGTGCGCTCCTCGTCACCCAGGACCACGTCGACCACCACGACGGTGATGTTGTCGGCACCGCCGTGGGTCCGTGCCGCCCGCACCAGCAGATCGGCTGCCTGCTGGGGGTCGGGGACGCTGGCCAGCACCTCGGCGATCTGCCCGTTCCCCAGCTCGTTGGTGAGCCCGTCGCTGCAGAGGAGGTAGCGGTCGCCGCGGCTGGGGTGGATCCGCCACAGGTCGACCTCGACCCCGTCGGCGACGCCCAGGGCCCGCGTCAGGATGTGGCGCCTCGGGTGCACCGCCGCCTCGGCCGGGGTGATCTCGCCGGCCCGCACCATCTCCTCGGCCACACTGTGGTCGGCCGTGATCTGGACCAGTTCCCCGTCGTGGAAGCGATAGGTCCGGGAGTCGCCCACGTTGACGAGGGCCAGGATGTCGCGACCCTGCTCGTTCACCAGCGCGACGGCCGTAAGGGTCGTGCCCATGCCCCGCAGCTCGGGTCGCTCCTCGCTCGCCTTCCACACCGCCCGGTTGGCGGTGTTCACGGCATCGGCCAGGCCCATGCCCGACGGGTGCCGCATGAACGCCGACTCCAGCGCACGGACGGCGATGTCCGCGGCGATCTCGCCGCCGGCGTGGCCGCCCATGCCGTCGGCGACGGCGAACAGGCTGGCCGAGACCAGCAGCGAGTCCTGGTTCGAGGTTCGGACCAGCCCGGTGTCGGTTGCGGACCCCGAACGAAGGACGGTCATGTCACTTGCCGACCTCGAAGACGGTGCCCCCCACCTGGACCAGGTCGCCCTTGTCGAGCCGCGTGCGCTCGGTGATGCGGCTGGTGTTCACCCAGGTCCCGTTGGTGGAGCCCAGGTCCTCGACCCACAGGTCCCCGTCGAGCCGGAAGACGCGCGCGTGCAGGTTCGAGGCGTAGGAGTCGTAGCCGATCGACACCCCGCACCCCGGGGCCCGGCCGATGGTGACCTCGTCCCCCAGGTCGTAGGCCCGCCCGACCTGGTCGTCCGGCCGGACCACGTGGAGGCGCAATTGCTTGCCCCGGCGCGCGCCACGTCCCGTGACGGGGATGTCGTCGCTGTCGCGGGAGCGGCGGCGGGGCGGCTTGACCTCCACCCACACGGCCCGCACCACCCACATGAAGAACAGCCACAACAGGAGGATCACCCCGTACTCCAGGACATGGAGCACGGGCGTGTTGTTGACCGGATTGGGGAGGGTTACGAGGTCGAGGCGCATAGGGGGTGTGTGGTGGCGGTCACGATGCTTCGAAGCGAAGGGACGTGGTCCCGATGGTGATCTCGTCACCGTCGTGGAGGATCCGCTCCCGGATGTTCGCCCCGTTGACCCGCGTGCCGTTGGTCGAGTTCAGGTCCACGAGGAGGACGTCGTTGCCGACGCGCCGCAGCTCGGCGTGGCGGCGGCTGGCGTTCAGGTCGGAGATCACGACGGTCGACTCGGGCAGGCGCCCGATCGTGGTCGGCTCCGCCCCCAGCACGATCCGGGTGCCGTCGGCCAGGACCAGCGACGCCGCTCCCAGCCCGGCGGGACCCTCGTGGATGTCCGAGGTGACGGTGAACCGGCCCCGCCGGATGCGCGGATCCTCGACGGTGGAGACGGTCACCGGACCGACGAAGACGTAGTCCTCCACCCGGGCGTGCTCACGCGCTGCTTCCTCCAGCTCCCGGACCAGCGCGTCGAGGAAGCTCTCGAAGCGCTCGAAGTCACGGGGGGAGAGCCGGATGACGAAGGCATTGGGCGCGATGAGGCCGTTGACGCCGAGGCGCCGCTGGAGGTCCATCTCGCGCGTGAGGCGGCGGCCGATCTCGACGGGATGCAGCTCCCCCCGGAAGGCCTTACCGAACGCGCCGTCGACCAGGCGCTCGAGGCGCCCTTCGAAACTCTGCAGTCCCATTCCGGCGTCAGCCTACCGGGACGGTGCCCCGTTCGGGGGGTAGGGAGGGCATCGCACCCCCCATGAGCAGGAATGACGTTCCGGTCGGCCTCCGCCCCCGGGCGTCCGTCCCCGGTCGGGGCGCCAGGACAGGACGAGCCAACAGGGACCGGAAGCGGCACCGGATCAGGTAGTGTCGCGGGGTCGCTCGGGCGAGTGGCGGAATTGGCAGACGCGCAGGATTCAGGTTCCTGTGTCCGAAAGGACGTGGGGGTTCAAGTCCCCCCTCGCCCACCGGGGGCTGTTTGTGAAACCAGCCCCCTTCTGTTCGCGGAACCCGGCGTCGGCCGGGCCCCGGGGTGGTCCGGGGAGTGCGGGCGGGATCGTCCGGGCTCCGGCGGGAGGATCGACCCGATCCGGGGCCGGCGGGCATGGTCACGGGCGCGCCGGGGCGCGCCGAACCAGCCGGTGGGGAGGAATCGCCGTCGGGTCAGGCGGCGGGCGGGTCGCCCGAGTGGAGCTGATCGGGCGTCACGGTGTACTTCGCCAGAGTGTCACGCCGCCGTGGGCGGCGGGTCCGGGGAGCGGGGCCACCCTCCCGGTCGCCACGGTCCCGCCGGGTGGTCTCGAACGCTGCGATCTTCCGGAGGTTGGAGGCGACGACCGCGAGAGCGACGTTGATCGAGTGGGCGGCGAAGCCCCGGATGCGGAACCTCGTCCGTTGGCCGAGTCCCGAGTAGGCGGCGTCCTTCAGGTAGCCGTTGAAGCCTTCGATCGTGTTCCGGAGCGTCGAGTAGGTGCGCTGCCACACGTCGGTGCCGAACGGGAGCGGCTGCCGGTACTTGGCCCCGGCGGTCGGCGGGAAGGTGACGGACGCCTTGTTGGTGCACACCTTGGGGTGGGGGCCCGGACCGATCGTGACCTTGGTGCGCCCCGCCGGCGACCCGACCACCTGCTTCAACGGGCAGATCGCCGTGGCGTTGGGTCCGCACGCCGGGCACATCATGGGGACATACCCGTCGGCATCGGGCGTGGCCTTGCGGCGGAACGCGTAGGACCGGCGCTGGGCGATCCGCTGCTTCCACGTTGCCTCGTCGATGGTCTTGTTCCGGTAGTCCACCGTCGCCTCGACCAGTGGCTGCGGCATTCGAGGGCAGTACCAGGAGCCCTCGACGAGGATCGCCCCCTCGTAGCCGTCCTTGATCCCGAGCTCGTCCACCTTGTAGTCGAAGACCGGCTCGGAGCCGAGGGCACGAAGGGGCAACTGGAAGCCTTCCGCCTTACAGCCCGGCAGGTAGGCACGGTCGGCTGCGAGGTACGTGGCCGGGTAGCCACGCCCGTGGATCGAACGCAGTACCGACATCGCATTCCCGGCGATATCGAACCCCGGCTTGTCGAGGCGCATCCCGAGGACGAGCTTCGGGAACCGCTCGGCGGTGGTGGCCCCGGGGTCGTTGTCGCCCATCACGGCGAGGTGGGCCTCGTAGCCGTAGCCGTTCTTGTCCGGTTTCTTGCCTGGGCCATCCCCGGGGTGGCGATGGTCCCCGTCGCGCACGTAGAAGGCGGCATCGGGCTCACTGGAGGCGTACAGGGCATCATTGCCCCGCCCGACGCCGAACGTCTCGACGAGCGTGGCGTCGATGCAGAGGTTGCCGAGGTAGGCGGCGAGCACGTCGGGGGCGAGTTGGCGCACCGATGCCTCGACCAACCGGTTGGACACCCAGTCCAGCCGAGCACGCCTGGCCGCGGTCGTCTCGGGGTCGCGACTCCGGCAGACGTCGTCGAGCTCCTTCGTGGTCAACCGGCGGTTGCGCGGTGCCGGGAAGGGCTCGAGTACGTCGAGCAGCGAACGGACCGCCCGCCAGATGCGGTTGTAGGCGACACGGTGCCCCTCCGGGCGGGACGTGATGCCGATGGCTGCCAGCGCGTTATCCGACAGGCGGGTCGTCACCAGATCGGCCATGCGCTCGACCTGGACCGGGGCGCACTCCTCGGCGAGCAGCAGGAAGAACGCCAACACCGCCCGGTCGCCCACCGTCGCCGGACGACCTCCCGGTCCTCTGCCCACCCGGTCCATGAGGATGTCCCACTTGGCGTGGAATTTGGGTGACGGTCCCGAGCGGCTGGTCTACGCAGCCGCCTCCTGGTTGGCA
>JAJZAC010000180.1 GCA_021799615.1 Actinomycetes bacterium
GTCGCCACGGCGGTGGCCCACCTCGAGCGCCAGCTCCCCGTGCAGGTCCTGGCCGACGGGGGGCACTTCGAGCGCTCCCCCGCCTACCACTGCCAGGTGCTGGGCGACCTGGTCGACGTGGCCGGGCTGCTGGCCGCCGACGGCCGGGAGCCGGTGCCGGGACTGGAGGCGGCCATCCTCCGCATGCGGCGGTGGCTGGGGGCGATGGTGACGCCCGGCGGCGACGTGCCGCTGGTGAACGACGGGGCGCCGGTGGGCGCCGAGCGCCTGGCCCGGCTGGCACCCCTCGCCGCCGACGAGCGGCTCGTGGTGCTGGAGCCGAGCGGGTACGTGGTGGTGCGGCCCGACGCCCGCAGCTGGGCCGTGCTCGACGTGGGCGACCCGTGCCCGGACGAGCTGCCGGCCCACGCCCACGCCGACTGCCTGAGCTTCGAGCTGGCGGTCGACGGCGCCCGGGTGGTGGCCGACACCGGCACCTCCACCTACGAGCCCGGGCGGCGGCGCACCTTCGAGCGCTCGACCGCCGCCCACAACACGGTGGAGGTGGACGGCACCGACCAGACCGAGGTGTGGGGGACGTTCCGGGCCGGGCGGCGGGCCCACGGCACGCTGGAGCGGGCGGAGGACGACGGGACCGCCATCACCGTGACCGCCTCCCACGACGGCTACCGCCACCTGCCGGGGTCACCGGTCCACCGGCGGACGTGGACGTTCGCACCGGGGCGTCTGGCCATCCGCGACGAGGTGACGGGCGAGGGCACCCACGTGGTCGTCAGCCGGCTGCACCGGCCGGCGGGATCGGCCGATGCCGTCACCGTCACCGCCACCGGGCACCCAGCCGGGGGCGCTGCCGTGCACCCGACCGATGACACGGCCGGGGGCGCTGCCGGGGACACGGTGGACGAGCGGCCGTGCCGCCTGGCCGCCGGTTTCGGCACCACCCGACCGGGGACGACGACCGAGCACCGGGTGGTCGGGGTGCCGCCCCTCACCCGTGGATGGGAGCTCA
This sequence comes from Actinomycetes bacterium, assembly GCA_021799615.1. Lineage (GTDB taxonomy): Bacteria > Actinomycetota > Acidimicrobiia > Acidimicrobiales > RAAP-2 > JAJZDI01. Next base: position 1,010 of record JAJZAC010000180.1, read on the forward strand.
CGTGGTGAGCCGGGACCGGTCGATGGCTGCGGAGCAGGACCGCCACGCCGCAGCGAGGACCTGCTGATGTGCGGCTGGGTGGGTTGCTTCGGCAAGCCGGCCGGTGCCAGAGCGCTCGAAGCCGCTTCGGCCACCATCGCCAGCCGCGGCCCCGACGACGCAGGGATCCTGCTGGAGGACGACGGTCCCTTGCCGTTCGGCCTGGCCCACCGGCGCCTCAGCATCCAGGACCCCTCGCCGTCCGGTCACCAACCGATGGTGGACGACGGACGTGGGGTGGCTGTCGCCTACAACGGTGAGATCTACAACGCTCCCGAGCTCCGGAACGAACTGGTGAAAGCCGGCCACCGGTTCCGGTCGACGTCGGACACCGAGGTCCTGCTCCGTGGGTACCTCGAATGGGGCGACGGAGTCCTGCAGCGGATCGAGGGGATCTTCTCGTTCGCCATCACCGACAGGCCACAGGCCCGGGTCCTGCTGGCCCGCGATCGACTTGGCGTCAAGCCCCTCTACTGGGCGACCGTCGACGGGGCTGTGGTCGCCGGGTCGGCGCCGCGGGCCCTGATCGCGCTCGAGCCCGGGCTCGCCCGGAACATCGACCGCATCGCCATCGCCCAATTCCTCACGCTGCTGTGGATCCCCCATCCGCGCACCCCGTGGACGCAGATCCACAAGCTGCCTCCCGGCCGCTCCCTCGTCGTCGAACGCGGTCAGGTCCGGACCATCCAGTACTGGCGAGCACCCGATCCGGTGGAGGACGAACTTCCTCCGGAGGAGCTCCTCGACACCATCCGCGAGGCGGCCAATCGCCAGCTCCTGAGCGACGTGCCGGTCGGGATCCTCCTCTCCGGTGGCCTCGACTCGACACTCCTCGCCCACCTGGTGGCCGACAAGTTCGGGCACGACGAGCTCCTGGCCCTCACCGCTGGGTACGACGCCACGGCCCAGCGCCTGGAGATCGCACCGGATGACACCCGCTACGCCCGGCAGGTGGCACGTTCGCTCGACCAGGTCCGCTTGTCGGAGGTGGAGATCGCCGTCGATCCGGGCGAGGCCATCGACACGCTTCGCAGACACTTCGACGACCCAGTGGCCGATCCGGCCGCCATCACCCTGTACGAGCTGTGCCGGGCCAGCTCGACGAAGGTCCTGCTGTCCGGGGTGGGCGGCGAGGAGCTGTGGGCCGGCTACCCCCGCCACCTCAATCTCGGTAGGGCGCGGGCAGCTGCCCGGATCCCCTCGGGACTGCGCCGCCTGGCTCGGGCAGGTTCGCCCCTCCTGTTCGGCGGCACACCCGGACCCGCCTACGGCGGCAGGCGCAACCTGCAAAAGCTGGCGCGAGCCGTGGGGGACGACGAACCGCCCCACTACTGGCGCCTGATGGCCCAGCTCACGCGGAACGAGCTCCGTTCGCTGCTGCCCGACGCGGCAGACGACGCTCTGGGCGAGCTGGACTCGATGTGCACGCGCCTGGACGACACCACCTTGGCCGACGCGCTCGCCTTCGACCGCGCCCAGTTCCTCCCCAACCTCAATCTGGCCTACGTCGACAAGGCATCGATGGCCACCGGCATCGAGATCCGGGTTCCCCTCCTCGATGAAGCGGTCACGGCACTGACCTACCGGGCCCGACCGGCGGCATTCGTCGCCGGCGGCAGCACGAAGGTGCCGCTTCGGACGGCAGCGCGGGGCACGGTGGACCAGGCGATCATCGACCGCCCGAAGAGCGGTTTCGGCGGTCCCGCCCGGGCGTGGTTCCGATCAGGCGGCGATCCACCCTTGG
>JAJZAC010000181.1 GCA_021799615.1 Actinomycetes bacterium
GTCATGCTGACCTTGACCCTACCCTTGACGGTCGCCAATCTGAGCCTCCCGTCGACCACGGTGGGAGCGTCCTACACCTTCGGCCTCAATGCGTCCGGGGGGACGGCTCCCTACACGTGGTCGATCGCCTCCGGTTCGTTGCCCGGTGGGCTCGGCCTGTCGTCTTCCGGTCTGATCTCCGGCACGGTCCAGACCTACGGCACGGCCACTTTCACCGCCGAGGTCACTGACGCCAACGGCCAGCACGCCACCGGTGTGCTGTCGATCGACGTCGGAGCGTCCACGCTCACCGTGACCGCCCCCGTCGTCGGCACGGCCTCTACACCCGACGGGGGTGGCTACTGGATCGTGGACTCGGCGGGCGGTGTGGCACCCCGTGGTGATGCCGGCTTCTACGGCTCCTTCGCGGGAAAGCCGCTCAACGCCCCGATCTCCCACATCGTCGCCACCCCCGACGGCAAGGGCTACTGGCTGGTGGCCTCCGACGGCGGGATCTTCACCTTCGGCGATGCCCACTTCTACGGTTCGATGGGGGGTAAGCCGCTCAACGCCCCCGTGGTGGGGCTGGCAGCCACCCCTGACGGCAAGGGTTACTGGCTGGTGGCGTCAGACGGTGGGATCTTCTCCTTCGGCGACGCCACATTCCACGGGTCGACCGGCGGCAAACACCTGAACAAGCCGGTTGTCGGCATGGCCGCAGACCCTGCGACCGGCGGCTATTGGCTGGTGGCGGCAGACGGGGGGATCTTCTCCTTCGACGCCCCCTTCTTCGGTTCTACCGGCAGCCTGGTGCTGAACAAGCCGGTGGTGGGGATGACGGTCACCCCCGACGGAAAGGGCTACTGGTTCGTCGCCACCGACGGCGGGGTCTTCGCCTTCGGCGACGCCAGATTCCACGGGTCGACCGGCGGTCTCATCCTCGTCCAGCCGGTCGTCGGCATGGCCGCCGATCCTGCCACCGGTGGCTACTGGCTGGTGGCCGCGGATGGCGGCATCTTCTCCTTCGACGCCCCGTTCCGCGGAGCCGGGGGATAGGGGCGAGGATCGGGGCACGACCGGATCCCCCCTGTGGGGTGGAAGCCGTGGTCGTGGACGGGACGGTGATGAAGCTGACCACTGCCCTCTGCCGGGAATGCGTCTCCAGTTCGCCACCGGGACGTCGAGACCAACCTGGTGGTGGCCTCCGACGGCGGCGCACCGCGCTCTGTGCGCTTCGACCACGGGCCCGAGCTCGTCACCATGGCCGCGACAGACGGGTGTCGCTTCGACCTGACCGACAAGGGCGTCACCGACACCGGGTCACCATGGCACAGCGTCTGGAACGAGAGCTTCGGCGCGCGACCTCGGAACGAGGACCTGAACGGGCAGTTCCTGGACAGCCGCTCGAGGCGATGGTCCTTGTCGCCGATCGGAGCGAAGAGCACGACACCTACCGACCGCGCTCCGTCCTCGGCATGCGCACGCCTTTCGTGTTCGCCGACAAGTGGAGGCAGGACCACCAGCTACAGCTCACATAGCGGGTGGACCGATCAGTCGGGTCCGGGCAGGACCACCAGCTCTGGCTCACACAGCAGGTTGACCGGGCCTCCGACCAGCGGGGCCGGTCACGTACGCTCGCCACCGGGAGTGGCTGCGGGGGAGCCGGCCCCTCGTTCCCATCGACGGTCGAACACGTGACCACCGACAGCATGGGCGGAGTGTCCGTGCCGGCTCGCCGCTGGCTCGTCAGTAGTAGATCTCCGGTTCGGGGGCGCCGAGCCGACCGCGCAGCACTCCGAAGTCGCAGCCCTCGTTGGCCTGCAGGACGTTCCGGTCGTAGATGGCACCCCAGCCGCGTTCGTATCGCGGAGGCGGCGCCGTCCATACTGATCGGCGCCGTTCCAATTCGTCCGCACCGACCAGCAGTTCGAGGCGCCGCTCGGGGATGTCGAGCTCGATGACGTCGCCGTCCTGGACCAGGGCGAGCGGGCCGCCGACGAAGGACTCCGGCGCGACGTGGAGCACCGTCGTCCCGTGGCTCGTCCCGCTCATGCGGGCGTCGCTGATGCGCACCATGTCGCGCACCCCCTGCTGGATGAGTCTGTACGGGAGCGGGATCATCCCCCATTCGGGCATTCCCGGCCCACCCCGTGGTCCGGCGTTCCGCAGGACGAGCACGGACGAGGCCGTCACCTCGAGCCCGGGATCGTTGAGGCGGCGGTCCAGATCGGCCCGATCCTCGAACACGACAGCCGGCCCGCGGTGCCGGTGGAGCTTCGGGCTCGCCGCGCTGACCTTGATGACGGCGCCGTCCGGAGCCAAATTCCCGTGCAGCACGGCCAGCGCCAACGCCTGCACCGGGCGGTCTACAGGCCTGATCACGTCGGAGGCGAACACCTGCGCCCCGGCGATGTTCTCGCCCAACGTGCGACCGTTGACTGTCCGGCACGATGTATCGAGCCGATCACGGATCTCCTCCAGGAGGGCCCGCAGGCCGCCCGCTTCGAAGAAGTCCTCCATGAGGAAGTGACCGGACGGGGCGACGTCGGCCAGCACGGGAACCGTGCGTGCCACGTCGTCGAAGAGGGAGAGGGGTAGATCGATCCCGGCCCGTCCGGCGATGGCCGGCAGGTGGATGGCGGCGTTGGTCGAGCCGCCGAGCGCCATCATGGTGACGACGGCGTTGCGGAACGACGCCGCGGTCAGCACCTGCGACGGCCGGAGCCCCTCGACGGCCAATGCAACCGACCGCCGGCCGGCATCAGCCGCGAGCCG
>JAJZAC010000182.1 GCA_021799615.1 Actinomycetes bacterium
ATAGGCGGCCACTGAACGTCCCCACGGACGGCCATCGGAATTCCCCACGCGTGGCCATGGCTTCTCCCCACGCGCGGCCGTTGGTGTCCCCGGTCGGGGACATGGTTCACCCACAGGGGCTCCTCCCCGGCTGAGATCGACGGTGCTGACCAACCGATCCAGCACGAGGAGGAGCCACTCACATGTTGTCGGAGGACAAGATCATGGACGTACTCGAGGCGTTCGACCTGACGCGCTCGTATCGCTCTGCCGCTCAGCTGTGCGGTGTCGACCACCACACCGTGCGCCGCTACGTGGCCGCCCGAGACGCCGGGCTGGATCCCACGTCGCTTGCCACCGGCGAGCGGGGCACGTTGTCGGACCCGTTCATCGAGAAGATCGAAGAGTGGGTCGACCGCTCCCAGGGGCGGGTGCGGGCCGACGTGGTCCACGACAAGCTGGTGGCCCTCGGCTATCAGGGGTCACCGCGCACCACCCGGCGGGTGGTGAAGGCGGTCAAGGCCGCCTGGCGCCGCACCCACGCTCGTGCCTATCAGCCCTGGATCCCCGAACCGGGGCTCTGGCTCCAGTGGGACTACGGCGACGGCCCGGTCGTCGCCGGCCGAAAGACGGTGCTCTTCTGCGCCTGGCTGGCATGGAGCCGGTTCCGGGTGATCCTCGCCCTGCCCGACCGCACCCTTCCCTCGGTGCTCTCGGCGTGGGACCGGACCTTTGCGATCTTGGGCGGCGCCCCCACCTACCTGCTGACCGACAACGAAAAGACCGTCACCACCCGCCACGTGGCCCGCATCCCGGTCAGGAACCCGGCCATCGTGTCGGCCGCCGTCTACTACGGCGTGGTGGTGCGCACCTGCGTGGTGGCCGACCCCGAGTCCAAGGGCGGTGCCGAGTCGACCGTCCGCATCGCCAAGGCCGACGTGGTGCCGACCGAGGCCAACCTGCGTCCCGACTACGAGACGTTCGCCGACCTGGAGGCCGCCTGCCAGGCGGCTATGGACCGGTTCAACTCCCGGCCCCACGCCATCACCCGCCGCATCCCGGCCGAGGCGCTCGGTGACGAGCGCCCTCACCTCCACCGGGTCCCGAACGAGCCCTACTCGGTGGCCTTCGGCCTGTCGCGCTCGGTGTCGTGGAGCTCGACGGTGATGTTGAACGGGGCCCGCTACTCGGTGCCCCACACGCTTCGGGACACGAGGGTGTGGGTGCGGGTGGCCGGCGACGAGGTGGTCGTGGTGGCCGGCGGGCCCGGCGAGGTGAAAGAGGTGGCTCGCCACCGCCGGGTGGGCCCGGGCCAGGCCTCGATCGACCCGGCCCACTATCCCGAGCGCAAGGAGCCGGCCGACCGGCGTCCCAGGGCGACCAACCCCGCCGAGGAGGCGTTCCTCTCCTTGGGCGAGGGGGCGAAGCTCTGGCTGCTCGAGGCGGCTGCCGTCGGGACGAGGGGGATCGAGGCCCGCATGCAAGAAGCCGTCGCCCTCGCCCGGATCGTCGGCCGGGACAGGGTCGACGAGGCGTTGGGGCTCGCGGCCATGGCCGGGCGTTTCGACGCCGGTGACCTCGCCGCCATCTGCGACGCCCGGCGCATCGAGGTCCGCCGGGCCGATCCGTCGACCTCGCTGCAGCCGGGCACCGGGCGCTGGGCCGGCTTTTCGAACAGGGAGGCCCGATGAGCCCGGCACGCACGACGATCGAACCCTTGGCCGGCGAGGTGGAGGCACTGTGCCGGCGCCTGCGGCTCCGCTATGTGCGAGAGCAGGCCCCCGACGTGCTGCTCACGGCCAAGGCTCAGCGCTGGGAGCCGGCCGAGCTGCTCCGGGTCCTGCTCCAGGCCGAGGTGGAAGGTCGCGAGCGCTCCACCACCGAGACCCGCCGGCGCCAGGCCCGCTTCCCCGCCGGCAAGACCTTCGACACCTGGGACGCGAAGCGGAGCTCCATCGCCGGCGCCACCCAACAGGCGCTGCGGACCCTCGAGTGGGTGGGCCGCCACGAGAACGTGGTGGTGTGCGGGCCGAGCGGCACCGGCAAGAGCCATCTGTGCGAGGCGCTCGGCCAGCACGGCGTCGACGCCGGCCTGCGCGTGGCGTGGTTCGGCATCGAGGACCTGGGGGCGCTCGTCCGCCGTCACCGGGTCGACGACTCGATCGCCAAGGCCTTCACCCCGGTCCTGCGGGCCGACCTCGTGATCGTCGACGACATCGGGCTCTTGCCGCTGTCGGCCGACGCCGCCGAGGGCCTCTACCGCCTCGTCGACGCCGCCTATGAGCGCCGCAGCCTCGCGATCAGCTCGAACCTCCACCCGAGCGGCTTCGACCAGCTGATGGACCGCACCATCGCCACCGCCTTAGTCGACAGGCTCATGCACCACGCCCACGTGCTCGTCAAGAGCGGAACGCAAACGGTCTTTGCTTGACAGTGCCGGCTGCTCGGGCTTGGCCGGGCGTCCTCGGGTGGGGTGCGTCGGTTGTCCCGGCCTGGTCGGCGGAGGCGGGTTCGACGGTGTCGGCGTGCTGGTGTGGGGTGGGTCGTCGAGAGGGATCTTGAGCTGGATCTCGACGTTGAAGCCTCGGACGCGGACTTCTTCGACGACGAGACGCAGAAGTTGCTGGCGGCCTTCGAAGTCGAGTTTGTCGATGGCCTCGGTGACGGTAGAGGCGAACGCCTTGATCCGGCGGCGGAGCTTGTTGTCAGTGGCGAGCGAGGACCGCTGTTCGGTGA
>JAJZAC010000007.1 GCA_021799615.1 Actinomycetes bacterium
ACAAGGGCGTCATCCAAGACTGGATCGCCGAGTCCCGGATCGAGATCGACATGGCCCGGGACTACGTGCTCAGCACCGCCCACCTGATGGACACTGAGGGGAACCGGTCGGCGGCGATCCAGATCGCAGGGATCAAGGTCGCCGTGCCCACCATGGCGCTCAAGGTCATCGACCGGGCCATCCAGGTGCACGGTGCCGCCGGTGTGACCCAGTTCACCCCACTCGCCCACATGTACGCCGGGGTGCGGACCTTGCGGATCGCCGACGGTCCCGATGAGGTCCACAAGATGACCATCGCCCGGCGCGAGATCCGCAAGCTGCTCCCCGGGTTCCGGACGACCGCCGGCTGAGGGTTGGTCGGGGGCCGGGGAGGAAACCCGACTGTTCTGGTCGGTAATCGGCGTCGGATCGCTAACGTGGGGGTCCAACGGGGCGGCGCCGACCGTCGCCCCGGATCGACCCCGACAATCACTGGAGGATCCCGATATGGCCATTCGTCTGGGCGACACCGCCCCCGACTTCACCGCGGAGACGACCGAAGGGACGATCTCGTTCCACGAGTACCTTGGCGACGGCTGGGGCATCCTGTTCTCGCACCCGAAGGACTTCACCCCGGTCTGCACCACCGAGCTGGGTGCCTTCGCCAAGGCCAAGCCCGAGTTCGACAAGCGCAACACCAAGCTGATCGGGCTGTCGGTGGACGACGTGACGTCGCACGGCTCCTGGGCCGGCGACATCGCCGAGACGCAGGGCACGGCCCTCAACTTCCCCCTCATCGGCGACGAGGACCGCAAGGTGGCGACCCTCTACGACATGATCCACCCGAACGCCGACGACACGCTGACCGTGCGCTCGGTGTTCGTCATCGGCCCCGACAAGAAGGTGAAGCTGACGCTCACCTATCCGGCGTCGACGGGGCGGAACGTGGACGAGATCCTCCGGGTGCTGGACTCGCTGCAGCTCACGTCGCGCTACAGCGTGGCCACGCCAGTCAACTGGCACGAGGGTGACGACGTCATCGTCGGTGTCGGCGTCTCCGACGAGGAGGCCGCACAGCGGTTCCCCAAGGGGTTCCGGACGCTCAAGCCCTACCTGCGGGTCACCCCGCAGCCCGACAAGTAACCGTCGGCCGCGCCGGCATCCGGGTCCTCCGGGGTCGCCCCGCTCTCACGGGGCGGCCCCGGCCTGGGTCGTCCGCGCCGACGCCCGGGTCGGACGGGGACGGATCTGGTAGAGTTGGTCGTCCGCCCCGGAGGGTCGCGCCCATGCGCGTGGTCCACCCGACCAGCGGGTTCCCGTTCCACCGGTACGTCGAAGAGGTCGACACCCCCTATGCCCGATAAGCAAGCCACGATCGCCGAGCACCGCCTGCACCAGACGGACACCGGCTCGCCCGAGGTGCAGATCGCCATCCTGACGGAGCGCATCGCCCACCTCACCGAGCACCTGAAGGTGCACAAGGGCGACCACCACACCAGGCGGGGGCTGTTGAAGCTCATCGGACGGCGGCGGCGGCTCCTCGACTACGTGCGGAACAACGACGTCGAGCGGTACCGGACGATCATCAGTCGTCTGGGCCTGCGCCGCTGACCCTCGTGCGCCCGGCTCCGGCCGGGCGCACGCACATCTGCCGGACCCGGACGGGACCGACAGCACCAACAGACATGGGCACTTCCGCAGGTCAGTCACCAGTGGTGGACCACCCGAACGACAGGGTCTCCGGGTGATCGTCCACTGGGAACTGGCTCGGGGTGCCCCCGAACCACAAGGAGCGTCATGAAGGACGCCATCTCCGTCTCAGCGCCGATCTCCGGCACCGAGAACACCCTCACCTTCGAGGCCGGGCGGCTGGCCCAGCAGGCCGACGGCTCGGTGCTCGCCCGAATCGGCGACACCGTGGTGCTGGCCACCGCCACCGCCGCCCGCTCGGTGCGCGAAGGAACCGACTTCTTCCCCCTCACCGTCGACATCGAGGAGCGGACCTATGCCGCCGGGAAGATCCCCGGCTCGTTCTTCCGCCGGGAGGGGAGAGCCTCCGACCAGGCCATCCTCACCTGCCGGCTCATCGACCGCCCCCTGCGGCCCTCGTTCCCCAAGGGGTTCCGCAACGAGGTCCACGTCGTGGGGACGATCCTCGGCGCCGACCAGGTCAACCCGCACGACGTCCTCGCCATCAACGCCGCGTCCGCCGCCCTGATGCTGTCGGGGATCCCCTTCGACGGCCCCATCGGTGCGGTGCGCATCGCCTACTCGGCGGAAGGTGCGTGGATCCCCCATCCGAGCTTCGAAGACGGGGACGAGTCGACGTTCGAACTGGTGGTGGCCGGGCGCACGCTGTCGGACGCCCCCGACGCCGACGTGGCCATCATGATGGTGGAGGCGGGCGGGACCGAGCGCTCGTGGCAGTACTACGAGGCCGGCGCGCCGAAGGTCACCGAGGAGGTGCTGGCCGAGGGGCTCGAGGCGGCCAAGACGTGGATCCGAGAGTCGATCGTCCTCCAGCGGCGGCTGGTCGCCGCCTTCGAGGCGGAGCGGGGTGCCATCCAGCCCATCGAGTTCACCACCTTCTCCGACTACGGCGACGACGTGTGGGAGCGGGTCGTGGCCGTCGGGAGCGACAGCATCGCAGCGGCCAATGCCACCCAGGGAAAGGCTGAGCGGAACGACGCCATCGCCGCCGCCACCGCCGCCATCGTCGACAAGCTTGCCGCCGAGTTCCCGGACCGCGGCCGCGAGATCGGCGCCGCCGTCAAGGCCCTGACGAAGAAGGTCGTGCGCAAGCGCATCGTCGAGGAGGGCGTGCGGATCGACGGACGGTCGACCACCCAGATCCGGCCGCTGTCGGCCGAGATCGACATCCTGCCGACCGCCCACGGTTCGGCACTGTTCCAGCGGGGCGAGACCCAGGTCCTGAACGTGACGACGCTTGGCATGCCCCGCATGAACCAGCTGCTCGACACCATCACCCCCGACAGTTCCAAGCGCTACATGCACCACTACAACTTCCCGCCGTACTCGACGGGGGAGACGGGCTTCATGCGCGGCCCGAAGCGGCGCGAGATCGGCCACGGGCTGCTGGCCGAGCGGGCCCTCCTGCCGGTGGTTCCCTACGAGGAGGAGTTCCCCTACACCCTGCGCCTCGTGTCCGACGTCCTGTCGTCGAACGGCTCCACGTCGATGGCGTCGGTGTGCGGCTCCTCCCTGTCGATGATGGCTGCCGGCGTCCCCCTGAAGGCCCCGGTCGCCGGCATCGCCATGGGCCTCGTCTACGACGAGGGCCGCTACGTCACCCTCACCGACATCCTGGGGGCGGAGGACGCCTTCGGCGACATGGACTTCAAGGTTGCCGGCACCGCGGACGCGGTGACGGCGCTGCAGCTCGACACCAAGATCGACGGACTGCCGGCCGACGTCCTCGCCCAGGCACTCCACCAGGCCAAGGAGGCCCGGCTCACCATCCTCGAGGTGATGGCGGGCGCCATCGCCGAACCGCGGGCGGAGGTGGCCGCCACCGCGCCGAAGATCATCTCGTTCGAGATCCCGATCGACAAGATCGGCGAGGTCATCGGGCCGAAGGGCAAGGTCATCAACGCCCTGCAGCAGGAGACGGGAGCCGACATCGCGGTGGACGACGACGGCATGGTGGGCACCGTCACCATCGGGGCAAAGGAGGGGACGGCCGTCGAGGAGGCCCGTCGCCGTATCGCCACCATCCTCGACCCGCCCATGGCCGAGATCGGTGCCACCTACCAGGGCAAGGTCGTCAACATCACGAAGTTCGGTGCCTTCGTCAACATCCTTCCCGGCCGTGACGGCCTGCTCCACATCTCCAAGATGGGACGGGGCAAGCGCGTCGAGCGGGTCGAAGACGTCCTCGACCTTGGCCAGCCGATCGAGGTGAAGGTCGACGACATCGATCCCCAGGGCAAGGTGTCGTTGTCGCTGGCCGCCGACCTGCCCGGCGCCGATCGCGGCGCCAGTGGTGGCAGCCACGAGACGAACGCCGGGAGCCCGAGGAACGACGATGCGGGCGGTTCCCCGAAGCCGGCCACCGTGTCCTTCGAGGACTCGTTCGAAGCGGAGCTCGTCGAGGAGTTCGGCGACCTCGGGCCGTCGGCACCCGGTGGCGAGCGGACGGAGCGCTCGGACCGCCCTGACCGTTCGGGCGGTCGGAGCCGGGGCGGTCGGCGGCGCCGGTGACCGGAGGGCCGGTCGGCGTTGCCGGCCGGGCCGGGCGGCCGGGGCGGAGCCGTTGATCCGTACGACCCGGCTGCCCTCCGGGCTCGCCGTCGTCACCGAGGAGATGCGGGACGCCCGGTCGGTCTGCATCGGGTTCTTCGTCGGGACCGGGTCCCGCGACGAGCCCGAGGAGTCGGCCGGTGCGTCGCACTTCCTCGAGCACCTGCTCTTCAAGGGCAGCGATCGGTGGAGCGCGTCCGCCATCGCCGAGGCCGTCGACGAGGTGGGCGGCGAGTTCAACGCGTACACCTCGAAGGAGTACACCAGCTTCTATATGCGGCTGCTGGCTGAGAACGCCGACCTGGGGATCGACATCCTCTGCGAGATCCTGTCCCGTCCCGCGCTGCGTGCGGCCGACGTCGACGCCGAGCGGCACGTGATCCTGGACGAGCTCGCCATGCACGCGGACGAGCCCGCCGACGTGGCCGGCGAGCAGTGCGCGTCGGCCCTGTTCCCCGACCACCCGCTCGGGCGGGAGGTCATCGGCTCCGAGGGCACGGTCGAGGCCACGACGGCCGCGTCGGTCCGCTCGTTCTTCGACACCCACTACCGGCCGGCGAACATGGTGGCCGCCGTGGCCGGGGCGTTCGACCACGACACGGTGGTGTCGGAGATCGACACCCGGATCTCGGCGGAGGGCGGGCAGCGCCCGGTACGGTCCGCCCCTCCGGCAAGGGTGGTTCCGGTGCACGTGGCCGAGCGACCAACGGAACAGGCCCACCTGGTGCTGGGCAGCCGGTCGCTGGACCGGTTCGACGAGCGGCGCTATGCCGCCGCCGTCTTCAACCACGCCTTGGGAGGCGGGGTGTCGAGCCGCCTCTTCCAAGAGATCCGCGAACGCCGTGGTCTCGCCTACTCGGTGTGGAGCGAGCGGTCGGCGTTCACCGATACCGGCATGCTGACGGTCGGGATCGGCACCTCGGTCGACAACGTGGACGAGGTGCTCTCCGTGGCGGGCGGCATCCTCGAAGAGCTGGGGACGAGCGGCATCACCGGGCGCGAGCTCGACGTGGCCCGCGGTGGGCTACGGGCGGAACTGCTGCTGGCCGAGGAGGATTCCGGTGCTCGCATGCACCGCATCGGCACGAGCCTGCTGCTGCACGGTGACGTCCTCGAGATCGAGGACGTGATCGAGCGGATCGGAGCTGTCAGTTCCGAGAGCGTGGCCGCCGTCGCCGCCGAGCTCGTCGCCGCGCCCCGGGTGCTGTCGGCCGTGGGTCCGTTCTCGCCCGCCCGCTTCGACCCCGAACGCCTGGGGCTGGTGGCGAAGAGCTGACCGGCGGCGTGCTCGCCTTCCACGCGCCGTTCCGGGGGTCGCTCGGGAGCCTGCGCCTCAACGCGGCCGTCGTCGGCATGGCCGGTTCGCCCGGCGGCTTCTGCGCGCATTCCGTGCCGCCGCCGGCAGGGAGCGGGCGCCGGTAGGGTGTCGCCATGCGCGTGGGGGTGCTCGGAGCAGGTGGACGGATGGGCACCGAGGTCTGCCGTGCCGTCGCCGGTGCCGACGACATGGAACTGGTGGCCGCCGTCGACCCGGGAACGGCCGGGACCGAGGTCGGCGGCGTCGCCGTCGGGGCGTCGGTCGACGCGGTGCTCGACGCCGCCCCTGACGTCGTCGTCGACTTCAGCGTCGCGGCTGTCGCCCCCGGCAACCTGGCCAGGGTGGCGGAGGCCGGCATCCACGCCGTCGTCGGGACCACCGGGTTCACCGACGGCGATCTCGACATGTTGGCCCGGTCCTTCGCAGGTCCGGCATCGGGCGCTCCGAACTGCGTGCTGGCGCCGAACTTCGCCATCGGCGCCGTGCTCATGGCCCGCTTCGCCGAGTTGGCCGCCCCGTGGTTCGCCGGAGCCGAGGTGATCGAGCTCCACCACGACGGGAAGCTCGACGCCCCATCGGGAACGGCACTGGCCACGGTGGCGAGGATGGCGGCCGCCCGCGATACGGCCGGAGCCGGCCCGTACCCGCCCGATGCGACCAGCAACGCCGTGGTGGCCGGCGCACGCGGGGGAGAGGGCGCAGGGGGGATCAGGGTGCACTCGGTCCGGCTGCCCGGTCTCGTCGCCCACCAGGAGGTCCTCCTCGGAGCGACGGGCCAGACCCTGACCATCCGGCACGACACCACCGACCGCCGGGCGTTCATGGACGGCGTGCTGCTGGCCGTCCGGCGGGTGCCGGGCATGCCGGGCCTGACGGCCGGGCTCGAGCACCTGCTCGGCATCTGAGGTCCGTGGCGCCGGACCCCGCAGTCCGTGCGCGGTTGGTGGAGGCGGCCTACGCCTGCGTCGCCCGCTACGGCATGGGGAAGACGACGGTCGAGGACATCGGGCGCGAGGCAGGCGTGTCCCGTGCGACGGCATACCGCTATTTCCCCGGGGGCCGTGAGGAGCTCCTCGACGCCGCGGTGACCCACGGTGTGGCCCAGTTCTTCCTGCGTCTCTACGAGCAGATCCACGATGCCCCCAGCCTGGAGCAGGTGATGGAACGGGGCATCCTCTTCGCGCACCGGGCCATCGTGGAACACGAGGTGCTCCGGCGGATCATGGAGACGGACCCCGAGCTCCTGTTGCCCCAGCTCACGGTGGAGGGGCACCAGGTGCGGGCGTCGATCGCCGCGTTCCTGCTCCCGTACCTGCGCGCCCACGGCGTGGCTCCCGGTGTCGACGAGCTCGAAGCGGCCGACTTCCTGGCCAGGATGACCATGTCGTACATGACCAGCCCGGGGAGGTGGGACCTGGACGATCCCGCGCAGGTGAGCGAGCTCGTCCGGACCGAGTTGCTGGCCGGGATCGTCGTCGGTCCCGAGCCCTCGGGATCGGATCCCGCTCGCCCGTGACGGCGCCCCCGGCCGGACCACCCCCTTGACGCTGAAACACGTTTCGCTTTACTGTGTCATCTCGTGACCAACCATCGTGGATCGCTCCACGTGGTCCGAGGGGGAACGGGGGGCGCCGGCAGCACGTGGGGACGTGGTGCGCCGGACGAAGGCCCCAGCGCACCGCCACGGAACCGCATCGTCGACGCCGCACTGGCGTGCATCGTCCGTCAGGGCGTGGCCAAGACGACGGTGGACGACGTCGCCCGCGCAGCTGGCCTGTCCCGGGCCACCGTCTACCGGATCTTCCCCGGTGGCAAGGACGAGCTCCTGCGCTCGACGGCGGACAGCCAGGTGGCCACGTTGTTCACCGACCTCGCCGTTCGCCTGAGCCACGAGAGCGACGTGCGGGGCGTGCTGGTGACGGCCATCTCGGGCGCCGCCGCCGCCATCGCCGACCATCCGGCACTGGCCACCCTCCTCGACGTCGAGCCCGAGGTCGTGCTCCGGTTCCTGGCCTTCGACCGGGGGAGCGAGCTCCTCCGCCTGGCGAGCACCTTCGGCGCACCGTTCCTCGCCCGGTGGATGCCGATGGACGAGGCGGCCCGGGTGGCCGAATGGGCCTGCCGCATCGTCCTCACCTATCTCGTCGATCCGTCCGACCGCGTCGACTGCACCGATCCGGTTGCCGTCGCCCGCCTGGTCGACACCTTCGTGCTGCCTGGCGTCCGCACCCTGCGCGGGCCGGCGGCCGACGCGCCGCTCGACCTCACCTCCGCCGCCGCAGACCGGGACACCGCCGGGCCCGCTGGCCGGGGGCAGGGCCAGGACCACCACCGCACCGACCACCACCGCACCGAACACCACAGAGGGGAAGAAGTCTCATGACCATCGAGTCACCACCCGAGATGAGCGCCAACATCGACATCATCGGTCGCGACGAGATCAACGACTACGAAGCCATCCTGTCCGTCGTCGGCGTCGAGGAGCCCGACGGCCACCACCGGGTGGAGGCCACGTACGACACCGACTTCACCTGGGACTACGAGAAGGGCGCCCGGGCCAAGCTCAACAAGCTGTACGAGAAGGCGAAGAGCGCCCAGTGGAACGGCGAGACCGATCTTCCCTGGGACACCGACGTCGACCAGGCCAAGCTGGTGACCGAGGCGGCCATGGCGAACGGCGGTTTCGGAGCCGAGTTCGACCTGTCGGGCACGCCCCTCGCCTCGTGGGGGGACAAGGAATTCCTGGAGTTCGGGATCGAGAGCCAGAACTGGACGCTGTCGCAGTTCATGCACGGCGAGCAGGGCGCGCTCGTCTGCACGGCCAAGATCGTCCAGACGGTGCCGTGGATCGACGCCAAGTACTACGCGTCGACCCAGGTGATGGACGAGGCCCGTCACGTCGAGGTCTTCGCCAAGTACCTCGACGGCAAGCTGTCGGGCCACTACCCGGTCAACGCCCACCTCCGGCTCCTGCTCGACGACATCATCGCCGACAGCCGGTGGGACATGACCTACCTGGGCATGCAGATCATGGTCGAGGGGCTGGCCCTGGCCGCCTTCGGGTTCATGCACCAGATGTCCAACGAGCCGCTGCTCAAGACCCTCCTGCGCTACGTCATGGCCGACGAGGCCCGCCACGTCGCCTTCGGGGTGATCAGCCTGCAGGAGTACTACGCCGGTCTCTCGGCGGCCGAGCTCCGGGAGCGCCAGGAGTTCGCCTTCGAGGCCGCGGTGCGGATGCGCGACCGGTTCCTCCAGCAGGAGGTGTGGGACCGCATGGGAGTCGACCCCAAGGCGGTCGTGCCGCTCATCGCCCAGGCGCCCGAGCGCAAGATGTTCCAGGCGCTGCTGTTCTCCAAGATCGTCCCCAACTGCCGGAAGCTCGGCCTCCTCGACGCAGCTGACGGCTGGCTGCGGGAGCGCTTCACGGAGCTGGGCGTGATCCAGTTCGAGAACTGGGAGGACACCACCGAGGACGCCGACGCCAACTCGGACCTCCCCCCCCAGGAGCGTGTCGCCTCCTGACCGCGTGGCTCGCTGCCGGCCGGGGCGCCCGCGCCCCGGCTGGTAGCCTGAGCCGGTCATGGGACGCCCCGAGCACGTCATGGGAGCCGAGGTGCGGCGCATCCTTTCCCGTTGCCAGGGCTGGCGGCGGTGAGCGGGCCCCGCTTCGGCGCGGTGGTGACCGCCATTGTCACGCCGTTCGACGACGACGGCGCCGTCGACCTCGACGCAGCCGTCACGCTGGCCCGGTGGCTGGCCGACCACGGCAGCGACGGCCTGGTGGTCACCGGGACCACCGGCGAGGGACCGGCCCTGACCGACGACGAGCGGATCGAACTGTGGCGGGCGGTGGCCGACGCCGTCACCGTGCCGGTCCTGGCCGGGACGGGTACGGCCGGGACGGACCACTCGGTGGCGATGACGAGGGCGGCCGAATCGGTCGGGGTGGACGGCATCCTGCTGGTCACGCCGTACTACAACCGACCGCCACAGTCGGGCATCGCCGAGCACTTCCGCCAGGTGGCCGCCGCCACCTCGCTGCCCGTCGTCCTCTACGACATCCCGGTGCGGACGGGCCGGCGGATCGCTCCCGAGGTCCTGGTCGAGCTGGCCACGGACGTACCCAACATCGTCGCCGTCAAGGACGCCACCGGCGACCCGGCCGGAGCCGCCCAGGTGGTGGCGACGACGCCCGACCACTTCGAGGTCTACAGCGGCGACGACGCCATGACCCTGCCCCTCCTGGCGGTGGGCGCGGTCGGACTGGTCAGCGTGGCCTCCCACTGGGCCGGCCCCGCGCTCGGTCGGATGATCGCGGACTTCGCCAGGGGCGACCACGACAGCGCTCGGTTGGCCAACGCCTCGCTGCTGGCGTCCTACCGGTTCGAGACGTCGGAGCGCTTCCCGAACCCCCTCCCGGCCAAGGCCGCCTGCCGCGCCCTCGGGCTGCCGGTCGGCCAGTGCCGGCTCCCGCTCGGCCCCGCCCCGGCGGATCTCGACGCCGAGGCGGCGCGCCTGGTGGCGTCGCTCGACGCGGCGGTAGCGCCGCATGCCGTTGCCTGACGGTCCCGCACCCGGCGATGGTGCCGAGCCGCCGGCCGGCCGCCGGCGCAGGTCGCGGGGCAGCGGAGGAGCGGCACCGGTCCGCATCGTCTTCCTCGGCGGGCTGGGGGAGATCGGGCGGAACTGCGCGTGCATCGAGGTGGACGGCAGGATCCTCGTCCTCGACATCGGGATCATGTTCCCCGATCCCGACATGCCCGGGGTCGACTTGGTCCTGCCCGACCTGACCTACCTGCGGGACAACGCGGCGCGGGTCGACGGCGTCATCCTCACCCACGGCCACGAGGACCACACCGGGGGACTGGCCTACCTGGTGCGGGACTTCCCGGTGTCCGTCTACGGTTCTGAGCTCTCGCTCGGCCTGGCCCGCGGCCGGGTGGAGGAGGCCGGCCTGGGCGACCAGGTCACCTGGGTGCCGGTGTCCGACGGCGAGCGTCGGCGGATCGGCCCCTGCGACGTGGAGTTCATCCCGGTGACCCACTCGGTCCCCTGCGCCTTCGCCGTGGCCTTCCACACGCCGCAGGGCGTGATCCTCCACTCGGGCGACTTCAAGCTCGACCTGCATCCGGTGGACGGTCGTCGGACCGACCTGGGCCGGATGGGCGAGCTGGCGGGGACCTCCGGGGTGCGCCTGCTGCTGGCCGACTCCACCAACGCGGAAGAGCCCGGGTTCACGCCGTCCGAGAGCACGGTGGGGACCACGCTCCGGCGCGTGTTCCTCGAACGCCCGGGCCGCCGGTTCGTGGTGACCTGTTTCGCCAGCCACATCCACCGGGTCCAGCAGGTCGCCGACGCGGCCAGGGCGGGCGGGAGGAAGGTCGCCACGCTGGGCCGGTCGATGCAGCGCAACGTGGTCCTGGCCCGCCGGCTCGGCATCCTCGACATTCCCGACGACGCCCTGGTCGACATCGAGGATGTCGACGACCTCGATCCCGGCCAGGTCTGCGTGATCTCGACCGGATCCCAGGGCGAGCCGATGTCCGCCCTGTCCCGGCTGGCGACGGGGGAGAACCGCTTCTTCCGCCTGCGCCGGGACGACGTGGTGGTGATCAGCGCCCACCCGATCCCCGGGAACGAGTGGTCCGTCGGCCGGGTGATCGACAATCTCCACCGACTGGGCGTCGAGGTCGTCCACTCCGGCGTGGAGGCCGTCCACGTGAGCGGCCATGCCCGCCAGGGTGAGCTGTCCACGCTGCTGTCGGTGACGAAGCCGGAGTATTTCATCCCGGTCCACGGCGAGTACCGGCACATGGCCAACCACGTCCGTCTGGCCGCGTCGATGGGGATCGATCCCGAGCGGATGCTGCTGTGCGAGGACGGCGACGCCGTGCGACTCGACGGGTCGGGGCTCCGCCGGGACGGCGACGTCCCCGGGGGCTACCTGTTCGTCGACGGGAGCGCGGTGGGCGACATGGGGCACGGTGTCCTCCACGACCGGCGGGTCCTCGCCGAGGAGGGTGTGGTCATGGTGGTGGCGACCGTCGACCTCCGGCGCGCCGAGATGGTCTCGAAGCCCCAGATCGTGGCACGCGGGTGGGCACACCATCTGGACGAGGAAGTCCTGCTCGACGAGGCGGGGACCCTGGTCACTGCCACGATCGACCAGGCACTGGCGGACGGTGCCCGCGACCACGAGACGCTCAACCGGGTCACCCGCAAGGCGCTCGGCCGCTTCGTCGGGACACGGACCCGCCAGCGGCCCATGATCGTCCCGGTCATCGTCACCGTCTGACGTCGCCGGGGTGCGCCAGACGGACGGGGTGCGACACTAACGTGGAGTGCCTGTGACCACCCGGACCAGCCATCGCACGGGTACCGGCCGGGGTGCGGCGGCTCCCCGGGGCCGCGGGTCGCGTGGCGGCACGGTGCAGCGTCCCCGGGCCGGCGCCGCCCGACCCCGACCGAACGGCGCCACGGCGCGGGACCAGCAGCGGACCAGCCCGACCCGGCGGGTGCTCGCCGCCCACGCCGCTGACCTGTGGGGGGTGGCGCTCGCCACCGTCGCCGTCCTGACCGCGCTCGCCGTGTACGCCGACGGGCTGGGCCCTGCGGGCCGAGCCGTGCGGACGGCGACGGGCGCGCTGGTCGGTTGGGCGCGGTTCCTCCTCCCGATGATCCTGGTCGGGGCAGCCGTGGTCCTCTTCACCGGGCGGCGGGGCACCGACGACGGTGGCGCCGGGCGCCGCGAGCCGGTGCGGGCCGTGCTCGGTGCCGGGATCCTCCTCGTCGCCGTGTCGGGTATGGCGGCCCTGGCCGGCGGGTCACCCGGGTTCGGCTCTGCGGTCGGTCGCCTGTCACGGGCCGGCGGGTGGCTGGGCGCAGCGGTGGGCGATCCTCTGCGCGCCGGCCTCGGGGCGCTGGGGGCGACCGTGGTCCTGTGCGCCTTGTCCGTGGCCGCCGCCGTCTTGTTCACCGGCGTTCCCGTGCGCACGGTCGCCGGGTGGTGCCTGCGCCTGGTCCGCAGTGCCGGCTCCGCCCTGCGGAGACCGGTCCCCGCCGAGGGGGGAGCCCCGCCAGCCGTGGTTGCCGACGAGCCCACCGACCCGTTCGGAGCGGCCGTCGCGCGTGCCGTGGCCGCCGGCGTCCCCGGGGAGCCGCCGGGAGGGTGGTCGCTCGCCGGCGAGCCGGAGACGACCGAACCGACCGGTGCTCCGGTGGGTGTCCCCGAGGTGGACGTGGACCCGCCCGCCGGGACGGCGATCCTCTCCAGCGGGCTCGACGACCCCGACCCGGTCACCGTCCCCGGTGAGCCGGCGGCCGCGCCCGCCGCCGGGCGCCGTGCGAGCGGACCGGCGGACCAGCTCGAACTCCGCCTGGGCCCCGAGGTGGGGGACTGGCGGCTCCCCCCGCTGTCCCTCCTCAAGCGGTCACGACCGCAGGCGGTCGACGATGCCGATGTCGACGCCGCCGGGCGCGACCTGGTGGCGTCGTTGGCCGCACACGGGGTCGAGACCCGGCTGGTCGGTCGAACGGTGGGCCCGTCCGTCACCCGTTACGAGCTCGAACTGGGCGCCGGCGTCAAGGTGGCCAGGGTCACCTCGTTGTCGAAGGACATCGCCTACGCCATGGCGTCACCCGACGTGCGGATCCTGGCGCCGATCCCCGGGCGTTCGGCCATCGGCGTCGAGGTGCCCAACCGCCGCCGGCAGCTCGTGGCACTGGCCGACATCCTGACCTCGCCCGAGGCGGCCAAGGCCCACCATCCCCTCGAGGTCGCCCTGGGGCGGGACATCGCCGGGCGCCCGGTGATCGTGAACCTGGCCGAGATGCCCCACGTCCTCGTGTCGGGGGCGACGGGTTCGGGCAAGTCGTCGTGCATCAACTCCGTGCTCACCTCCATCCTCATGCGGGCCACGCCCGAGCAGGTGCGGCTCATCCTGGTCGACCCCAAGCGCGTCGAGCTCGGGCAGTACAACGACCTGCCCCATCTCCTCACGCAGGTGGTGGTCGACCCGAAGAAGGCGGCCAACGCACTGTCGTGGGCGGTGAAGGAGATGGAGCGCCGCTACGACCTGCTGGCCGAGGTGGGGATGCGGGACATCACCGGTTACAACACCGCGTTCGACCGCGGGGATCTGGCCGAGGCCGAGGAGGTGCACCGCCTGCGGACGCTCGGGGCCGGGGACGCCGACGGGGACGCGGGTGGGAGCGGGGACGGGGAGCCCGAGCCGCGCTATGGCCGCCTGCCCTTCGTCGTGATCGTCGTCGACGAGCTGAACGACCTGATGATGGTGGCGGCGCGCGATGTCGAGGAATCGGTGTGCCGGATCGCCCAGATGGCCCGGGCTGTCGGGATCCACCTCGTCCTTGCCACCCAGCGACCATCGGTCGACGTGATCACCGGCGTCATCAAGGCGAACATCCCGTCACGCTGGGCGTTCTCGGTCTCGTCGCTGGCCGACAGCCGCGTCATCCTCGACCAGCCGGGGGCGGAGCGCCTGATCGGCAAGGGCGACATGCTCCTGCTCACGGCGTCGTCGTCCAACCCCCAGCGGATCCAGGGCCCGTGGGTCAGCGAGGAGGAGGTGCGGGGCGTCGTCGCCCACTGGCGCCGGCAGCGGGCGATGGAGGTGGTGGCCGGCATCGAGGACATGGCCGGACCCGGCTCCGAGGCGAGGGGGGGCTCGGACGACGACGACGAGCTGCTGGCCCAGGCGATGGACCTCGTCGTCCGCTCGCAGTTGGGGTCGACCTCGATGCTGCAGCGGAAGCTGCGTGTGGGGTTCGCGCGGGCCGGCAGGCTGATGGACCTGCTCGAGCGGCGAGGAGTGGTCGGCCCGTCGGAAGGGTCGAAGGCCCGGCAGGTGCTCATGACACCCGAGGAGCTGGACGCCCGCTGAGCTCCGACGTCCCGATCCCCGGCTCGGCCCCGCAGCCGGGCTCGACGGTCGGCGCCCCGCCGTCGGACCCGGCGCCGGGGCGCGGCGCGACCATCGAGCTCGCCTCGCCCCGCCGGCGCGCCCGCGGGCGGTGGGTGGTCGCCGGCACGGCGGCGGTGGTGCTGGTGGTGGGGTCCGGCACCGCCGGGGCACTGGCCCTGTACCGGCGCCCCCTTCCCGTGGCGACGGTCGCCACCACCCTGGGCGGGACCGTGCAGGTCCCGGGCGTGCCACCGGTCATGCCGTGGCCGTCGGTGGGCCAGGGAGCCATTGCCGTCCCTGCCCTGGGGGTGGCCGAGCAGTCGGGTCCCGAGCAGCCCGTGCCCGTCGCCAGCCTGACCAAGATCACCGTCGCCGCCGTCGTCCTGCGCGACCACCCGCTGGCCGCCGGGGCCAGCGGACCAGCCATCACGGTGACGGAGGCGGATGCCGCCACCTACGGGGCCGACGCCCACGATGACCAGTCGACCGTCCCGGTGCGTGCCGGCGAGGTCCTCACCGAAGAGCAGATGATCGACGCGCTCCTCCTGGCGTCGGCCAACAACCTGGCCACGGCACTGGCCCGGTGGGACGCAGGCAGCCAGGGGGCGTTCGTGACGAGGATGAACGCACTGGCGGCATCGCTCGGCATGTCGTCGACGCACTATGCCGACGCCAGCGGGTTCGATCCCCACACCGTCTCCAGCGCAGCCGACGTCCTGAAGGTGACGGCGTACGCCATGAGCGAGCCGGCCTTCGCCGACGCGGTGGCGATGCGATCGGTCACGGTTCCGGTGGCGGGGACCATCCACAACATCGTCTCCGAGGTCACCTCGGGCAGCGCAATCGGGGTGAAGTCCGGGTACACGTCCGAGGCGGGGGGCTGCCTCGTCCTCGCCCGGCGGGTGGCGATCGGCTCGACGCCGGTCCTCGTCCTGGCGGCGGTGGTCGGCCAGCCGGTGCCACCGCCGGTCCCCCCCACGACCACGAGCACGACGGCCCCTCCGCCGCCCCCGACCACGACCACGACCACGACCATGCCGCCGCCGGTGCCGCCGACGACCACGCCGCCGGCCGGTGCGCCGACCGGCGGATCGGCCGTGCCCCCGCCCACCACGACCACGAGCACGACGGTCCCGCCGCCCCCGCCGCCCCCGACCACGACCACGTCCACCACCTTCCCCTACATCGCCGACCCGATGGAGTTCACCCGTCCGCCGGCCGACCACCTCCTCGACGCCGTCGCGGGTGGTGTACGGCCGGTGCGTGTCGCCGTGGCACGGCGGGTCGTGGGGCAGGTGGACGTCCGGTGGTCGGGTGCGCGGCACCGGGCGCCCGTCGCCACCACCGTCACCGCGGTGCTCGCCGGCTGGCCGGGGCTCGTGGTCACCCAGCGAGTGGACGTGCGACCGGTGCGGCCGGGCGACCGGGCCGGGACGGGTGCCGGATCGGTGACGTACCAGCTCGGCGCCGAGCACGTCAGGGTGCCCCTGGAGCTGGCGGCCGCGGCCCCGGCGCCCGACCTGTGGTGGCGGATCAGTCACTGACCGCCGGGCCTCCCCGGCCGCGGCAGCGCGGGTTCCCGCAGGTCGGCGGCAGCGCGCAGTAGCCTCGGGGGATGCTCGCACGTGCCCCGGCGTCCTCCGCGAACCTCGGTCCGGGGTTCGACACCCTCGCCGTCGCCCTGGACCGCTACGTCGAGGTCGAGGTCGAACCGGCCAGCCGCCTCATCGTGCGGACGGAGGGCGAGGGCGCGGGACTGGCAGACGACCAGTCCCACCTGGCCGCCCGGGTGGCCATCGACGTCGCCGGTCACGACCGGTTGGCCATCACCGTGCGATCGGAGATCCCGGTGGCCCGGGGGCTGGGCTCGTCGGCAGCGCTGGCCGCCGCCGCCGCCGCCGCCGTCGGCGCCGTCGATCCGCTGGCGGTGGCGACCGCCGTGGACGGCCACGCCGACAACGCTGCTGCGTCGGTGGTGGGCGGCCTGGTGGCGGCGACGATGGTGAAGGGCGCCGTCCGCGCCGTCCGCCTCCCGCTCGACGTGAGCCTCGTCTTCGTCGTCATGGTGCCCGACGTGACCCTGTCGACCTCGCGGGCAAGGCAGGTGCTCCCCGCCGAGGTGAGCCGGGAGCACGCCACGTTCAACCTGGGGCGGATGGCGTTGCTCCTCGCCGGCCTGGCCGACTCCCGCGTCCTCACCCGGGAGGCGACCGAGGACCGCTTCCACCAGGACTACCGCAGCCCGCTGTTCCCGGCGGCGCCCAAGCTCCTGGGGCGGCTGGTGGCCGGTGGTGCCCTGGCGTCGTGCTGGTCGGGGGCCGGCCCGTCGCTCGTCGGGATCTGCCGCGGCACCGACGGCGCCGCTGTCCGTGCCGCCGCCGTGGCGGCGATGGCCGAGGCCGACGTTCCCGGCGACGTGCACCTGCTCCGGCCCGATCTCCACGGGCTCGTCGTGGACCGCGACGGCACCCGGGACCTGTGGACGGACCGTGCGCCGCTGTGGACCGGTAGCCCGGGGGAGGGGGACGGCGCGGCGGCGCCGGCACCCGCCCCGTTCGACTTCGACGCCGGGGTCTGACGTGCCGACGGCGCCGAGCCGGGAACTGGTCACCGTCGACAATCCTCGCCCGGGGCGGGAGTACACCGTCCGGTGCGAGACACCCGAGTTCACGTGCGTGTGCCCGCTCACCGGGCAGCCGGACTTCGCCACCGTGGTGGTGGAGTACGTGCCCGCCGCCGCCATCGTGGAGCTCAAGTCCCTGAAGCTCTACCTGTGGAGCTTCAGGGACGAGGGCGCCTTCCACGAAGACGTGACCAACCGCATCCTGGACGACCTGGTGGCGGCGGTCTCCCCCCGACAGATGACGGTGACCACCGACTGGCAGGTCCGAGGCGGCATCCACACCGTCGTGACGGTGTCCCACCCTGACGCGGCGGCACCCTGAGGGCGTGCCTCCTCGGCCGGGTGCGTATCCTGGCCGGGTGACAGACGTCGCTCGACCGCCGGCGCCGCCGGACGACCCGCCGACCCGGCGCACGTTCCACATCCGGACCTACGGCTGCCAGATGAACGAGCACGACTCGGAGCAGCTGGCCGGCCTGCTGGTGGCCGAGGGGATGGTGGCCACCGACGACGTCGAGGCCGCCGACGTGGTCGTGCTCAACACGTGCTGCATCCGTGAGAACGCCGACAACAAGTTCTACGGGCACCTGGGGGCGCTCAAGTCGCTCCGGGCGGACCGGCCCGAGGTCCGCATCGCCGTGGGCGGCTGCCTGGCCCAGCTCGAGGGCGAGCGGATCCGCGAGCGGGCCGGCCACGTCGACGTGGTCTTCGGCACCCACAACCTCACCCGTGCCCCGGAATTGCTGCGACAGGCGGCCACGGGACCGGTGGTGGAGATCGTGTCCGCCCCCGGCCCGGCCACCCCGGCCGGCGGATCTGCCGCGGCACCGGCCCCGCCGGTGGACGGTGCCGACCGTCCGTCGCCGGCCCTCACGGCCGAGCGCGACGTCCCCTACGCGGCATGGGTCACCATCCAGACGGGGTGCGACAACTCGTGCGCCTTCTGCATCGTGCCGGCCGTGCGGGGCCCGGAGGCCTCCCGGCCCTTCGGGGAGCTCGTCGACGAGGTGCGGGTGTTGGCCGGCCGGGGGGTGACCGAGGTCACCCTGCTCGGGCAGAACGTCAATTCCTACGGCAGGGACCTCACCCGCCGACGGCCGCTCTTCGCCGACCTGTTGCGGGCGGTGGGGGACGTCGAGGGGATCCGGCGAGTGCGCTTCACCAGCCCCCACCCGAAGGACCTGCGTCCCGAGACCATCGCCGCCATGGCCGAGACCCCGGCCGTGTGCAACCACCTCCACCTGCCGCTGCAGTCCGGGAGTGACGCCGTGTTGGCCGCCATGCGCCGGGGGTACACCGCGTCTCGCTATCTGGCCCGGCTGGGCGACGCCCGCGACGCCGTGCCGGACCTGGCCGTCACCACCGACGTCATCGTCGGCTTCCCCGGCGAGACCGAGCAGCAGTTCGAGGAGACCCTGCAGGTGGTGGCCGACGCGGGGTTCGACAGTGCCTACACCTTCGTGTTCTCGCCACGCCCGGGCACGCGTGCGGCGGCCATGGACGACCGGTTCGTGCCACCCGACGTGGTGGCGGACCGCTTCGAGCGGCTCCGGGCCGTCGTCGAGCGCTCCGCCCTGGCCCGCCACCGGGACCGGATCGGCCGAGTCGAGGAGGTCCTGGTCGAAGGGCCGTCGCGGCGCGATCCGGGCCGGTTCACCGGCCGCACCGCGCAGAACAAGCTGGTCCACTTCGAGCCCCCGGCGAGCGGCGCGCCGGCGCCCGGCGCCTACGCCACGGTGCGGGTGACCGGCGCCGCCCCGCACCACCTGGTGGGGGAGCACCTGGCCACGCTGTCACCGCCGCGGCACCGCACCCGCATCCCGGTCGCCGGGGCGTGAGGCCGACCGGGCGATGGCGCCCTGTCGCCATCGTCGGCCCCACCGCCTCCGGCAAGTCCGACACCGCCCTCGAGGTCGCCCGCCGGCTGGCCGCCAGGGACGGCGGACCCCGCGCCGAGCTCGTCTCGGTCGACTCGATGGCCGTCTACCAGGGCATGGACATCGGCACGGACAAGCCGTCGGCGGTGGTGCGGCACGAGGTCCGCTACCACCTCCTCGACCTGGTGCCTGCATCCGAGGAGTTCTCCGTGGCGCAGTTCCAGCTGGCGGCCACCGACGCCCTGGCCGGCATCCACGACCGTGGCGCGGTGCCCGTGCTGGTGGGCGGCACGGGGCTGCACCTGCGGGCCGTGGTGGACGCCCTGGACCTCCCGGGCCGGTTCCCGGACGTGGCCGCCGGGCTCGAAGCGTCGCTGGACGAGGCGGCGCGGGCCGGGACGGTGCACGACGCCCTGGCCGAGCTCCACGCCATGCTGGCCCGACTGGACCCGGTGGCCGCCCGGCGGATCGAGACGGGCAACCGGCGGCGCCTGGTGCGGGCCCTCGAGGTGACCCTCGGGGCGGGCCGCCCCTTCTCGTCCTATGGGCCCGGGCTGGAGCGGTACCCGCCGTCGCCGGTGGCGCTGGTCGGTCTCGCCCCGGACGGCGCCGACCTGGAGCGCCGGATCGAGGCCCGGGTCACCGCTCACCTGGAGGCCGGCCTGGTCAGCGAGGTGCGACGCCTGCTCGACGCTCCCGGTGGCCTCTCCCGCACGGCCCGCCAGGCGGTCGGGTACCGGGAGGTCCTGGATCACCTGGAGGCCGGCCGGCCCCTCGACGACGCGGTGGATGCCATCGTGCGGCGCACCCGGACCCTGGCGAAACGCCAGTGGGCGTGGTTCCGGCGCGATCCCCGTATCGTGTGGGTGGAGCGCCGAGCCGCGGTCGACGCCGTCATCGAGGCCGTGAGCTCTGCGTGACGGCACCCCATGCGGTGGTCGGACGTGCCGGCCCATCCGGTATGCCCCGCCGGCCTCGGCGCCACGGGGGTGAGGAGCGAGTGCGGACGTGCGACTGACGAAACACCAGGGAGCCGGGAACGACTTCCTCGTGGTGGTGGACCTGGACGGCGAGGTGGACTTCGGCGCGCCCCTGGCCCGGGCCCTCGCCGATCGCCACCGGGGTATCGGCGCCGACGGCGTCATCCGGATCACACCGGGCAGCGGCCCGGCGGCCGTGACCATGGAGCTGCGCAACGCGGACGGGTCGCTGGCCGAGATGAGCGGGAACGGGATCCGTTGCTTGGCGCAGGCCGCCGTGCAGGCGGGGATCGTCCCGCCGGGCGAGTTCGGTGTCGCCACCGCGGCCGGGCTCCGCACCGTCCGCTTCCTGCCCGGCGACCGCCCCCATCTGGCCTCGGCCTCGGTCGACATGGGGCTCGCGGTGCTGGGTGCGGACCTGGCCGCCGGGGTCGGCGAGGTCTGGGCGCGATCCGTCGACATGGGCAACCCCCACCTGGTGGTGTTCGTCGAGACCCTCGACGGCGTCGAGTTGGACCGTGTCGGTCCCGAGCTGTCCGGCACGGTGCCGGGGGGGGCCAACGTCGAGGTCGTGGCTCCCGGCCCGGTGCCGGGATCGCTGGACCTGGTCGTCTGGGAGCGGGGTGTGGGGCGGACCCTGGCCTGCGGGACAGGCACCTGCGCCGCCGCTGCCGCCGCCCATGCCCGCGGCGCGGTGGGGGAGTGCGTCGCCGTGGCCAATCCCGGGGGCCTGCTCACGGTGGAGCTCGGGAGCGACGGGGCCGGGATCCGGCTGACCGGGCCCGTGGCCTACGTGGGGTCCGTCGAGGTCACACCGGCCGACCTCGGTGTGGGCGCATGAGCCCCATCGAGACGGCGTTCACCGACGCTCTCATCTCCCGCGAGGGCCGGGAACGGATCGTCGTGGTCGGTGTGGTGTTCCCCGGGGGGTCGGTCGACGCCACCGAACGGGCGCTCGACGAGCTGGCCGAGCTGGTCGACACGGCCGGCGCCGACGTGGTGGACCGCATCGTCCAGCGGCGCGACGCCCCGGACCCGGCGACGTTCATCGGTCGTGGCAAGGCGGCCGAGCTGGCCGAGCGGTGCCAGGCGGTCGACGCCGACACGGTGGTCTTCGACGACGAGCTGTCGCCGGCCCAGCAGCGGAACCTGGAGCGGGTGCTCGGGCGCACGGCCATCGACCGCACCGCGGTCATCCTCGACATCTTCGCCCAGAACGCCCGCACGCCCGAAGGGAAAGCCCAGGTGGAGCTGGCCCTCCTCCGCTACCGGCTCCCCCGTCTGCGGGGCCGGGGAACGGCCCTGAGCCAGCAGGCGGGCGGGATCGGCACCCGGGGGCCGGGCGAGACCCAGCTCGAAGTGGACCGCCGTCGCCTGCTGCGCCGCATGACCCGCCTGGAGGAGGACCTCCGGCAGCTGGCGCGCACCCGACGGACGCAGCGGCGCGCCCGCGGGCGGTCACGTCAGCGCACGGTCTCGCTCGTCGGGTACACGAACGCCGGCAAGTCCACCCTGCTGCACCAGCTGAGCGGGGCCGACACCCTGATCGAGAACCGCCTGTTCTCCACCCTGGACCCCCGCACCCGGCGCTGGGCGCTGCCCGGCGGCGAGACGGTGCTGCTCACCGACACTGTCGGTTTCGTCCGCAAGCTTCCCCACCAGGTCGTCGAGGCGTTCCGGTCGACGCTCGAGAGCGTGCGCGAGTCCGATCTGCTCGTCCACGTGGTCGACGGGACGTCGCCCGACCCCGAGGGGCAGATCGCCGCCGTCCGCACCGTCCTCGCCGAGATCGACGCCGCCGACGTTCCGGAGCTCCTGGTAGTGAACAAGGTGGACGCGGCGACGGGCCGGGCCGAGGCCGAGATCGGACGGCTGCTCGCCGCCCACCCGGGTGCGGTGGCCGTCTCCGCCGCCACCGGCCAGGGCATGGACGAGCTGGCGGCAGCGGTCGCCGACCGCCTGCGGGTGGCCGATCGGGTCGTGGAGCTCGTCATCCCCTATGTTCGCGGCGACGTGCTGGCGGCGGTGCACCGGGAAGGGGAGATCGTGGGTGAGGACGCGGGAGACGATGCGGTCCGCCTGCGGGTCGTGCTGGACGAGGCCGGCCGGGCCCGGTTCGCCGACTTCGCGTCGCGATGAGCGCCTCCGGGTTCGTCCCGCCCCCGTACCCCTACGACCGGCTCGGTGAGCTCCAGGCGGCGGCGTCGGCCCGCTTCGGTGCCGGCCCGGACGCCGAGGGCGGTGGGATCGTCGACTGCTCGGTGGGGACCCCGTGCGACCCGCCCCCGGCCGGCGTGGTCGCCGCGCTCGGGGCGTCGGGGACGGAGCGTGGCTATCCCACGGCGTCGGGGAGTGCGGCCTACCGGGAGGCGGCCGCCGGGTGGTTGCACCGCCGGTTCGGCGTCGACGTCGACCCGGAAGGTGCCCTGGCCGCCTGCATCGGGACGAAGGAGCTGGTGGCGTCGACGCCGCACTACCTCCACCTGGCCGAGCCCGGGCGCGACACCGTCCTCTACCCGGCGGTGTCGTACCCCACCTATGCCATGGGAGCACAGCTCGCCGGGTGTCGTGCCGTGGCCGTGCCCACCCGTGCCGACGGGTCGTCGGACCTGGGGCGCATCGACCCGGACGACGCCGGGCGTGCCCTCCTCCTGTGGGTGAACTCACCGGCGAACCCGACCGGTGCTCTCGACGACCTCGACGCGGCCGCCCGGTGGGGCCGCGCCGCCGGCGTCCCGGTGTTCTCCGACGAGTGCTATGCCGAGTTCACCTGGCGAGGACGCCCCCGTTCGGTGCTGGAGGCAGGCATCGACGGCGTGGTGGCCGTGCACTCCTTGTCGAAGCGCTCCAACCTGGCCGGTGCCAGAGCGGGGTTCTACGCCGGTGACCCCGGCATCGTCGGCTACCTGGCGGACGTCCGGCGCCACGCGGGGATGATGGTGCCGGGGCCGGTCCAGGCGGCGGCGGTCGCCGCCTTCGGCGACGACGCCCACGTCGAGGTGCAGCGGGCGCGCTACCGGCGCCGGCTCGGCGCCCTGGCCGCCGCCCTCACGGCAGCCGGCGTGCCGGCGGGCATGCCCGACGGCGGCTTCTACCTGTGGGTTGCGGCACCGGCACCGCTCGCCGACGGCTGGGAACTGGCGGCGTTGCTGGCCGACCGGGCGGGGATCCTGACCAGTCCCGGCGAGTTCTACGGTCCGGGCGGTCGCGGCTGGGTGCGCATCGCCGCGGTCCAGCCCGACGACCGCATCGAGCTGGCCTGCCAGCGCCTGACTGGCGGCGGGCCGCTGGTCCGAGGGTAACGTCGGGCGATGACCGACCTCGAAGCGACGATCGACGCCCTGTGGTCCCGGGCGGACACCCTCGGTCCCGGCGACACCGAGGCGTTGGCCGCCGTGACGACGGCGATCGGTCTCCTCGACCGGGGCGAGGCCCGGGTGGCCGAGGTGGACCGGGACACCGACCGGGTCGTGGTCCACGAGTGGGCGAAGCGTGCCATCCTCCTCCTGTTCCGACTCCGGGCCATGGAGACCATCGAGGTCGGGCCGTTCGAGTTCGCCGACAAGCTGCCCCTCAAGCGGGGCTACGGGGCAGCCGGGGTGCGGGTCGTCCCGGGCGCGTCGGCCCGATGGGGCGCCTACCTCGGGCCCGGGGTCATCTGCATGCCGAGCTACGTCAACATCGGCGCCCGAGTGGGGGCGGGCACCATGGTGGACACGTGGGCCACCGTCGGCTCCTGTGCGCAGATCGGCGAGCGCGTCCACCTGTCGGGCGGCGTGGGGATCGGTGGGGTCCTCGAGCCACCGCAGGCTGCGCCGGTCGTCATCGAGGACGAGGCTTTCGTCGGGAGCCGCTGCATGGTGACCGAGGGGGCCCGGGTCGGCACCGGCGCGGTGCTCGGCGCCGGGGTGATCCTGAACCCGTCGATCCCGGTGATCGACGCCGAGACCGGCGAGGAACTGTCACGGGGGCACGTGCCGCCCTGGTGCGTCGCCGTCCAGGCATCGCGACCGCGGTCGTTCGCGGGCGGTGAGTTCCAACTCCCGTGCGTCCTGGTGATCAAGCGCCTGGAGGAGGGCCGCCGGCACGACAAGGCCCACCTGAACGACGTGCTCCGCCAACACGGCATCGCCACATGACCGACACCCCCCCGGCTGCCGTCGGCTCGTCGTTGCTGGCTCGCACGGCAGACCTGGTGGCGATCCCGTCGGTCAGCCACGCCGAGCACGAGATGGCGGACGCCGTCGAGGCGGCGCTCCGGAGGTGCCCGTGGATCGAGGTCCACCGGTCCGAGGACGACATCGTGGCCCGGACCGAGCTCGGCCGGGCCCGCCGGCTGGTGCTCGCCGGTCACCTCGACACGGTGGCGCCGGCCGCCGGCCACGAGCACCCGGTGGTCCAGGGCGATCGGCTGGTGGGGCTGGGCGCGGCCGACATGAAGGGCGGGATCGCCGTGTTCCTGCACCTTGCCGAGCAGGTCCCGGAGCCGGCCGTCGACCTCACCTGGTCGTTCAACGTGTGCGAGGAGGTAGCGGCGCACCACAGCGGATTGCGCAGGATGTGGGCCGAGCACCCTGACCTCTTGACGGCCGACGCCGCCATCGTCGGCGAGCCCACGGACGGGGTCGTCGAGGCGGGGTGCCAGGGGACGCTTCGGGTGGCGATCGGGCTCCGGGGCGTGCGGGCCCATACGTCGCGCCCCGCCGAGGGCAGGAACGCCATCCATCGCCTGGCACCGCTCCTCGGCGCCATCTCTTCCTACGTGGGCCGGACCCCGGAGATCGACGGCTGCCGTTACATGGAGACCCTCCAGGCGGTGGGGGTCGAGGGAGGCGTAGCCGGCAACGTCGTCCCTGACGCGGCATCGCTCCTCATCAACCACCGGTTCGCACCCGACCGGGACGCTGCCGCTGCCATCGCCGCGGTGCGCCAGATCTTCGAGCCCTGGCTGGAGGAGGGCGACACCTTCGACGTGGTGGAGGTGGTGTCGGGCGCCCCGCCCCATCTGGACGACCCGCTGCTCGGCACGCTCGTCGCCCGCAGCGGTCGGCCGCCCCGGGCCAAGCTCGGGTGGACCGACGTGGCCACGTTCTGGAGCCACGGGGTCCCGGCCGCCAATTTCGGTCCCGGCGACCCCCTGGTGGCGCACACCGCCGGCGAGTACGTGACCGCAGGTCAGCTCGAACGGGCCTACCTCACCCTGCACCGGTTGGTCACCGAGCCGGTCCGGTGAGCCGGGCGGCAACCGGCTCCCGGTGGAAGGACCCGGGTCCGGTGTGCCGTCGCCGCGCCGGCGGACGGGTCGACCGTCCATCCGGGCGAGTAGCGTCGGGGCAATGACACGAGAGGCGCGATCGCTCGGCTCCGGGGGCCTGTCCGTATCGCCCGAAGGCCTCGGGTGCATGGGGATGAGCGACTTCTACGGCGGCCGTGACGACGCCGAATCGCTGGCCACGATCCGGCGTGCCCTCGACCTGGGGGTGAACCTGCTCGACACGGCGGACATGTACGGCCCCTTCCACAACGAGGAACTGGTCGGCCGGGCCATCGCCGGCCGGCGGGACGAGGTGGTCCTGGCGACCAAGTTCGGGATCGTGCGCGATCCCTCCGATCCGTCGGTCCGGTCCGTGCGCGGCGACGCGGCCTACGTGCGGGCGGCCTGCGACGCGTCGCTGCGCCGGTTGGGCGTCGACCACATCGACCTGTACTACCAGCACCGGCCCGACCCGACGGTCCCCGTCGAGGAGACGGTGGGGGCCATGGCAGAACTGGTGGCCGCCGGGAAGGTCCGCTATCTCGGACTGTCCGAGGCCTCGGTGGACTCCCTACGCCGGGCCGTGGCCGTGCACCCGATCGCCGCGCTCCAGAGCGAGTGGTCCCTGTGGAGCCGTGACGTGGAGGACGGTCCCGTACCGGTGGCCCGCGAGCTGGGTGTGGGGATCGTCGCCTACAGCCCCCTGGGTCGAGGCTTCCTCACCGGGGCGATCACCTCGCCTGACGACTTCGAGCCCGACGACTACCGCCGCGCCTCGCCCCGGTTCGCCGGCGAGAACTTCGAGCGGAACCTGGCCCTGGTCGAGCGGGTTCGGGAGCTGGCAGCCCGCCGGTCGTGCACCCCGGGTCAGCTGGCCCTGGCATGGGTGCTGGCCAGGGGCGAGGACGTGGTCCCCATCCCCGGGACGAAACGGCGCACCTACCTGGAGGAGAACGTCGGAGCACTCGACATCGAGCTCGCGGACGAGGATCTGACGTCGTTGGAGGCCGTCTTCCCCCCGGGCGCCGCCGCTGGCGACCGGTACGCCGACATGCGCCCCATCGGCGCCGACACGCCACCGGCCTGATCCCGGGCCGGGGGGTCCGGCGGTGCCGGAACGGCGCCGTCAGAGGCGCCGGAGGACGGTCACCACCTTGCCGTAGACGACGACCTCGTCAGGGTCGAGCTCCATCGGGTCCAGACGCTCGTTGGCCGGCACCAGGACCACCTTGCCATGGGAGCGGGTCAGACGCTTCACCGTGGCCTCGTCGCCCGGGATGCCCGCCACCACGATCTCCCCCTCCTCGGCGTCGGGCTGCTGGCGGACCACCACGAAGTCGCCGTCGAGGATCCCGGCGTCGACCATCGAGTCGCCCCGCACGGCCACCATGAACAGAGTGCCGGTGCCGGTGAAGTCCTCGGGGAGGGGGAACAGTTCCTCGACGTTCTCCTGGGCGAGTACGCCGGTACCGGCGGCGACCGAGCCCACCAGGGGGACGTGCCGGGTGGGGCGGGCGTCGACGACGATCTTGGACGACGGGTCGTAGCGGACCTCGATGGCGCGGGGCTTGGTCGGGTCACGGCGGAGATAGCCCTCGCGCTGCAGCACCGCCAGGTGGGCGTGCACGGTGGACGACGACGTCAGTCCCACCTGCTCTCCGATCTCGCGAACCGACGGCGGGTAGCCGCGCTCGCGCAGGGCACCGGCGATGCAGTCGAGGATCTCCTTGCGTTTCTGGGTCAACACCTGGGCCACCGTGGGTCCCCTTCCGGTCCGGGCATCCCCCCGAGGCGAAGATGCGGGCGAACGCCTGTTCGTCAGACGGTAACCCAGGAGCGGGATCAGATGCAAACATCTGTTCGATTCCTGCCTTGACAGCGAACGTCTGTTCGTGTTGGATCGGATGCATGACGAACAGGTGTTCGCACGGGGCGCGCTGGAGCCGGCGCCCGCGGTGGTCGAGGGAGGTGGGTCGATGAGCGCGGTGATGGCACCGGTGGTCCCGGCGGCAGGGAGGTTCGCGGCGGACGGCGCGATCGGGGGCGCAGATGCTGCCGGGGGGCGGTGTTGGCGGTCCTGGGAGGCGCCCTCGGGGCTACGGCCGGAGTTGGCGCTGGTGGGAGATCGGCGGGATCTGCGGCGACGCCGCCCGTCGAGGGCCGTGCGGCGTCGCCGTACCGCGGTGGCGGGCGTGGCCGCGGTGGCGGTGCTGCTCCTCGCCCTGCCGCCGGGCGCGTTCGGAGCCCATGGCGCCGCCACGCAGCCGGGACCGCCGATCACCTCCGCCACCTACACCGTGGCACCCGGCGACTCGCTGTGGTCCATCGCGCAGCGCGCGGACCCGGGGGGTGATCCCCGCGTGCTTGTCGATCGGATCGAAGCACGTACGGGGTCGTCCACGGTCTACCCCGGCGAAGTCCTGTCGCTTCGCTGAGGGGCCGACAGCGCCGATGGTGGAGGCCGGGGAGCGGTCTGCGGCGCCCGTTCGGCCCGGCACGGGAGCGGGACCGGCGCAGGGTAACCTCCATCCGTGCGTTGCCCGTGGTGCCTGGTCGACGACGATCGGGTGGTCGATTCCCGGCTTGCCGAGGACGGGGCAGCCATCCGGCGCCGTCGGGAGTGTGTGGCCTGCGGTCATCGGTTCACCACGTTCGAGCGGCCCGAGGAGGTCCCCCTCCTCGTGACGAAGCGTTCCGGGGTGCGGGAACCGTTCGACCGGGCGAAGGTCATCCAGGGCCTGCGGGCAGCGACCAAGAACCGTCCCGTGGACGACGGCGCACTCGACCGGTTGGCGCGCGAGGTGGAGGACCTGGTCCGCGACGCGGCACCGACGGCGACGACCCAGCTGATCGGGGTGGCCGTCCTGGAGCGGCTACGGGCGGTCGACGACGTGTCGTACCTGCGCTTCGCCAGCGTGTACAAGGGGTTCGCCGACGCTGACGACTTCCAGCGGGAGGTCGGCCTCCTGACCAAGGAGACGGCGCCGAAGCGCCCGGCCCCATGACGGCGTCGGTTCTCCGCACCGGTGCTCGCCGGTGGATCTCCCCGGGCGGCCGGTGGTGACGATGCCGGAGCGCTTCGACGGGATCCCGGAACGGGCACTGGCCGTGTACGCCCATCCGGACGACCCGGACGTCTCCTGCGGTGGGACGATCGCCCGGTGGGCGTCCGGCGGATGCGACGTGCACGTCCTCGTGTGCACCGACGGCGGCAAGGGCACCACCGATCCGGGGATCCGGCCGGACGAGGTGGCGGCGCTGCGGGTGGAGGAGGTCCGCGCCGCCGGCCGCGTCCTCGGCGTGACCGCGCACCTGCTGCTCGGCCACGCCGACGGCGAGCTGGAGGACAGCATGGAGCTCCGGGGCGAGCTGGTGGCCACCGTGCGGGACCTCCGGCCCGAGGTGGTGCTGTGCCCGGACCCGACGGCCGTGTTCTTCGGCCAGGAGTACTACAACCACCGGGACCATCGGGTCGTCGGTTGGGCGGCGCTCGATGCCATCTCGCCTGCGGCGGCCCTGCCCCATTACTTCCCCGAGGCGGGCCCGCCCCACCAGGTGGCGACGGTGCTCCTGTCGGGAACGCTCGCACCCGACGTCTGGATCGACATCGAGGCGCAGATCGAGGCCAAGGCCGACGCGGTGGCCTGCCACCGCAGCCAGTTCGCCGACGACGGGTCGTGGGCGCGATCGGCCGTCCGCCTCCAGGCGGAGGATGCCGGTCGGCAGGGGGGGCTGGTGCTGGCGGAAGGGTTCCGGATGGTTCGCCTCGGTGGGTGAAGGCCCCGGAGCGGTGCCGGCTGGGGCCGACGTGGTCCACGTCGACATGGACGCGTTCTTCGCCTCGGTCGAGGTACTGGACCATCCTGAGCTCGTCGGCAGACCCGTGCTGGTGGGCGGCACCGGACCGCGCGGCGTGGTGGCAGCCTGCACGTACGAGGCCCGCCGTTTCGGTGTCCGTTCCGCAATGCCGATGAGCCTGGCGCGCCGCGCCTGCCCGGGTGCGGTCGTCCTGCCGGGCAGGTTCGGCCGCTATGCGGAGGTCAGCGAACGACTGCACCGGATCCTCCTCGACGTCACGCCGATGGTCGAGCGCATCGCCCTCGACGAGGCATTCCTCGACGTCTCGGGTGCGCACCGGCTGTTCGGGGACAGTAGGACCATCGCCCACGTGTTGCGGTCCCGGGTGGTCGACGAGCTCGGCCTGCCGTGCTCGGTCGGCGTGGGACCGGCGAAGTTGGTGGCCAAGCTGGCATCGGAGGCCGCCAAGCCGACCGCCACCCGGGACGGGGTAGTACCCGGCCCTGGCGTGGTGGTGGTCGAGCCGGTGGGGGTTCGCCCGTTCCTCGACCCACTTCCGGTGGGAGCCCTGTGGGGCGTCGGGCCGGTGGCCGGCCGCCGCCTGGCCGCGGTGGGGGTCGTCACCGTCGGCGACCTGGCCGCGCTGCCCGAGGCGACGGTGGTCCGCCTGCTCGGGCGCAGTGTGGGCGGGAGCCTGGCCCGGCTCGCCCGCGGCGAGGGCGACCGGCGGGTGGTGCCGTCCCGCCCGCACAAGTCGGTGGGGCAGGAACGCACGTTCCCGGTCGACGAGGTCGACCCGGCCCGCCTCCACCTTCACCTGGTCGGACTGGTCGACGGCGCCGCACACCACCTGCGCTCCGCTGGGCTGGCGGGCCGGACGGTGACCCTGAAGGTCCGCTTCGCCGGGTTCACCACGTCGACGCGGTCCCACACCCTGGATCAGCCGGTCGACACCGCGTCCGCCATTCTCGCCGTCGCCGCCGACCTCCTCGAGTCGGTCGACGTGACGCCGGGTGTCCGCCTCCTCGGGGTGAGCGTGTCGGGCGTCGCTCCGGTGACGGCAGGAGGCGGCACCGGTCAACTGGCGTTCGACATGGGCGATTCGCCGGGGGGACCGGGTGCGGCCTCTGGCGGGGGAGGACCTGGCGGAGCGGCCGGGTCGCCCGGACCGGGCGGGTGGTCCCAGATCTCTGCCGTGGTCGATGCCGTGCGCTCCCGGTACGGGCGCTCCTCCCTGGGGCCGGCGGCGCTGGTGGGTCCAGCACCCGGACCGGGCGCGCCGGGAGCGCCGGACAGCCGGGCCCGCTAGGACGACCGGCCCCGCCGGGGACGGCCAGCACGGGGACGGCCAGCACGGTCGGAACAGCGGCCGGAACGGTCGTCGGCGACCGGTAGCCTCGGAGATGGGCGCGGTAAGGCACCGTGATGCGTTGTCACTCCAGGTCGGAGTGCGCGAAGCTTTGGACCGGAGGCTGTGCGATCATGACAGGTGGCCCAGCCAGAAGATCCACTCGAGGGTGGAGGGGAGAGGGACGTGCCGCTCTCTGAACATGAACAGCGAATCCTCCAGGAGCTGGAGCAGTCGCTCTATCAGCAGGATCCCCAGTTCGCCGAGCGGGTGCGATCGGAGACGGTCTACCGGCACGCCGGGCGGCACTGCGCGTGGTCGGCGGCGACGTTCGTTGCCGCCCTACTGTTCATGATCTTCACCTTCGCGACGTCCGTGGTCCTCGGTTTCGTCGGGGTCCTGGCCATGTTCGTGTCCGGCATCGTGTTCGTGAACAACGCCCGCCGGCTGGGAAAGGCGGGCATCGACGACATCACCCGCT
The DNA here is from genome assembly GCA_021799615.1 of Actinomycetes bacterium. Classification (GTDB taxonomy): domain Bacteria; phylum Actinomycetota; class Acidimicrobiia; order Acidimicrobiales; family RAAP-2; genus JAJZDI01. The sequence continues at coordinate 30,846 of JAJZAC010000007.1, forward strand.
CGATCCACAACCGGAACGCAGCCCGCCCGGTCCACGACCCGCGGGACTGGCTCCGCGATCGTTTCCGTCGCGACGACTGAACTGCCGGTGGAGGACGATCCGGCCGGATCAATCGGGGACGGTCGCCAGGTCCTCGCCGTCGACGTCGGCGGGACGAAGATCGAGGCGGCCGTGGTGGACCGTGACGGTGTCGTCGTGGCTCGCCATCGGGAGCCCACGCCCGTCGGCACGGATGCCGACGAGGTCTTCGACGCGGTGCGCGCCTGCATCGACGCCGTCGCCGCCGGGCGGGCGCTCGAGGCCTGCGGCATCGGGTGCGGTGGCCCGATGGACATCGCCTCCGGCCGGGTGTCGCCCCTCAACATCCCCGCCTGGCGGGGCTACCCCCTGCGCGACCAGGTCGCAGCCCATACCGGGCTGCCGGTCTTCGTCGACAACGACGCGAAGGCGCTGGCCCGGGGCGAGGGCTGGATCGGTGCCGGTGCCGGGCGCGAGGACTTCCTGGCCATGGTGGTGTCGACCGGGATCGGGGCCGGGATCGTCCTGGACGGCAGGCTCCTCGGCGGCCGCCTGGGCAACGCCGGCCACCTCGGCCACGTGGTCGTCGAACCGGCCGGCCGGCCCTGCGCCTGCGGCGGGCGGGGGTGCCTCGAGGCGGAGGCGTCGGGGACGGCCATCGCCCAGATGACGGGAACCTCGCCGGCAGCGGCTCCGGAGCACCTTCGCCGCCGGGTCGGGATGCTGGTCGGGCGGGCGGTCGCCGACGCCGCCAACCTGCTCGACCTGGACCTGGCCGTCGTTGCCGGCTCGGTGGCGCTCGGGTTCGGCATGTCCTTCCTGACGGCTGCCAGGGAGGAGGTGCACCGGCGGTCACGGCTCGACTTCTCCCGCTCGACCCGGATCACGTTCGCCCCGTCGGGGACCGACGCCCCCCTCCTGGGCGCAGCGGCGCTGGCATGGGGTGCCGGCCCGGAGGCCGCCTGATGGCCGGCTCACCGACACCGGATCCCGGCCGGCGGTGGGCGACGGGTCCACTGTCCGCCACCGGCGTGGTGGCCGCCGCCGTCGCACCCAGACCGCGCCTGTGGCGGGTGGCGCTGCGGGAGGTCCTCCGCCTGGCCCGGCCCGGGTGGTGGCGCCGGGTGCCGCTCCTGCCGCTCCCGTCGCCCGGCCTCTGGAAGTTCCGCATGACCACGGCCTACGGATCACCCACTGCTCGGCCGACGCCGGAGGACGTGGTGTCGTTCCTCGAGTGGGTCGACGCCCTCGATCGTGCGGCGCGCCACCAACAGCGCCGGGAAGGCGCCCCGACTGCAGCCGGGGCGCGGTAGGTTCGCCCACGATGGAGCTGCGACCGGATCCCGGGGTCGCCGGCGGCCGGCACCAGCCCGCTGCCGACGTGGACGGCATCGGGGCCGTCGGCAGCACCGGTTCCCCGCCTGGCGGGACACCGACGACACGTGCGCTCGTCCTCAACGCCACCTACGAGCCGCTCGGGGTGGTGTCGTCCCGCAGGGCCGTGCTGCTCGTCCTCGATACCAAGGCGGAATTGGTGCACGTCACCGACCGCGTCTACCACTCGGTGCGCATGTCGCTCCCCGAGCCGTCGGTGGTCCGCCTGGTCCGCTACGTGGCGGTTCCCCGCCAGCAGCGGGTGGCGGTCAACCGGCGGACGGTGTTCGCCCGTGACGGCGCCAGGTGCCAGTACTGCGGCGCGGTGGCGGAGAACATCGACCACGTGGTGCCCCGGAGCCGGGGCGGTGCGCATGCCTGGGAGAACGTGGTGGCCGCGTGCCGCCGGTGCAACAGCCGCAAGGAGGACCGCCTCCCGGCCGAAGCGGGGATGGTGCTGCGTCGGCAGCCGGAGGCGCCGCGTCACCGTGTCCAGCTCCTGGCGCAGTGCGGCCCGGCCCGGGACGACTGGCGGACCTACCTCGGCCTGCCTCCCGTCGAACCGTTCCTCGATGCCCGGAGTGCCTGAGGCGCCGGCGCCGGCGCCGGCGGAGCGTGGCGTCCTGCGGCCCGGCCGTGAGCGGGGTTGGCGTGTCGACCTGCGGACAGCAGCAGCCGGGCGGCTGCACGCCTCGTGGCCGGCGGTGGATGCCGATCCTGGCCGTCCGGCCGTGGCCGTGTGCCACCCGGCCGACACGGCCGTGGTATTGGGGTCGACGCAGCCCGAGGCAGCCGTCGACAGGGTCCAGGCGGCGCGACGGGGTGTATCGGTGGTCCGGCGGCGGTCCGGTGGGGGGGCGGTCTGGGTCGCTCCCGGGGCGCAGGTGTGGGTCGACCTGTGGGTGCCGGCCGGCCATGCCCGGTGGGATGCCGACGTCGTGCGGTCGTTCGAGTGGGTCGGCGAGCTGTGGTCCGGCGCACTGGCGGCTGCCGGGGTGACCGGCGCGCGGTGGCATCGCGGGAAGGGCACCGGCGGCCCGTGGGCGGCGACCGTGTGCTTCGGTGGTGTGGGGTCCGGCGAGGTCGTGGCGGCCGACGGCCGCAAGGTGGTCGGCCTCTCGCAGCGGCGCACGCGTGCGGGGGCATGGTTCACGGGCGCGGCCTACCGGGTGTGGGACCCGCAGCCGCTGGCCGGCGTGCTCGCCCTCGATCCGGCCGAACGTGCCCGGATGGTGTCGGAGCTGGGGCCGGCTGCGGTCGGGGTAGGGCAGCTCCTGGACAGCCCGAGCGCACGTGGGGTGCAGGACCCCCTGGCGGCGCTCGCCGATCTGGTGACCGCCCGGCTCACCCTCTGACGGCACCGGTGCGCGGCGGCCCGTCCGGGCCCCGCCGGTGGTTCCCCGGTACGCGGCGGTCCGTGTGCCAGTACCCGTGTGCCAGTACCCGTGTGCCAGTACCCGTGTGCCAGTACCCGTGTGCCAGTACCCGTGTGCCCGCCCGAGGCCGGGTGTCGGGAGGCATACGGGCTCCTCGTGCGTGCCTGCCGACGAGCTCGCGTGACGGGTGGCGACTGGGGGCAGCTGGTGGGGGACGCGTGGTTGACTGGGGAGGATCAGGAGCATAAAGTGGCGCAAAGTGGTGCAAAAGGGAGGGCCTTGGACAGCCAGGGCTCCGGGCACTGCGGGGAGCGTCGTGGGAGCAATCGCAAGTGGCTCGGTTCTTCGGCAGGTACGAGCATTCGCTCGACGGCAAGGGAAGGGTGATCCTTCCGTCGAAGTTCCGCGGGCCGTTCGCGGAGGGGGGATTCCTGACCCAGCACACCGATGGGTGCCTGGCGCTGTGGACGCCGGAGGCGTTCGATCGGCAAATGGAGGAGATGCAGGAGCGGGCGGCGTCGGGACGGGCCGACCGCAACCTGGCCCGCCTGTGGGCGTCGAACTCGCACGAGGTCGACGTGGACGCCCAGGGCCGGATGGGGATCCCCGTCCATCTGCGCGCCTACGCGGCGCTGGACGGGGACGTCCTGGTGCACGGGGCCATCGATCGGATCGAACTGTGGAACCCCGAGCGCTGGACGCAGAAGGTCCTGCCCGAGGAGATGCGCCTCTCGGAAGGGGAGGACGGCTGAACGGTGGCGCCCACCTCGTCCTCGTCCGCGACCACTCGGCAGCCGGCCGTCCCGGCACGGCGACGGCCCGGCCGGCCGCGGAGGCCGCCGCCGAGCACCCGGCAGGATCGGCCGGTGAGGCCCCGGCGGCGGGATCCCAACCGGCCGCCGGATCGAGCGACCTCTACCAGCGAGCCCTGGCGGCAGCAGCACGACGTGACATCCACATCGAACGGGTCTGGCCCATGCGCAGCCCCTCGACCGGACCGGTGGAAGACTCCTCCTCCGCCCACTTCCACCCTGGTCGAACGGGAAACCCACCCGCAGGCGTATCGCCGGTCGGGGGGCTGCGGATGAGCCAGGCCTTCCCCCACCAGCCGGTGATGGTCGACGAGGTGGTCGGCCTCCTCGCCCCGGTCCCGCCGGGCCTGGTCGTCGACGCCACCCTGGGCGGCGCCGGTCACGCCCGGGCGATCCTCGAGGCACACGCGCACCTGTCCGTCGTCGGGATCGACCGGGACCCGGCCGCAGTGGCGGCGGCAACGGCCGAGCTGGCGCCGTTCGGCGACCGGGCCGTCGTCCGCCGGTCGCGCTTCGACTCGCTCGACGTCGTCGTGCGCGAGGTGGCCGAGAGTACCGGGCGAGGCGCGCCGACCATCGTGGGTGCCCTCTTCGACCTGGGCGTGAGCTCGCCACAGCTGGACGAGCCCAGCCGGGGTTTCTCCTACCGGAACGATGCCCGCCTCGACATGCGGATGGACCCGTCCGCCGGTCCGAGCGCGGCCGACGTCGTGAACACCTTCGACGAGGACCGTCTGGTGGAGCTGTTCGCCGCCAACGGCGAAGGACGGTTCGCCCGACGCATCGCCCGGGCCATCATCGCCGCCCGGCCCATCATGACCACCGGCCAGTTGGCCGACGTGGTCCGCACGGCGATCCCGGCGGCGACGAGACGGACGGGGGGTCACCCGGCCCGGCGCGTGTTCCAGGCCATCCGCATCGCCGTGAACGAGGAGCTCGACCAGCTGCCGCGGGCGCTCGGAGAGGCGTTGGCCCTGCTCCAGGTGGGCGGCCGCTGCGTGGTCATCTCCTACCACTCGGGTGAGGACCGGCTGGTCAAGTCGACGCTCACCTTCGCCACCACCGGTGGATGCACCTGCCCGCCGGGCCTGCCCTGTGTCTGCGGAGCCGTGGGCGAGTTCCGGTTGGTCCGGCGGGGCTCCCTCCGCCCGGGCGAGGCCGAATTGTCCGCCAACCGGCGAGCGGAATCGGCGCGGCTACGGGTGATCGAGCGCATCGCGGCCCCCGCGGCGCGTCCCGGTTCGGGCAGCGAGGTCGCCTGATGGCGCCCCCGGCATCCCGAGGCGCAGCTACCCGGGCCGCCCCCGCACCGGCAGGGCGGTCCGGGGTCCGGCTCGACGTCGTCCGCCACCAGCGAGCCCGCCGGGTACGCCAGCGGCGGCGGCTCGCACCGGCGGTGTCCGCCCTCATGATCGCCGGCAGCCTGGTGGCGGTGGTCGTCGCCGACGGGGTGGTGGCCCAGGACCAGATCCGACTCACCTCGATCGACCAGCAGCTGGCGACGGCGTCCGCCCAGCGCACGTCGATGCAGACGGCCATCGCCGAACAGACAGCCCCACCGGTCGTGGTCCAACGGGCGACGACGACACTGGGGATGGTCCTGGCGCCCCAGGTGACCGACCTGCCGGGAGTCTCCCTCGCCGTGCCGTTGCCGACGCCGAACACCGGGGCCACCGGCTCCCCTGCCCCGAAGCGGTGAGCTCGCCGGACCTGGTGCGGCGCCGGTCACGGGCCGTGCGCATCCTGGTGGCGGCCATCTTCGGGATGTTCACGTTGCGCCTGGTGTGGATCCAGGTCGTGGGCCACGCCGGTTACGCGCAGGCGGCCAGGGCCGAGCTCACCCGCACGATCCAGGTCCCGGCCGTGCGCGGCGGGATCTACGACCGGAACGGTTCGATCCTGGCGATCTCGGTGATCCGCAAGACGGTGGTCGCCGACCCGTACCTGATCACGGACCCGGCGTCCGCCGCTGCCGAGCTGGCACCGATCCTCGGCACCTCGGCATCGGTGCTCCGTGGCCAGCTGACCCTGCCCAGCGGCTTCGTCTACCTGGCCCACCGGGTGTCCGACCAGGTGGCGGCGAAAGTGGCCGCACTCGGCATCAACGGCATCAACCTGATCGACGAGGCCCAGCGGGTGTCGCCCGACGGCCAGTTGGCGGCGCCGGTCGTCGGGTTCGTGGGAAGTGACGGCACCGGCCTGTCGGGCCTCGAGTACCAGTACCAGGACCTGCTCGCCGGCAAGGCCGGTTCCGAGACCTACCAGGCGGCACCGGACGGGGTCGTCCTGTCGACCGGGAGCGGGAGCGGCGCTCCCGTCCCGGGCACCGGGCTCGAGCTGACGATCGACCAGTCGCTCCAGTACGTCGCCGAGCGGGCTCTCGGGGCCGAGATCGTGGCCGCCCACGCAACCGGCGGCACGGCCATCGTCGAAGACGTCCACACCGGGCAGATCCTGGCCATGGCGAACCTGACGGCGACCACCCCCGGGGCGGCGCCGGTCCAGGGCGGCGGCGCCGGATCGGGTGCTGCGGCGCCGTCCGTAGCGCCGTCCATGGCGCCGGTCCCGGCGGCACAGCAGCCGGCGGCCGTAGCGCCGTCCGTGCCGTTCCTGCCGCCCGGCGTGCAGGAGGCGCCGTCGAACACGGCCGTGACCCAGGTCTACGAGCCGGGCTCGGTGTTCAAGCTGGTCACCTTCTCGGCCGCCCTCACCGACGGCCTCATCACCCCGCAGGAGAACATCTCCGTCCCACCCGACCTGCCCATGGGCCGGTACACCTTCCACGACGCAGAGGTCCACGGCCAGGAGACCCTGACGGCCACCCAGGTGCTGGCGCAGTCCTCCAACATCGGCACCATCGAGATCACCCAACGCCTCGGCCGGGACCGGCTGCTGGCCCAGATCGCCCACCTCGGGTTCGGGAGTCCCACGGGCCTCCGGTTTCCCGGCGAGTCCCAGGGTCTGATCCCTCCTCTCAGTGCCTGGACGCAGACCTCCATCGGCTCGACGCCGATCGGGCAGGACGACGCGGTCACGGCCCAGCAGCTCCTCGACGCCTACAACGCGGTGGCCGACGGCGGGGTGTTCGTCGCGCCCAGCCTGGTCCGGGCCACGGTCTCGGACACGGGAGCGGTGACGCGGGTGCCACCGGGGGCCACCCACCGGGTGATCAGCGCCCCGGTCGACGCCGAGCTGGTCAAGATGTTCGAACAGGTGGTGAAGACCGGTACCGGTGTCGAGGCGGCCGTCGACGGCTACACCGTCGCCGGCAAGACGGGGACGGCGCAGATCCCCAGCCCCACCCACCTCGGCTACATTCCCGGTGCCTTCTACGGGACGTTCGCCGGGTTCGCCCCGGCGGAGGACCCGGTGCTCTCGGCCGTGGTGGTCCTCCAACACCCCACACCCATCTACGGCGGTGCCGTGGCCGCCCCGGTGTTCTCCGAGATCATGCAGTACGCGCTGCACCACTACGGTGTTCCCACCACGACGGCGGCCACCGCCACCGTCGCTCCTGCGGCCATCGGTGGTGCGGGTAGCATCAAGGTCACCCCCGGGGTGGCCACGGAAGGACCGTGAGACAGCCTGGCGGATCCCAGACCCGTGCTCCTCGACCGCGCCATCGCCAAGATCGCAGCCGCCGGGATCGGAGTGTCCGGGATCGTCGGGTCCGCCGAGGGCGTCGGGGTGTCGTCGGTCACGAGCGACTCGCGTGCGGTGCAGCCCGGCGCCCTGTTCTGCTGCATCCCGGGCGCGGTCACCGACGGCCACCGGTTCGCGTCCGACGCGGTGCGGGCTGGTGCGGTCGCCCTGCTCTGCGAGCGGGAGCTCCTCGTTCCCGTCCCACAGGTGGTGGTGCCGCCGGGGAACGCTCGCCGGGCGATGGCGCAGGTTGCTGCCGAGGTCTACGGCCGGCCCGCCGAGCGGCTGGCCGTCGCCGGTGTGACCGGCACCAACGGCAAGACCTCCGTCACGCTGCTCGTCCGGTCCATGATGGAGGCGGCCGGCATCCCGACCCGGTCCATGGGGACGCTGGACGGACCCCGGACCACACCCGAGGCGCCGGTGATCCAGGAGCGCCTCGCACGCTGGGCGGACGAGGGAGCCCGTGCGGCGGTGCTCGAGGTGTCGTCGCACGCCATGACCCAGCACCGGGTGGACGGGATCGTGTTCGCCTGCGTGGCCTTCACCAACCTCAGCCACGACCACCTGGACTACCACGGGGACATGGAGGCCTACTTCGAGGCGAAGGCATCGCTGTTCACACCGGCCCGCGCCAGGTCGGCCGTGGTGGCCGTGGACGACCGGTGGGGCCTGGCCCTCGCCGACCGCCTCGACGCATCGGGGGAGCTGCCGGTGACGCGGGTGCGGATGGATGACGCCACCGAGGTGCGGGTCGACCTGGGCGCCACCATCTATCGGTGGCGGGACCTCGAGGTCCGGTTGCGGACGACGGGAGCGTTCGGCGTGCGCAACGCGTTGGTGGCGTCGGCCGTGGCCATGACGCTCGGTGCGACCCCCGAGGCCGTCGTGGCCGGGCTCGCCGCCGCCCCGCCCGTTCCCGGGCGCATGGAGGTGGTACCCGGCGGCGACCGGCAGGTCCTGGTCGACTTCGCCCACACGCCGGCGGCGCTGGAGGTGGTCCTGGAGACCGCCCGCCAACTGGCAGGTGGCGGCCGGGTGTGGTGCGTGTTCGGATGCGGCGGCGATCGCGACCGGGCCAAGCGCCGTCCCATGGGCGCGGTGGTGGCCCGGCTGGCCGACGTCGCCGTGGTCACGTCCGACAACCCGCGCACCGAGGACCCCGACGCCATCATCGCCGAGGTGGTGGCGGGAACGGCCGAGGCGACGGTCGGCCCCGGCGGCAGGCGTGCCCACGTGGTCGTGCAGCCGGACCGGGCTGCCGCCATCACCATGGCGGTGGCCGAGGCTCGACCGGGCGACGTCGTCGTCGTGGCCGGCAAGGGGCACGAGACGTCGCAGGTGGTGGGGGACCGGCGGATCGAGTTCGACGACCGCCAGGTGGCCCGTGCCGCCCTGGCGGCGGTCAGCCGCCAGGGCGTCGGAGGCGAGGCCCGATGATCTCCCTCATGACGTCGGGGGGCATCGCCCTCATCGTCGGCGCCTTCTTCACGCCCATCCTCATCAGGTGGGTCTCGAAGCGGGGCATCGGGCAGCAGATCCGGGAAGACGGTCCCCGGGTCCACATCGCGAAGGCCGGGACTCCCACGATGGGGGGTATCGCCATCGTGGGCGCGACGATCGTGGGGTTCCTCGCCGCCCATGCCGTGCCGTCCACCGCCTTCACCCGGTCGGGCGTGCTGCTGGTGCTGGCCGTGACCGGCGCGGCCGGGATCGGGTTCGCCGACGACTGGATCAAGGTGCGTCACCGGCGGAGCCTGGGCCTGAACAAGCGGGCCAAGCTGGGAGCGCAGGTCGGCCTGGGCGTGCTGTTCTCGGTGCTGGCCATGGAGTGGGCCCATACCTCGACGATGCTGTCCTTCACCCGCATCGATTCCTTCGGTGTCAACCTCGGCCCGGTGGTGTGGGTCGTCTGGGCCACCTTCATCATCGCTGCGTCGTCGAACGCGGTGAACCTGACCGACGGCCTCGACGGGTTGGCCGCAGGGTCGGCGACCTTCTGCTTCGTGTGCCTGGGCGTCATCGGGTACTGGCAGTTCCGCCACCCGGGCATCTACCACGTCCACGACGCCCTCGACATGGCCCTCGGCTCGGTGGCGCTCGCCGGTGCATGCCTCGGGTTCCTGTGGTGGAACGCAGCTCCGGCCAAGATCTTCATGGGCGACACCGGGTCGCTGGCCATCGGGTCGGGCCTGGCCGCGCTGTGCCTGCTCATGGACCTGCAGCTGCTCCTGGTCATCATCGGCGGGCTGTTCGTGCTGGAGACGGTGTCGGTGGCCATGCAGGTGGTCAGCTTCCGGATGTTCCACCGGCGGATCTTCCGCATGGCACCCGTCCACCACCACTTCGAACTGGTGGGCTGGCCGGAGACGACGGTGATCGTCCGGTTCTGGATCCTGGCCGGCCTGTTCGCCGCCCTCGGCCTCGGCATCTTCTACGGCGACTACCTGTCGGTGGCGAAGGTCCCGTGACGACCGTCGTGCCAGCGACTGCCGTCGACGCGCCGGCGTCCACCACACGGACCGTGTGCTGGAGGAAGCTGTGGTGATGCGCACCGCCGCTCCCCGCCGCCAGACGGCTCCGGCAGGCGCCCGCCGGAAGCGCCCCCCGCGCCCCGACTCGGGGGCGCGCCCGCCCTCGGCCGCCGTCGGTCAGCGGTCCGGTCCCGCCGCGTTCCTCGCCGGGGTCGACCCGGGCAGTGGCGTGCGGTGGCTGGTGGTCGCGCTGTGCGTCGCCGGGGTGGTCATGGTCGGCTCGGCCTCCCCGGTGATCTCCAGCGGCCTGTACGGCTCGCCCTGGTACATCTTCGAACGGGAGCTGCTCTGGATGGTCCTCGGTGCCGTGGCCTTCGTGGTCTGCGCCCGGATCGACCTGCGTTTCTGGCGCGCGTTTCGGGTCTGGTTCCTGGTGGGGACGACGGTGCTGCTCGTCGTGGTCCTCATGCCGCACATCGGGGTGACGGCCGGAGGGTCGAGCCGCTGGTTCGGCTTCGGCATGTTCCGCGTCCAGCCGTCCGAGATGATGAAGCTGGCACTCATCTTCTACTGCGCCGATCTCATCGCCCGCCGGGCGGATCAGGCCCACGAGGCCAAGCGGGTGCTGGTCCCGGTGCTGGTGGTGGTGGCCGCGTCGTCCTTCCTCATCCTCGAGCAGCCCGACATGGGCACGGCGCTCGTCGTCGCCTGCATCGCCTTCGGCATGCTCTTCCTCGGCGGCGTGCCCATGCGGCTGCTGGCCAAGACGCTCGGCGGGTTCACCGTCCTGGCCCTCGTCGTGGGTATGTCCCAGCGCTACCGCCGCGACCGGCTGCTGTCGTTCATCAACCCCGGGGCGCACCGATCGGGTGCCGGCTACCAGGTGTGGCAGTCGCTCGTCGGGCTGGGCTCCGGCCATCTCGTCGGCCTGGGCCTGGGTGGCGGCCGGCAGAAATGGGGGATCCTGCCCAATGCCCACACCGACTTCATCTTCTCCGTGGTCGGCGAGGAGCTCGGGCTGGTGGGCGCCGTCCTCCTCCTCGGGATGTTCGCGGCACTGGCCTGGTTCGGCGTGCGGATCGCCGCCGAGCAGAAGGACCGCTTCGCCGGCCTGGTGGCCATCGGGATCGTCACGTGGATCACCGCCCAGGCGGTCATCAACATCGGGGCGGTCATCGGCGTGCTGCCGGTCACCGGGATCCCCCTCCCGTTCGTCTCCTTCGGCGGGTCGTCCCTGGTGATCAACCTGGCGGCGATGGGCGTCCTGGTGAACGTGGCATCCCGCCGCCGGCGGCTCCGGGCCGTGCCCGGCGGCCGGCCGCGGTCGTGAGCGAGCGACGTTTCGCCCTGGTGGCGGGGGGCGGTACCGCCGGCCACCTGCAGCCGGCGCTGGCCGTGGCCGACGCGCTGGTGGCACGCGGCCATCGGCCGTCGACCATCGAGTTCGTCGGTTCCCGGCGGGGGCAGGACCGCCGCGTGCTGGCCGGGCGGCCCTACCCGTTCACCCTCCTCCCCGGCCGGGGAGTCCAACGCAGCCTGACCCCCCGGGCCCTGGCGCGCAACGCCGGCGCCCTGGCCGGGATCGTGTGGGCGACCGTGCGCGCCGTCGTCGTCGTCGCCAGCCGTCGGCCGTCCGTGGTGGTCTCGGTGGGCGGGTACGCGGCGGTGCCGGCCTCGGTCGCCGCTGTCCTGCTCCGGGTGCCCCTGGTGCTGGTCAACGTCGACGCGGTCCCCGGCGCTGCCAACCGCCTGCTCGGGCGGTTCGCCCGGGCGGCCGCCGTCGGATGGGAGGGGACACCGCTCCCGAGGGGCGTGGTCACCGGCACGCCCGTGCGGCCCGCCATCCTCGGTGTGGACCGTAGTGCCGACGGCCGGGTCGCGGCCCGTCGGGCGTTGGGCCTGCCGGCGTCGGGCGCGGTGGTGGCCGCGTTCGGGGGCTCGCTCGGGGCACGGTCGATCAACCAGGCCGTGGTCTCGCTGGCCACCAGGTGGGACGGTCGCGACGGCCCGTGCATCTACCACGTCGTGGGTCGGCGAGACTTCGCCGCATCGCCACCCCACCCCCGGCCGGGCTACCTACCGGTGGCGTACGAGGAACGGATGGAGCTCGTCTACGCGGCCGCCGACGTCGTGGTGTGCCGAGCCGGCGCGATGACGGTGGCGGAGCTCGCCGTGGCCGGCGTGCCGGCCGTCCTCGTGCCCCTGCCCGGCGCGCCGGGCGACCACCAGACGGCCAACGCCCGGGTGCTGGAACGTGCCGGCGCCGCCGTCGTCGTGCCCGACCGATCGTGCACGGCCGAGGAGCTCGATCGGATCCTCGCCGAGTTGATCGGCGACCCGGGCCGTCTGGCGGCCATGGGTGCCGCCGCCCGATCCGTGGGGAGGCCCGACGCGGCGGATGCGGGCGCCCAGGTGGTCGAGCGTTTCGCCCGTCCGGATCGCGCGCACGGGGTGGCCGCGGCGTGACCGGTGCCCCCGTCGACCTCTCCCGTCCCCGCTCGATCCACGTGGTCGGTGCGGGTGGCGCGGGGATGAGCGCGATCGCCACCGTCTTGACCGCCATGGGCCACCGGGTGACCGGGAGTGATCTCCGCCGTTCGACGGTGGCCGAGCGCCTGACGGCCGGGGGTATCCCCGTGGCCATCGGGCACGACGCGGGCAACATCGGCGACGCCACCGTCGTGACCGTCTCCAGCGCCGTCTCGGACGCCAATCCCGAGGTCGAGGAGGCGCGGCGCCGGGGCATCCCCGTCCTCTCCCGGGCGGAGATCCTGGCCGCCATCGCCGGCCGGCGACGGTGCATCGCGGTGGCCGGCACCCACGGCAAGACGACGACCTCGTCGATGTTGGCGCTCATCCTGGTGGAGGCGGGGCTCGACCCGTCGTTCCTGATCGGCGGCGACGTCAACGAGATCGGGACCAACGCGGTCTGGGGCGAGGGGCCGTGGCTCGTGGTCGAGGCGGACGAGAGCGATGGCACGTTCCTCGCCCTGCCGACCGAGATCGCCGTGGTGACCAACATCGAGGCCGACCATCTCGACCATTTCGGCTCCTTCGAGGAGCTCCGGCGTGCCTTCGCCACCTTCCTCGACCGGGCCGGCTTCCGGCGGGTGGCCAGCGGGGACGACCCGGTGGCCGCCGAGCTGGCGACGTCCACCGGTGCCGAGACGGTGGGTACCGGTCCGGGGTGCACGTACCGCATCGCCGACGTGACCACCGGACGGAGCGCGGTCGGGTTCCGGCTCACGGGCCCCCGGGGGGTCCCGGACGGGCGCATCGAGCTGCCGATCCCCGGGGTCCACAACGCCGCCAACGCGGCAGTCGCCACCGTGGCGGCGATGGCCGCCGGTGCGCCGTTCGACGCCGCCGTGCGGGCGTTGGCCCGGTTCGCCGGGGTGGCCAGGCGGTTCGAGTTCCGCGGCGAGGCCAACGGCGTGACCTTCGTCGACGACTACGCCCACCTCCCCACCGAGGTGCGGGCCACGCTGGCGGCGGCCCGGACCGGCGCGTGGAGCCGTATCGTGGCCGTCTTCCAGCCTCACCGGTACTCACGGGTGTCCGCCCTCTGGGAGGAGTTCGCCACCGCGTTCGACGACGCGGACGTGGTCGTCGTCACGGACGTCTACGGGGCCGGCGAGGCGCCGATACCCGGGGTGTCCGGGCGGCTTGTGGCCGACGCCATCCGCCGGGCCCGGCCGGGACTGGACGTGCACTATGCCGAGCGGCGGTCCGAGCTGCGCCACGAGGTCGCCTCGTTGCTGGCACCGGGCGACCTGTGCTGCACGCTCGGTGCCGGCGACCTCACGTCGCTGCCCGACGAGCTGCGGGCCGAGCCGTCCTGGTGATGGCGGTGCTGCTCGAGGCGCTCGGGTCCCTCCCCCGGTGCACCGTGCGGGAGCAGGCGCCGCTCGGGGCACTGACGACGTACCGGGTCGGTGGCCCCGCCGCGGTCGTGATCGAGGTCCCCGACGAGGCGGCGCTGGTGGACCTGGCCCGGGTGACCGCGGCCGCGGCCGAGGCCGGAGCGTTGCCACCGGTACTCGTGCTCGGCCGCGGCTCGAACCTGCTGGTGTCCGATCGCGGGTTCGACGGCGTCGTGGTGGTGCCGGGCGACGGGTTCACCCGGATCGACATCGAGGGGACCCGGGTGGAGGCCGGCGCCGCCGTGAGCCTGCCCGTGCTGGCCCGCCAGACGGCCGCCGCCGGGCTCTCCGGGCTCGAATGGGCCGTTGGCGTCCCCGGATCGGTCGGGGGCGCGGTGCGGATGAACGCCGGGGGCCACGGCTCGGACACGGCGGCCACCCTGGAGCGCTTCCGGGGCGTCGACCTGGCCACCGCCACCGCCTTCGACCGGGCCGGCGCCGAGCTCGGTGCCGACTACCGCCGCACCTCGCTGGCCCCCCTCGAGGTGGTCACCGCCGCCGTCCACCGGCTCGAGCCGGGGGATCCGGCCCTGGGTGCGGCCCGCATCGCCGAGATCGTCCGGTGGCGCCGTGAGCACCAGCCAGGGGGGAGCAACGCCGGCTCGGTGTTCGCCAACCCTCCCGGCGATGCCGCCGGGAGGCTGATCGAGGCCTGCGGGCTCCGGGGGTACCGGTCGGGAACGGCCTCGGTGTCCGGGAAGCATGCCAATTTCATCGTGGCCGACGACGGTGGCTCGGCGGACGACGTGATGGCTGTCGTCCGCCACGTCCAGCGCACGGTCGAGGAGCGGACCGGCATCCGCCTGCGGACCGAGGTGCGCCTGGTGGGCTTCGACGGGCCCGACATCGACGGGCCCGACCGTGGGGGCACCGGTCCCCGTGGCGAGCCGGACCACACGGCGGCCGGCGAGCGCGCCGAGGCCGGCCGGTGAGCCCCCCAGCCGGTGGGACGGCGGGTGGGGTGCGGACCCGGCCCGCCGTCGACCCACGGATCAGGGAGCGGCGGGCGGCGGAGGCGCGGCGGGCCGGCCGGCGCCGGCTCCGGCGGCTGTCGATCGCCGGGGGAGCGGTGGTGCTCGTCGTGCTGGCCGTCGTCCTGCTGCGGTCCCCTGTCCTGTCGGCCCGGGTGGTCACGGTCCGGGGCAGCCACCCCCACACCCCCACATCGGTCATCGTCCGTGCCGCCGGTCTGGCGTCGCACCCACCGCTGATCAGCGTCGACCCGGGGGTGGCGGCATCGGCGGTGGAGCGGCTGCCCTGGGTGGCCACGGCCCGCGTCTCCCGCTCGTGGCCCGACGGCGTGGTCGTGACCGTGTCCGAGCGCCAGCCCGTGGCCGCCATGGCCGCCGCCGGCCACGGGGACGCGCTGGTGGACGCCACCGGCCGGACGCTCCAGCGGGTGGCGGCGGCGCCAGCCGGGCTTCCGGCCCTCGTCGTCCACGTGGGCGGGCGGACCATCGCCGCCGCACCCACCGGGGCGTTCCTCCCCGCCGCCGCCGGGCCGGCGCTCGAGGTGGCGTCGACCCTGCCGCCGGCGTTCTCCGCCCAGGTGGTGACGGTGATCGGCGCGGCAGACGGGACTGTCGAGCTCGATCTCGACTCGGGGCTGACCGTGCTCCTCGGCAACGCCACCTCGCTCGAGACCAAGTACCACGACATCGCCTCGATCATCGCCGCCGCGCCACTGCGGGGAGCGCACACCATCGACGTGACCGTGCCGAGCGCACCGGTGGTCTCATGAGGGATCGGCGCCCCGGGTGCCGGGGCGTCCGTGTGCCGGTGTGCGCGCCGACGCCGGGCGTGGCGGCGTACCGTCCCCGGTGGAGTACGGTTGGTGCACGCCGCGTGTCGCCGCTGAGGCCCCCGCCGTGACGGGCTGTCCCAGGTCGTCGGGGTGCTCACGTCACGTCGAGCGGCGCTGCCATTGCTTGACCCACCTGACCGGTCACCGTATCGTTGAGGTGGACCCGACGGTTGGAACGGCTTCAACCTGTTATCGAGGGTAAGGGATTCGATGACCGTTCCTGCACAGAACAATTACTTCGCCGTCATCAAGGTGGTCGGCGTCGGCGGCGGCGGGGTGAACGCCGTCAACCGGATGATCGAGGCAGGACTCCGAGGCGTCGAGTTCATCGCCACGAACACCGATGCCCAGGCGCTCCTGATGAGCGACGCCGACCTGAAGCTCGACATCGGGCGCCAGCTCACCCGCGGGCTCGGTGCCGGCAGCGACCCCGAGGTGGGCCGCCTGGCCGCCGAGGAGCACCGGGCCGAGATCGAAGAGGCGCTGAAGGGCGCGGACATGGTCTTCATCACGGCCGGCAAGGGCGGTGGGACGGGCACGGGGGCGGCACCGGTGGTGGCGGAGATCGCCAAGGGGCTCGGCGCCCTCACGATCGGCGTGGTCACCCGACCGTTCACCTTCGAGGGACGACGCCGCTCGGTCCAGGCCGAGCAGGGGATCCAGAACCTGAAGGAGAAGGTCGACACCCTCATCATCATCCCCAACGACCGCCTGCTGACCGTGTCGTCGGAGAAGACCTCGATGGTCAACGCCTTCAAGATGGCCGACGAGGTGCTGCTCCAGGGCGTGCAGGGCATCACCGACCTCATCACGGTGCCCGGTCTCATCAACACCGACTTCGCCGACGTGAAGATGATCATGAGCAACGCCGGAACGGCGATCATGGGCATCGGGTCGGCGACGGGCGAAGGTCGCGCGGTCAACGCGGCCCGGGCCGCCATCACCAGCCCCCTCCTCGAGGCGTCGATCGAAGGGGCTCGGGGCATCCTCCTGAACATCGCCGGCGGGCCCGATCTCGGGCTCTTCGAGGTGAACGAGGCGGCCGAGATCATCCACGGGGTCGCGCATCCCGACGCCAACATCATCTTCGGCAGCGTGATCGACGAGGCCATGGGCGACGAGGTGCGGGTGACCGTCATCGCCGCCGGGTTCGAGCGCTGGGAGGCGGGGGGACGGCCGACGCCGTCGCCGGAGACCGGTTCGACCAGCCAACCGGAGAGCCGCAGTCGCGTGCTCGGGCTCGAGTCGGCGCACGAGGACATCTTCGCCACGCCCGAGGAGGACGACCTCGACCTGGGCGACGACGAGTTCGACGTGCCGTCGTTCCTGCGCTGAGCAGGCACGGTGAGTGCCGGCGCTCCGGCCGGCGTGGCGCATGACGGGACCCGCACCGTCCGGTCGGCGGGGATGACCGGCACCATCGATCTGGCCCAGCGCGTGCACTGCCGCTGGACCGACGCGTCCGCCGGCGACCTGGGGTACGGACCGGGCGACAGCGCCGGAACCGGGGCCCTGCCGGGCGTGGCCGGCCTCGATCCCGCGCTGGTGGGCGGCTCCCGGCCCGCCTGGCTGCGTCAGGTCCACGGTGCCGGGACCGTCGTGGTGCCGACCGGGGCGTCGGGCGCCCGTGGCGAAGGAGACGCCCTGGTGGCCGGTCCGCCGGTCCCCGACCGGCCGGTGCCCTGCTTGTGCGTCCTGACCGCCGACTGCGCGTCCATCGCCCTGGCCGGTGACGACGGGTCGTACGCCGCTGTCCACGCCGGTTGGCGGGGCCTGCTGGCGGGCGTGGTCGACGCCGCCGCCGACCGGCTCCGCTCCGGTGGTGCCCAGCGGATCGTGGGGGCGCTGGGGCCGTGCATCCACGCCGAGTGCTACGAGTTCTCCCCGGTGGACCTGGATCGCCTGGCCGGTGCGTTCGGCGACGGTGTGCGGGCCCGCACCGCAGGCGGCCGGCCCGCCCTCGACCTCCCCGCCGCGGTGGCCGTCTCCCTGGCCCGAGCCGGGATCTCCCAGGTCGGCGGCGTCGATGCCTGCACGGCCTGCCAGGGGAGGTACTTCTCCCACCGTGCCAGGGGCGACGTCGCACGCCAGGCGCTCCTCGTGTGGGGCGGGCCGTGACCGGCCGGTCGGCACCTGCGCCGGTCGACCTCGGACTCGTCGCCGCCCGGGTGGCACGCGCACGCCAGCGGATCGCAGACGTGGCACCCGATCCCGGTCGGGTGACGCTGGTGGCCGTGACGAAGGGGTTCGGGGCCGATGCGGTCCGGGCGGCGGTGGCCGCCGGCGTGCCCGACGTCGGCGAGAACTACGGCCAGGAACTGGTGGCGAAGGCGACGGACCCCGACGTGGCCGCCATCGGGCTCCGATGGCACCTTCTCGGAGCGATCCAGCGGAACAAGGTGGCCCGCCTCTCACCCCACGTGGCGTGCTGGCAGTCTGTGGCCCGGCCCGAGGAGGCGAGGGCGATCGCCCGCCACAGCCCCGGTGCTCGGATGCTGGTCCAAGTGGAGACCACCGGGTTGGCCGGGCGTAACGGGTGCCGGCCGGGCGACGTGGCCGGAGTCGTGGAGGCGGCCAGCCTCGCCGGCCTGGACGTGGTCGGGCTGATGACGGTGGCACCGCCGGGTCCGGACGTTGCCCGGGCGGCGTTCGCGGTGGTGGCCCGGCTGGCGGACGACCTGGGCCTGCCCGAGCGCTCCATGGGCATGAGCGACGACTTCGAGATCGCCCTCGAAGCCGGATCGACGATCGTCCGCCTCGGCCGCTCGTTGTTCGGCGAGCGGCCGCCGCGCCG
>JAJZAC010000183.1 GCA_021799615.1 Actinomycetes bacterium
CCGACCGGCGCTCCGTCACGTCCCCCGGTTCCCTCCCCACCGCCGCCACCGCCGCCAGCCACGGCGACGGGCTCCGGGGTGAGCGTCTCCCACCCCGCACCGAACGGGCGGCTGCCCACGAACAGTGGAGCTCGTCGGTGGCCCTGCTCAGAGCCACGTAGAGCAGGCGCCGCTCCTCCGCCGGATCGGCGACCTGCCCGCCGCGCGCCAGCGGGACCAGGCCGTCCTCCACCCCGACCACGGCCACCGCCGGCCACTCGCGGCCCTTCGCCCCGTGGAACGTGGTGAGCGTCACCGTCCCGCCGCCGTCGCCACCACCGTCACCGGCGGCGCTGGCGACGGGGATGCCGGCCCGTCTGCACGCGCCGGCCACCGCACCCAGCTGCTCGTTGGTCCTGGCCAATACGGCCAGGTCGCCCCACGGGCGCCCGGACTCGGCCCACCCGGCCACCACCGTCGCCACCCCTTCGGCCTCGTCCCGTTCGTCCCCGAAGGAGCGGACGGCGACCGGGGGCCCCGGGGGACGGGCTGACGTGGGAGCGCCACGCAGCGCCGGCCCCAGGGCCGCGGCAGCGGCCGCCACCACCTCGGGAGTGGACCGGTGGTTCACCTCGAGGCGGACGACGAGGGTGCCGGCCCCCGGGCCGGCAGCCCGGTCGAGCAGTGACGGATCGGCGCCGTTCCACCCGTAGATGGCCTGGTTGGGGTCGCCGACCACGGTCAGGTCCCCGTCGGGGTCACGCACCGCCTCGACGAGGGCCGCCTGGGCCGGGTTGACGTCCTGGTACTCGTCGACCGACACGTGCCGGTAGCGCCAGTGCACGGCGGCGGCGAACGAGGGGTCGTCCTCGAGGAGGGTCACGGCCGCCAGGAGGAGGTCGTCGAGGTCGAGGGCCCGCCGGCGGGCCAGGCCGGCCTGGTAGGCGCGGTAGCCGTCGACCAGGGCCTGCCGGCCGCCGGGACCGGTCCGTCCGACACGCTCGGCGAGGGCCCCGTAGGCGTCGGGACCGGATCGGCGGGCCTTGGCCCACGAGATCTCGGCGTCGAGCACGGCCGGGTCGACGCCCGCCTCGGCGGCGGCAGCGGCCACCACCGCGGCACGGTCGTCTACCAGGACCGGCGGCCGTGCCCCGCGGTCGGCAGCGTGGCGGGACACGAGGGACAGGGCGAGCTGGTGGATGGTGCCCGCCCGCACCCCCGGGCCCGGCGGGGCGGCAGCGGTCAGGGGGCCGGCCACGGGAGTGCCCAGTGCGGCCAGCCGCCGGCGCAGCTCGGCGGCCGCCGACCGGGTGAACGTGCACACCAACGTGTGCTCGGCGGCGGCGGTGCCGGACGCCACCCGGTGGGCCGTCCGCAGGGTCAGGACCCGGGTCTTGCCCGAGCCGGCGCCGGCGAGGACGCAGAGGTGGGCAGCTTCGGCCTCGATGGCGCGGCGCTGCTCGGGGGTCGACCGGGACAGGGCGAGGGCCAGCGGCTCCACGGGTAGGGAGGCTATCGGTAGGGTGTGCCGGTGCTGAAGTCGTTCGCCGAAGGCCGCTTCTACGGTCGGACCTGGGGAGATGCCCCTCCGACGGTGCTCGCCCTGCACGGGTGGCGCCGTGACCATCGTGATTTCGAGGCTGCGTTCGGCGCACCGGGCGTCGCCCACGGCACGCTGGCGGTCGATCTGCCCGGGTTCGGCGCCACCCCGCCACCGGCCGAGGCGTGGGGGAGCGTGGAGTACGCCCGGGCACTGGTCCCCGTCCTCGACGAGATGTCCGACGGGCCGGTCGTCGTCGTCGGCCACTCCTTCGGCGGGCGGGTGGCCCTGCGGCTGGCCCACCTGGTGCCCGGGCGGATCGAGCGCCTGGTGTTCACCGGGGTGCCGTTCCTGCCGCGGGCGGGTGGTCCCCGGCGCCCGGCACCCGCCTTCCTGCTGGCCCGCCGGCTCCACCGCATGGGCCTGGTGGGCGAGGCCCGCATGGATGCCCTCCGGGACCGGTACGGATCGGCCGACTACCGGGCGGCGACGGGGATCATGCGGTCCGTGTTCGTGCGGCTGGTGGCGGAGACCTACGCCGACGACCTGGCCACCCTGGCCGTCCCCGCCACCCTGGTGTGGGGGGAGGACGACGCCGACGTGCCCCTCGACGTGGCCCGCCGGGCGGCCGACCTCATCGGCGGGGCGCCCCTGGTGGTCGTGCCGGGCGTCGGCCACCTCCTCCCGATCGAGGCACCGGGCGCGCTGCTCGCCGAGGCGGCGCCCGGGTCGACCTCGTTGCCGGCGTGAGCGCGCTCGCCCTCCCCGCCGTGGCCGCCGGGGCCCACGGGGCCCCGGCGTGGACCGCCGCCGCCGTCGCCGCCGTGGCCACCGCCGTCGCCGCCGTGCGCTGGCTCCGGGTGGCGCAGCGCGAGCACTACCTGGCCGGCTCGTGCGGGAGGTTCGCCGCCCGCTGGTGGACGTGCCGGCCGGCGAACGCCGCGCTCGGCCTCCTGGCGGTGGCGGGTGTCCTGGCGGCGGCGGCCGGCGCCGGCGTGCACGGGTCGTCGGTGGCGTCGTCGGCATCGTCGGCCGGCGCCCTGGCCGTGGCCGTGGCCGTGTCGGTGGGCCCGGTGGGCCTGGGAGCGCGGGGCCGGTCGGCACCGTTGCGGTGGACCCCCCGCCTGACCACCCTGGCGGCGGCGGCACCGGTGCC
>JAJZAC010000184.1 GCA_021799615.1 Actinomycetes bacterium
ACGGGCGGTTCCGGGCCCCAGAAGCGATCCCACCGCCCCCCGCCCGCCACCGCGGCACGCCCCGCTCGCCACCCTGGCACGACCCGGCCGGAGCGGCCAAGATGGCACCACGAGGAGCCGGACGAGAGGGCCGACCATGACCACCCGGACCACCGCCCCCACCGGCGCCCCCTGCTGGGCCGACCTGTGGACCTCCGACGTCGAGGGCAGCCGCCGCTTCTACGGCGAGCTCCTCGGGTGGGAGTCCGAGGCGCCGAACCCCGACTTCGGCGGGTACTTCATGTTCACCCGCGACGGCGTGCCCGTCGCCGGCGCCATGGGGGACACGCCGGACAACCCGGCCCAGGACCTCTGGAAGGTCTACCTGGCCACCGACGACATCGCCGCCACCGTCGAGGCGGCCGGGCGAGCGGGCGCCGAGGTCGTCGTGCCCGTCGCGCCGGTGGGCGACCTCGGGTTCCAGGCGGTGGTGACCGATCCCGCCGGCGCCGGCGTCGGCGTCTGGCAGCCGGTGGGGTTCGCCGGGTTCTCCACCCTCGACGAGCCGGGAACGCCCAGCTGGTTCGAGCTGTTCACCGCCGACTACCCCCGGGCCGTCGACTTCTACCGCTCGGTGTTCCGGTGGGACACCGAGGTCGTGGGGGACAGCGACGGGTTCCGCTACACGGTGCTGCAGCCGGCCGGGTCCGCCCCCCTGGCCGGGATCATGGACGCGTCGGCCTTCGTCCCGGCCGGCGGCTCCGCCTGGTCCGTGTACTGGGAGACGGCGGACGTGGACGCGGCGGTGGCTACCGTGCGCTCGCTCGGCGGCGGCGTCACGGCCGAACCCGCCGACTCCCCCTACGGCCGCATGGCCACGGTGACCGACCCGGGCGGGGCCGCCTTCCGGCTGCGGCAGGGACCGCCCGCCTGACCGCCCGGCCCGCACCCACCGGGCCCCTGACCTCCTGGCCCACACCCACCGGGCGCCTGACCTCCCACCCCTGACCGCCTGACCGGGGTCAGCGCCGGCGGGCACGCAGGACCACGTCGGCCACGTGCCGGGCATCGGGCGGCGGGTCGGCCCGGGGCACCGTCTCGCACATCTCGACGGCGAACTCGTCTGCCACCAGCCGGGCGAGATCGTCGGCGCCCACGAAGTCGTCGGGGTCGGCGCCGTGCTCACGCATCCGTGCACGGTGCTCGTCGTCCAGATCGTGGTAGACGGCGAGCAGCAGTCCGCCGGGGCGCACCGTGCCGAGCAGCCGCCGCACGACGGCGTCGCCCGCCGCCTTGGGGAGCGCCGGGTACTGCAACGACACCAGGTCGAACGCACCCTCCGGCAGGCCCAGCGTGAGGGCGTCTCCGGCGCGCCACTCGACCACGACCCCGGCCCGCCCGGCCGCGTGCCGGGCCCGGTCGACGGCGACGGCCGAGACGTCCACGGCGGTGACCGTCCAGCCCCGGCCGGCCAGCCAGATGGCGTCCGCCCCTTCGCCGCAGCCGACGTCGAGCGCGGTTCCCGGGCCGAGGTCGGCGACCTCGGCCACCAACCGGCCGTTCGGCCGGCCGCTCCACATGGCCCCTTCCTGCTCGAGGTAGCGGGCGTCCCACGCCGCCGCCTGGCTCGCCGGATCGGCCGCCCCGAAGTGGCGCTGATGGTCGTGCATGGCGCCCACCGTAGGCGGACCGGCGACGCGGCCGTCAGCGGCGGCCGGTCGCACCCCGGTTCAACGCCACCGCTTCCCGCACCAGGGCGACGAACGCCTCCTCGTCGAGGTCGTCACCCTCCCGCACGTCGATGGCGCGTCGCTGGTTGCCGTCGAGGCCGGCGTTGAAGAGCCCGCGGGGGTCCTCCAGCGACGCCCCTCTGGCGAACGTGATCTTGACGTAGTCCTTGAAGGCTCCGCCGGTGCAGACCATCCCCGTGTCCGACCACAGCGGCACGCCGGCCGGGTTGGAGGGCCGCTTCCACTTCATCTCTTCGACGATGTCGGGATCGGCCTCGACGATGAGCTCCCGCAGCCGGGCCAGGACAGGGCCACGCCAGTCGCCCAGCCCGGCCAGCATGGCGTCGACCTCCTCCGACAGGGACTCGCCTCCCATCGATCCGTCCTTCCTCGCTCGCCACCCGGTGGGCCGCGCCGGCGACCGCACCCGGCTCGGAGCACCACGGCCCACGGTGGCGCCACGACCCGGCGGGGCCACAGGACACGGTACCGGTGCAGGCCCGACGCGTCACGTGCACCGGTGCCACCCTCGAGGCGCCCGTCCCGCCGGTAGTCCCGCACGTCCCGTTCCCCCTCGAGGCGCCCGGTGGGCACGACAGCCCGGTGGCGAGCTCGGGGTTGCACTTGACCTCCCCCGCCGCCTCGACTTGTCTGGTCCCCACAGGCACGAGGCAGCGGGGGAGACGGCCATGGAGGATGCGGCGGCAGGTGCAGGAGCCGGCGGCGAGGGCGGCGTGACGGTCGAGCTCCCACCCATGGTGCGGGACACCACCACCGTCCCCCCGCCGAGGCCGCCGTCGGGCCGCCAGCCGGTGGCCGACCTCGACGGGTACCGCGCCCTCTATCGTGCGTCGGTCGAGGACCCCGGCGCGTACTGGGCCGGCGTGGCCGGCGAGCTGGAGTGGATGTCCGGCTGGCCGCCGGTGACTCCGGTGACCGGCACCCTGGCCGACGGGTTCGA
>JAJZAC010000185.1 GCA_021799615.1 Actinomycetes bacterium
GAACACCCAGACGACCAGGCCGGCGACGAACAGCAGGCCGTAGCGCTCCCCCGTCAGGTACGTCCCCACGCCGAGCCCACCGGCCATGACCCACCAGCTCCAGGAGTTCCGCGCCGCTGCCCGCCATGCGAGGAGCGCCAGGCCGCCCACGATGAGCTGCGCCGAGAACACGGGGTTGCTGGCGAATCCGGACGGTTGGCCGATGCCGAACTGCATGCCGGGGACATGGGCGACCAGGGACCCGAGCGGCGACCATGCCTGCCCGACCACCTCGAGGAAGGTCGCCGCCGCGTTCAGCAGCGCCAGCACGAGCAGGCCCCGGCCGAGGAGCGACGCGCCCGACTCCCCGAGATCGGTTCCGAGGGCCCAGAGCCCCGCCAACCCGACCAGGAACACCCAGCCCGTGCCCACCTCGTTGGCACCGAAGAACCCGATCAGCGGAGCGGTCGACAGCGCGGCGGAGACGGCAGCCACCACCAGGAACGCGACAGCTGCACGGGCGGGCCACGAGACCGCCGAACGCCAGGCACGGAACGCGAGGATCGGCAGGCCGAGAGCCGCCAGCACGAGGAAGACGGTGACCCTCGGCCCGAAGTACGTGGCCTGCTCGTTCGGAAGAGCGACGACACCGAGCAGGACCGCGCCGACGGTGACCACCCACGCCAGCACGTTCGGCGGCGTGGCGACGGGCGCCCTGTGGGCGGCCTGGTCAGCCCTCCGAGTGGCTCTCGCGGCGTTCGGCGCCGGACTCCGGCCTTTCGCTCCGGCACTCCGGTCGGCCTTCGCCGGGGCGTCGTCGGTCAGCACCCCCGTGGCCGTGGACCTCCGGGCCGCGGGCGCCGTTGCCGGATCCGCCACCGTCGAGGTCGGCTCCCGTGCCTGCTCGGTTCGTTCCGGGGACGCCGGCCGTTCCGCCTCGCTCGCACGCTTCCGGGCCGCCGTCTGCCGGTTCTTCGCCTGCTTCTTCTTGCGGTCCTTAGCGGTCGCCATCACGCGGTCCCTTCGCGAGGTCCCCACAGATCCGGCAACGCATGCTCATCAACCCCCGACATCCACGCTCATGGCCCGTGGTTCTCCCTCCTCCCACTGACCAACGTCCGTCCGGGCCTCTGGCACGTGAGGTGACCGCAGTCGCCACGCGCCGAGCCCCTCTCGAGCTCGCCCGGACCCCCGACGAGCCACCGCGGGCCAGCGGCGCAACAGCCTAGCGGGACCACGAACGGCCGGTGGCCCGGCGCCGCCACGCCACACGGGACGAGAGGCGCCGCGAGCAACCGGGCGCCCGTCGATTCCGTCGGCCCCGCCGACCCCTGGGCCCGGGGTCCGGGGTGCCGACCGGTGGGGTGGGGAAGCGGCGACCGGTGGTCAGAGCAGGAAGAGGTCCCGTTCCCACGCGAAGCGCCCGATCGCACCTGATGCGTAGGCGCCACTCCGGACCTTCCGCAGCGCCCGAGGCAGGCGACGGACAAACCGCTCGGGAAGCGCCAGTTGGAACCGGAGCAGATCGAGCTCGCGATCGATGCGCTGGCGGGTGGCCGGTGGGAGCAACGGGTCGGCCGCCCGGTCGGCACGTTCCAGCAGCGCCTGCCGCAGGTGGAACTGGGTTGTCAGGGTCCGCTGGCGCAGGCTCCGGTCGCGCAGGTACCTGACCAGGGCCGGCAGGGCGGCGGCCCGATGGAGGCCGATGGCGTTGGCGCCGTGCAGCCGGTAGGAGATCAGCGTCTCGTCGATCGGCTCGACGCGGGCCTGGAGCGCGATGGCCGCCGAGATCCAGTAGTCATGGGTGATCGGCGGCGCCGGCACCAGGAGGGGGAGAAAGGACGAGCGGAACGTCACGGTGGCCCCCGTCACCAACGGGCGCCTCAGCAGCACCTCGAGCTCGTTCCCCGAACGGAGCCGCGCCAGCAGGTCGTCGGTGAGCCCGGCGAGCCCCCAGAGCGTCCGCCCCGTCGAGGTGCCCCGCTCGTCGATGCAGCGCCCGTTGCTGAACGTGGCGCCCACCTGCGGGTCGTGGTCGAGGACGTCGACCGCGCGCTCCAGCCGGGACGGGAGCCAGACGTCGTCCTGATCGCAGAGGGCGATGAGGTCGCCGCGGGCGTCGCCGATGGCGGCCCAGAAGTTGGCCGGGATCCCCAATCGCCGCCGGTTGACGGTGATCCGCACCGGTACCGGCGATCGACGGGCGAAGTCGTCGAGGACCTGGCGGGTGGCGTCGTGGGATGCGTCGTCACGGACCACGATCTCGTCCGGCGGGCGGGTCTGGTTGGCAAGGCTCTCGAGCTGGGGCACCAGGAACTCGGCCCCGTCGAACGTGCAGAGAACCACGGACACCGAGCTCACACCAGTTCCACCCTCCTCCGCACGGCGCGCATGCCGGGCCGGTCACGACCGCAGGCCGCGTGGCCCGTGCGCCGACCTGCGCCCCCGCCGTGCCCGGCGGCACCCGCAGGCGGCGTCCGGTCTGACGACAACGGATGAGGAGCTAACCCCAATACCGTTCAGTTAGTACTACACGAGTGTAGTTTCGGGGCATGCCCCGTGCCGGATGGACGAAGCCCGAATCGGAACGCCGCCTCTCGGACCTCGTGTCGGTCGGCGTGCTCATGCGGACCTTC
>JAJZAC010000186.1 GCA_021799615.1 Actinomycetes bacterium
GCTGGCGATGTTCGGGGGGTTGACGGCCCGGCGGCGCCGGGTTCGGCGTTCGGGGGCCGATGGGCCAGGGCTCGTGCCCCGGGTGCGGCGGGGTGGCCAGGGCTCGTGCCCCGGGTTCTCGACCTCGCCTCCTAGGCTCAGGTGATGGCCGATCCACACACCCTCGCATCACCGTCAGAGCCCGTCAGCCCCGACGGCACCATCGTGATCGTGGGGGCCTCGCTCGCCGGGCTCCGTGCCGCCGAGGAGCTCCGCCACGAGCATCATGCCGGGCCGATCGTGGTCGTGGGCGACGAGCCTCACGCCCCCTACGACCGCCCGCCGCTCTCCAAGCAGCTGCTCGCCGGCACGTGGGAGGTGGACCGGGTGCACCACCATGCGCCGGACAAGCTGGACACGCTGGGCATCGAATTCCGGTTGGGGATGCGGGTCGGCGGGCTCGACGTGGGCGGCCGACAGGTGACCCTTTCGGACGGCAGCACGCTCGGGTTCGACGGGCTGGTCATCGCCACCGGTGCCAGAGCCCGCCACCTGCCCGGCACCGAGGGCGTCGACGGGGTCTTCGTACTTCGTACGCTGGACGACTGCCTGTCGCTACGAGAGCGCCTGGACGCGTCGGGCGACGCTCCCCGGGTCGTGGTCATCGGGGCCGGCTTCATCGGCGCCGAGGTGGCCGCCACCTGCCATGGCCGGGGAGCCCGGGTGACGGTGGTCGAAGCACTGGCCGCCCCACTGGCCCATGTCCTCGGGCCCGAGCTGGGCGCAGCCTGCGCCGGCCTGCACGCCGACAACGGCGTCGACGTGCGTGCAGGGACGGGCGTGGCGGGCATCGACGGGGCTGGTGGCGGGGCTGGTGGCGGGGCTGGTGGCGGGGCTGGTGGCGGGGCTGGTGGCGGGGCTGGTGGCGGGGCACCGCTGACCGTGACCCTGTTGGACGGCACGGAGCTGCCGGCCGACGCCGTCGTCGTCGGGATCGGGGTCGATCCGGCCACGGACTGGCTCGAGGGATCGGATCTGTCGCTCGCCAACGGCGTCTCGTGCGACCACGCGTTGTTCGCTGCGAGCCGGGTGGTCGCCGCCGGCGACGTGGCCCGCTGGTACCACCGCCGGCTCGGCCAGGACCTGCGCATCGAGCACTGGACCAACGCCGCCGAGTCGGGCCCGACCGCGGCCCGCAACCTGCTGGCGGGCTCGGCGTCGGCAACGGCGTACGAACCCGTCCCGTTCTTCTGGTCGGACCAGTACGGGGTGAAGATCCAGGTGGTCGGTCGTCCCGATCCGACCGACGAGGTGGTCGTGGTGGACGGTTCCATCGAGGACCGGCGCCTGGTCGCCCTCTACAGGCGGGGTGACCGCTTGAGCGCGGCGCTCGCCTTCAGCCGCCCCCGCCAGCTGATGGGCTACCGGCCGTTGCTCGAGGCTGGCGCGTCGTTCGACGAGGCGCTGGCCCACGCCCGGGGCTGATCGGTCGGGCGGCGGGACGGCCCGCCCGCCGTCACCGGTGTTCTCGCCCGGCAGGCCCGGCAGGCCCGGCGGTCGCAGCGGTCCCAGCGGTCCCAGCGGTCCCAGCGGTCGCAGCGGTCCCAGCGGTCCCAGCGGTCCCGCTTGGCGACGCACTCCCGGCCAGCCCACCTGGCCCACCTGGTGCCGCAGGTCCGCCGGAGAGTCGGAGCCCGGCGGTGAAGGACACGGCGAGGCCGATCTGGTCGGCCGACGGCTCGACGCCTCCGTAGGTGGCCGCCTCCACCATGGCGGCGGCGTCGGTCAGCCGTGGGCGCTCGTGGGGCGCCAGCATGGCGAGCCGGCCAGCGTACGAGCGGAGGGTCTCCGCCGGGAGCCGTGGCCACCCGGCCTTCGCTCCGGCCCGCTCGAGGTCGCGGGCGATGCGCTCGGCCCACGTGGCCGGCTGGGCCGCCCGACGCCGCCGCCACGCCAGGACGGCCGCTACCAGCACCGCCACGATGCCGAGCGGGATCCACGGGACCCGGTGGAGGCCTACCGAAAGATCGTGGGCGATCACGGAACCCGGCGTGGGGTTGGCCAGCGGCACCTGGGCGGTCGGGTCGAAGTTCTGCCAGCCGTAGCCGGGGAACCACACCTGGACCCACGCGTGCGCGTCACTGGCGTGCACGTCGTAGAGGTCGGTGATCGGGTTGAACGACCCCGGCACGTACCCGGTGGCCTCACGGGCCGGGATCCCGAGGGCCCGCAGCATCACGACGGTGGCGGTGGAGATCTGCTCGCAGAAGCCCACGCGGTTCCCGAAGAGGAACTGGGTGACGGAATCCTGCCCGGGGGCGAGAGGCGGGATGTCGGTCGAGTACCTGGTGTGGGCGGCGATCCACCCTTCGATGGACTGGATCACGTCGTAGGCATGCGCTCCCGGGTCGGCGGACGCTCCCGCCGACGCAGCCAGCCGGTGAGCCAGGGCCGTTACCCGGGGGTCGAGTGCCGGCAGCTGGAGGAACCGGTTCACCTGGTCGGTCGAGAGGGGCACGATCGGCACGCCCGCCGCACCCCCCGCCGCACCGCCCGCCGCACCGCCCGCCGCACCGCCCGCCGCACCGCCCGCCGCACCGCCCGCCGCACCGCCCGCCGCACC
>JAJZAC010000008.1 GCA_021799615.1 Actinomycetes bacterium
CGACTGGCGGGACATGACGAAGCCGACCCCGGCCAGCGCCAAGCCGGCCACGAGAACCACCGCTCCCCCCGCCACCACCGGCCGCCGCGCCATGGGGCGAGACTACCGGTCGTCCCCGCCCTGTGCCCGGCTCCCGGGCGTCAGCCGGCGACCAGATGGTCTGCCAGGAACGCGAGCGACGGGGGCTCCTGGGCGACGAAGAACGCACCGTCGTGACACCCCTTGGACAGGTCGACCACCGACCCCCGGGGCAGGGCCGCCTCGAGGGCCCGCACGCCCGGAGCGAACGGGTCGCCGGTGCCGGCGGCCACCCGCACCGGGGTGGCGGCCAGTGCGGCGGCGTGGGTGACGGCGTCGTAGCGGGCGAAGGCCGCGGCCGACGCGTAGGCGCCGGCGTTGGCCGCCCGGGCCTGGGCGTAGGACGTCCAGACGGCGGGGCTGATGGCGGCCACCGCCCGGAACAGCGAGGGGTGCTGCTCGCCGAACGCAAGTGCCCCGAACCCACCCATCGAGATCCCCATCACACCGATGGGAAGGGGTGGACGGCCGAGGCCGAGGCCCCGGCACAGGGGGATGAGCTCGTCGACGACCATGGCCATGGGGTCGTCCCCGGGATGGGGGGTCCAGTAGCCGCCACCGCCGTCGACGGTGACCATGGCCATCGGCGGCAGGGGGCGCCCGCCGACGCGCAGGGCCAGCGCCTGGGCCGGGGTCAGACCGGCGAGCGCGTCGGTGTGGTTGCCGCCGAAGCCGTGGAGCATCACGACGAGGGGGAGCCTGTCGCCGTACGAGTGGCCCGGGGGATAGGCGATGGTGTAGCCGACCTCACGGTTGCGAGCGGCCGAGTGGAAGGTCGACGACGTGGCCGGGCCGGGTGCGGCGGTATGCAGCGTCGGGGCCGGGATCGAGCAGGCGCCGTCGATGGCGTCGAGGACCGACGTGCCGGGCAGGACGCCCCGGTTCACCAGGTCGAGTGCGGCCGTCGCTCCGGCGGCGAGCACCACCACCCCGCCGATGCCGGCGGCCAGGACCCGCCGGCGCGACCAGCCCGGCGGCCGTGAACCGGCGTCCGGCTGCGCCGACGTGCCGCCACCCGGTCCCGTGCCCCCGTCGGGTGCCGGATCGGCGCCGGGTGCCGGATCTGCGTCGGGGCCGGTGCCCGGATCGCTCACCTCCCGGCACCCGCTGCCAGGTGCCGTCCCGCCCG
Organism: Actinomycetes bacterium; assembly: GCA_021799615.1. Lineage (GTDB taxonomy): Bacteria > Actinomycetota > Acidimicrobiia > Acidimicrobiales > RAAP-2 > JAJZDI01. The sequence goes on from JAJZAC010000008.1 coordinate 1,208, forward strand.
CCGGCCGGCGCGGGGTGCGGCCGCGCCCGGAGCCGGGGCGATCGTCCGGTAGCGTGGAGCGATCCCGCCGCCCGGCCCAGCCTGCCGTGGCCGGCCGCTCCGCCTCCTCGTTCCCCGTCCCACCGTCCAGATGGTAGGTGGAGGGAGCGGACGGCGCCGTGACCGGCTCCACCGGCGGGCAGTACCGAGTCTCGACCGGTCCGCCTCCTGGCCACGAACACCTTCGGGGGATGCGAGCCAGACCAGGAGGTCCGTCCATGCGCGAGTACGTCTACCGCCCGGTGGTCCGGTTGGCACTCATCGCCACCCGGCTGCTCGGCATCCGGTTCGACCTCCAGGGCCTGGAGAACCTGCCGGCGGAGGGCGGGGCCGTGCTGGCCGCCAACCACGTCAGCTTCCTCGACTTCATCTTCGTGGGCCTCGCCTACCACCGGCGCAACCGGCGCCTGGTCCGCTTCTTGGCCAAGCGGTCCGTCTTCGAACGGTGGCCGGTCGGGTGGCTGCTGCGCAGCATGCGCCACATCCCGGTCGATCGGGCCGCCGGTGCCGGGGCCTACGGTGCGGCGGTGGAGGCGTTGCGAGCGGGCGAGGTGGTGGGCGTGTTCCCCGAATCGACCATCTCGCGCTCGTTCCTGCCCCGACAACTGAAGTCAGGAGCGGCGCGGATGGCCGCCGAAGCCGGTGTCCCGCTCATCCCGGTGGCCACCTGGGGTGGCCAGCGGCTGTGGACCGCGGGTCGGCGCCCGGCGCTGGTGCGGCGGGTGCCGGTCACCGTGCTGGTGGACCCGCCCCTCTCTGTCGGTGCGGGCGAGGAGCCCGACGCCGTCACCCGCCGTCTGACCGCACGGCTGGCCGAGATGGTGGACGGGGTGATCGCCGCCTACCCGGACCGGGAGGCGGGCGGCGGAGCCTGGTGGATGCCGGCCCGGATGGGGGGAACGGCACCCACGCCGGAGGAGGCGGACGGTGCCGAACGCCGGGCCATCGCCGGCCGAACGCCGGTGCCACCGCCGGCGGGTTGAGCCACGTGGCGGGTGCCTCCGCTCCCGCGCCCGGAGGGCTCGACACCACCGCCGCCCTGATCGAGGAGACCGGTGCAGCCGCCCTCCCGTTGGTGGCCGACCTCCACGACCGGACGTCGCTCGTTGCCGCGCTGGGTACGGTGGTCGACCGGTGGGGCGGCCTCGACCTGCTCGTCAACAACGCGGTGGACACCGGACCCGGGAGCATGGTCCCGATCACCGAGCTCTCCGTCGAGCGGCTGGCGACGAAGCTCGAGGCCAACGTCGTCGCCCAGTTCGTGCTGATCTGCGAGGCGTTGCCGACGATGCTCGCCCAGGGGGGTGGCACCATCGTCGACGTGACGTCCCACACGGCCACGGCCGACCCGCCCGGTCCCGTGGGCGACGGGAGATGGGGGCTCGCCTACGCCGCGTCCAAGGCGGCGTTCCACCGCTTCGCCCCCCAGCTCGCCGTCGAGCTCGGCGACCGCGGGATCCGCACCTACAACCTCGATCCCGGGTACGTGGAGACCGAGCGCCAGCAGGCCAACGCGGCGGCGCTGGGCCTGGCCGGCCGGTACGCAGGCGCCCACCCGGTGCCGGCGGCGTCCCGGCCCTGCCCGCCCCGTCCGGGAGAGCTGCCACCATGGGGCGATGGGTGACCTGGGCAAGGAGACCGCCGTCGAGCCGCTCGGTGGTGGCCGTTACCGGGCCACGCTGTCCGGCGACTGGGAGATCTGGGGGCCGATGGGCGGGTACATCGCCTCGGTGGCGCTACGGGCGGCCGGCGCCGGAGGGGCGCACCCGTTCCCGGCCGCCTTCTCGTGCCATTACCTCGGTGTGGCCGCGTTCACCGACGTCGACATCACCGTGGAGGCGCGCAGGCAGGGCCGCAACGCCACCTCCCAGAGGGTGGAGATCACCCAGGGAGGGCGCCCCGTCCTCGACGCCATGGTGTGGAGCGCGGCCGAGGTGGAGGGCCTCGAACACGACGAGAGCGTGGCTCCCGACGTGCCGGATCCCGAAGGCCTGACCGAGCTGGGCGGACCGGGCGGGATCCCCCAGGCGGACGTCCCGCCGTTCTGGCGGAACCTCCGGGCCCGGCCGGTCGAGGTCGAGCCGGAATGGCCGCCGTCCTCGCCCCGCCCGGCCGCCTGGCGCCAGTGGGTCCGCTTCGACCCCACCCCCGACGTCGACGATCCCTGGGTCGACGCGGCCCGCATGGTGGTGCTGGCCGACCTGCCCAGCTGGCCGGCCGCCCACCGTCCCCACGCGTGGCGCCGGCCCCCCTTCATCGCGCCGACCCTCGACCTGAACGTTGCCTTCCACCGGCCGGCGCCGGGATCGGCGTGGCTGCTGGTCGACGGCACGGCGCCGGTGTCCACCCGCGGCCTGTTCGGCTGGACCTCCCGGGTGTGGTCGGCGGGCGGGTTGCTGCACGCGTCGGGCGGGGGGCAGTGCCTGTACCGGCGCATCTGAGCGGGCGGGAGCACTTCGACAAGTCGCGGGCCATGCTCGTCACGATACGCGGTCGGATCGAACGTGTGTTCGAGTAGCATGACCGGTCGTGGTCACCTACCAGGGGAGCCTGTTCGACACCGGTACCGGGCCCGGCCTGGGGACGCTCGCCGAGGGGCTGGTGCGAGAGGAGCTGGGGGACGGTGCCTGGGTCGAGCACCGGCCGGGCTGGGTGGTTGACGCCGATTCCGTCGTCGAGCATCTGCTCACCGAGGTGCCGTGGCGGGCCGAACGCCGCAAGATGTACGACCGGATCGTCGACGTGCCCCGCCTCGTCGCCTTCTACGGTGAGGGCGAGCGGTTGCCCCACCCGTTCCTCGACGAGGTCCGCTCGGTGCTGGCCGACCGCTACGGAGGGGAGGAGGGCGGGCCGGTGCGCACGGCCGGGCTCTGCCTCTACCGCGGCGGTGGGGACAGCGTGGCCTGGCACGGGGACACCATCGGTCGGGGCGCCACCCACGACACGGTGGTGGCCATCGTCTCCTTCGGCGAGCCCCGGCGCTTCCTCCTGCGGCCGTGCGGTCCACGCGGCGGCGGAACGGCTCGCCGTTACAGCCTGGGGCGCGGCGACCTGATCGTGATGGGCGGCAGTTGCCAGCGGACGTGGGAGCACGCGGTGCCGAAGACGCGCCGGTCGGTCGGCCCCAGGATCAGCGTGCAGTTCCGCCAGCCCGGGGTGCGCTGAGCACCGGCCGGCGGTGGAGTCCGGGCCGTTCAGGCGGCCCGTTCGGATCGCAAGCCGTGCGGGCCCGGCCAGAGGAAGGTGCCGTCGGCGGTGATCCCGACGGCGCTGGGTTGGTTCGCCGGGTGGGAGCCCGTCGTGGCCGTGCCGTCGGCGGTGCAGCCCGAGAAGCGATCGGTGGCCGTGCGCTGCCCCGGATACCCGGATCCGGCCGGCACGGCCACGTTGATGGCGGGCGTCGTCGCGCACCAGAAGACCTGACCGGCGCGAGCGGGTGCCACGGCTCCGGTCTTCGTGTCGAGGACCATGGAGCTGCCGTGCTGCTGCACGACGATGTGGTCGTCGTCGAGGAAGGGGATGGCGCCGGAGCCCATCATGGGTTCGACGTTCGTGTCGGGTTGGCTCCAGGTGATGGCTCCGGTCTGCGGGTTGAACCCGTTGAGCTGTAGGCCGAGGCCCGAGAACGTCGGCGTGCCGTTCGGGGTCGATGGTGCCTTCTCCGTGCCCGAGAACCGGCAGAGCACCGGCGTGGACAGGAACTCGAGCGGCCCCATGCAGTTGTAGAGGCCGGGATCGGTCCACGTCGGTGTACCCGTTGCCGCGGAGAACCCGGTGGTCGTCGACGAGCCCAGGTCCACCACGTTGCCCGTCGGGGCGGAGCCGAGGCTGCCGACGTCCAGGCTCCCGATCGAGTCGATGTTCCATCCCTGGTCCGGCACGTCGTTGGTGGGCCCGAAGACGGCGGCCGCCGGACGTTGCCAGGCGACCTGGCCCTGCGAGCCTAGCTGGACGAGCGTCGGGGTCGTGGACTGGGTCTGGTAGAGGTCAGTGCCGAGCTCTCGCTCGACGTTGGGGATCGAGCGCACCAGCTTCCCTGTCGTGGCGTCGAGCTCGATGAGGCTGCTCGACGTCGACGTCGCCGACTCCCATGAGAGGCAGGCCATCCCGGCACCGCCACAGGTGGCAGGCGCGTCCAGCGCGATGCCCGTCTCCGGGTAGGTCCAACGCACGACACCTGTGGTGGCGTCGAGCCCCTCGATCGAGACCGCAGGGTCAGTGGGTGCGCCCGTCGGCGCGAGATCGATGACCACGCCGTCGATGACGGTCGGCGTGAACGGCTCGCCGGGTGTGATCGCCGATGCGGAGAACGGCTGTTGCCACGCGACCCTGGAATTCGCGGGGTCGACCGCGCTCAGCTCCATGTGGAGGTCGGGCGTCACGTCGATGACGATGGCCCGACCGCCGGCGGCCACCGGACCGCCGAGGATGTCGAGTGTCCCCATCAGGGGGCCTGTCGCTGCCGGTGTCGCTGGGGTCGAGGTCGTCGGGGACGCGACCGGGGACGAGTGGTCGGTGAGGACGACCCCGGTGCCTGCAGCGATCAGGGCCACCACGATCGCCGCGACGAGGAACGGGCGGCTCCGGAAGCCAGGGCGTCGTTTGGCGGTGGTGGAGGCCGGAGGTGCCATCGTGGCGAACTGACCGGCGGGGCCGAACTGGCCGGCAGGGCTGGTGGTGAACCCGGTGGCACCGAACGGCGTGCCGGTGCCGGCGGCACCGAACTGACCGGCGGGGCCGGGGCCGAACTGGCCGGCGGGGCCGGCGCCGAAGGTGGGCAGCGGGGCCGCCGGAGATGTCGGCTGCCGGGGTGGAGCGGACGGGTGCTGCTCGGGCGGGTACCACCTGCCGTCCGATGCCAGCCACCAGCCTGGTCCTGGTGGCTGGGGCTGCTGGGCGACCTGTGGTTGTGCCACCACCGCCGGCTGCGCCGGCGGTGCGGCGGCGGGGTGTTGCTCGGGTGGGTACCACCTGCCGTCCGATGCGAGCCACCAGCCCGCGCCGTGCGATTGGTCGCTCACGTTCCCGCCCCTTCCGTCGAACCTGCCAGGCCGCGATGGTAGCGACTCCGTGATGTGCGCGCTCTGATGACCCGTGCGATCCGGGGCATGGCCCACGCGCCGATGGGCACCGCCGGTCCGGTCAGGAGCAGCAGCCGACCGACGCCAGGCGACCGAGCTGGTCGAGGGCCAGGTGGGCGTCGGCGTAGGCGGGAGCGGTGGTCGCGTCCTGGCAGGGGAGCTTCCCGAGGGACGCAGCTGCCTCGCACAGACGCACGAGCACGTCCGCAACCGCCTCTCGGGGGATGGTCACCTTGGCACCGCGGTAGTTGCTCAGGATCGCCTGGATCGCCTTGGGCAGGCGTTTGAGGTCGGGAGAACCGTCGGCGTTGCGGTAGGGGAGCTTCCAGGTGGACGGCGCATCTGCCCGACCCACGTAGGCGAAGCACCGGGCCGGTAGGTGGTACTTGCTGTGGAGGAGCTCGCCCCCGTCGACGGCAGCCGAGGCCGCATCGGCTCCTTCCGCGGGAGCCGGCGGCAGCGGCGCCGACGGTTCCGGGCACGGGCGGTAGATGCCGTGGACCGAGAGCCACCAGAGCTCGAAGGGCGGGTCGGCGGTATCGAGGGACACGAAGAGCCGGTCCCGGAGCCCGCCGCTCACCACGTCCGCCGCGTACAGCATCCGCCCGTCGCTCACCGCCACCGACCCCACCTTCTGCGCCGCCGCGTACCCCAGCGCCTGGTCCAGCGCCTTGCCGACGGCGGCCCGGTGCCAGGCGAGCGAGCCGGGACGCTTCACCTCGAGCACCAGCCGCTTGATCCCCAGTTCCGACAGCACGATGTCGGCCCGCCCCACCTGGAGGTTGACGTCGGCCAGGTCCCAGTCGAGGACGCCGGTGAAGAGGTCCTCCAGGATGTTCTCGGCGATCTTCTCGGCCGGGGCGTCGAACAGCCCCTGGCGGAGGCGCTCCCGGCGACGGAGGGCGAACTCGGGCCACGCCCCCTCGATGCGTTCGACGCACCGCGTGTACGAGGCCAGCCGGGTGTGGTCCCCGGCCTGGGGCGCGCCGGCTCCCGTCACCGGTCATCCCCGGACGACGCGGGCGCCGACCGGGCTGCGAGGTCGTCGCGGTCCCGGCGGCGCAGGATGACGGTGACGTCGTTATGGGACCGGATCCGGCACACGGCGTCGATGGCCGCGGCCGGCATGACCGGCAGGTGGCCGCCGGCGTCGAACATCGCCAGCTCGAACCCCAGCTCCTCGTAGCCGCTGAGCACGTCCACCGGCTCGATGCCCCGCCGGGCGAGCTCGCCCAACGACAGCTCGACCAGGATCTCCAGGTCCGGGCGGGCGGTCCACGTCCGACACAGCCCGGCGACCACCTCGTGGTCGTAGCCCTGGGCGTCGATCTTGACCACGTCGACGGTCCCGGACAGGACGTCGTCGGGCCGGACGCACCGGACAGGCACGTCCCCCTGCCCCGGCGGCACCAGGTGGTGCGCCCCCCGGTTCTCCTCGTCGAGCGCCAGGGACAGTTCCTCCGGGCGGTCGGAGCACGCGTACGGCATCACCACCGCGTTGTCGCACCCGTTGCGCCGGAGGTTGCGCTCCAGCAGGTCCAGGTTCCGGGCCTCGGGCTCGAAGGCGATCACCCTCCCGGTGGGCCCCACCCGCTTGGAGGCGAGGACGCTGAAGTACCCGACGTGGGCGCCGATGTCCACGAACGTCTGGCCGGACAGCAGGGTCATGATGAGGTACGCGGTCTCCTGGGCCTCCCACAGGCCGCAGCTCTGCAGGACGCTGGTGATGACCCGGTCGCCGGCGGGTAGAAACAACGGCCCGACGTGGGTGCCCACGTCGACGACGGGTTCGAGGAACGGCTCGTCCGACCGGTCGGACGGCCGGAACGGCGTCGGTCCGACCACCGCTCCAGCGCCACTCCGCGCCGCCGTCACCGCGCACCCCGGGTGCTGTAGGTCGCTACCGTCGGTGACCGCACGGGCCGGCTCCCGCCTGCCGTCAGCCGATGAGACGGAGCGCCTGGACTGCCATGCCCACCATCGGCGCATTCAGATGGGTGCCCCCCTCTGAGCCGGCGTAGTCGGCGTCGCCGAAGGCGAACACCCCGCCGTCGGCGGCCACCAGCCAGTAGCCCCTGCCGTCGGGAGTGGCGGCCATGCCGACCATGGGAGCGTTCAGGGCCGTTCCGTGCATCGAACCGTAGGAGACGGCGGTCCCGAACGGGTACACCGACCCGTCCGCTCCCACCAGCCAGTAGCCCTTGCCGTCGATCGTGGCGGCGGCACCGACGATGTCGGACACCCCGGTGCACCCCGATCCCGGTGCCGGGCACGAGCCGGCGAAGGGGACGCTCCCGAAGGCGAACACGCCGCCGTCGGCGGCCACCAGCCAGTAGCCGGCGCCAGTGGGGGAGGTGGCCATGGCCACCACGGGCGCGTCCAGGTGGGTGCCGCCCTCCGAGCCGGCATAGGTGGCGTCGCCGAAGGCGAACACCCCACCGTCGGCGGCCACCAGCCAGTAGCCCCTGCCGTCGGGAGTGGCGGCCATGCCGACCACCGGCGCGTTCAGGGGCATGCCGTGCAGCGAACCGTAGGAGACGGCGGTGCCGAACGGGTACACCGACCCGCCCGCTCCCACCAGCCAGTAGCCCCTGCCGTCGGGAGTGGCCGCCCCACCCACGATGTGGGACTCCCCGCTGCACACCGAGCCCGGTTCCGGGCACGAGCCGGCGAAGGTGGCGCCCCCGTGCGTGAACACACCGCCGTCGGCGGCCACCAGCCGGTAGCCGTCGGCCAGATAGGTGAAGTGGTCCGCGGTGCCGGTGGCGCTGGTGCCGCCCGGTCCGGTGACGGTCACGTTCACGGTTCCGGCCGCACCCGGGGGCACGGTGGCGGTGAGCTGCGTGTCGGACACCACCGTGAAGGGCGCGTTCGCCGCACCCACGTGGACGGCGATGGCGCCGGTGAACCCGGTCCCGGTGACGGTGATCGTGGTGCCGCCCGCGGCCGGTCCGGATGACGGGGACACGGCGGTGACCGTGGGCACGGTGAGCACGTCGGCCACGAACCCGGCCTGGAACCCGGAGGTGGTCGTCTGCAGGCTGCCGGCGGTGACCGGGAAGGAGGGCGGTGAGGCCAGGCCCCCGATGGCGACCCCGCCGGGGACCGGGCTCATCGACATGGCCCAGTCAGCACCGGGACCGCCCAGGTAGGTGCCCCAGTCCACGGAGGTGGCATCGGGAGCGAGGTCGACGAGGAACGCGTCAGCACGCCCACCGCCGAAGGCGGTCTGCGGCGCGCCGGCGGTGGCCACCCCGCTGGTCGACCCCGTCCCGCCGGCCACCAGCAGCGAGCCGTCCGGTGCCACGACGATGGCGTCGGCCTCGGACGTGCCGTTGGTGCCGCCGAGGTAGGTCTCCCACCGGAGGGTGGCACCGTTCGGGGAGAGGGAGGCGGCCATGGCCTGGGGCCCGCCTACGGTGTCGGTCGGATCGACCACGCCCGCCGTGGTGGCCATGCCCGGTAGTGCTGCGCCGACGACGTCGACGTTGCCGACGGCGTCGAGTGCGATGCCGTAGAGCTGCATGTACGCTCCCACCCAGGCCCGCCAGATCAGGGTGCCGGTCGGTGACACGTCGGCCACGAACCCGCCGTCGCTGCCGACGCTGTACTGACCGCTCGAGTAGCCGCCGCCGACCGAACCCAAGGAGCCGGACGCCCCCCCGGCCACGAAGGCGTCACCCGCGCTGTCGAGGGTGATGGCGTCGACCTGTGCGCCCATCTCGACACCGAGATTGGTCACCGGACCCAGGGCCAGCCGGCCCGAGCTGTCGGTCACGGTTGCCACGAACGCGTAGGAGCTGGCGGTCCGGTAGAGGTTCCGGTCGTAGTTGAGCGCTTCCGAGTAGTCGCTGTACGAGCCCACCGCGCCGCCCAGGCCGGGGAAGTCGTTCCACGTCGTCAGGCCGGCGATGTGGGCGGTGCCGGAGGCGTCGACGGCCAGGGCCTCGATCTCGTCCTCCCCCGATCCACCGATCAGTGTCGAGGCGTCGATGGTGGCCCCACCGGGGGCGAGCACGGTGAGGAAGCCGTCGTTCTCCGCCCCGAAGATCGCGTTGTTGTCGTTGGAGTTGCGCGTGCCGCCGACGATGGGGAAGTCGGGGGAGTCGGTGTAGCCGGCCACGTAGATCGACCCCGACGGCCCGAGGGCGACGGCGGTGGCGACGTCCTCGCCCATGCCCCCGAGGTAGGTGGAGAAGAGGGCGTGGGTGCCGGTCGGGTCGAGCTCGGTGACGAAGGCGTCGGTGAGACCGCCCCCGTAGGTACGCGACCCGGAGAGCGGGAACCCGGCACCGCCGGCGAACCCGACGGCGTAGGTGTCCCCGGCGCCGTCGGTGGTGAGCCCGAGGGCCTCACCCAGCGTGTTGCTCGACAGGAAGGTGGCGTAGCCCGTCACCACCGTCGGGTCGATGACGACGGGCAGGCTCCGGTCGTAGCTCCCCAGGCGGAATGAGACGGTCGACCCCTGCAGGTGGTAAGAGGCCTGGACGGCATGGTGGTGGCCGTCGACGACCTGCCAGGCCCGCAGAGCCTGTTCGGTGACGGGACCGGCCGCCGACTGGCCCACCAGGTCGCCGTTGCCGCCGACGTGCAGGCCGGTGACCCCGGTGAGCTTCAGGCGGGCGACCGACGGGTCGGTGCCGGGGGCCACCGTCAGCGTGTACTCGAGGCTGCCGCTGCTGCCGCCGTAGCTGACGTCGACGCCCGGCCAGGCGTTCTGGGCCACGACCGTCCGGTAGGTGGGGAGGTCCGACCGCCACGACCGGCGAGGCCCCACGAACATGTTGACGTGGCCGGGTAGCGCGCCCTGGGTGGACAGCGGGGCGGAGGGATCGGCGCCGACCAGATCGATGCCGACCTGGGTGGCGGTGGTGTGGGTGGGCGCCGAGGGGGCGGCTCCCACCGTCTGGCCCCGGGCACCCGATCCGGTACCCCGGACGATGGCCAGGTCGACCCGGTCCGGCGTGACCTGCACGTCGTAGCCGGGGGCGCCGGCCACGTAGCCGGGTGCCGCCGTGGTGCTCCGGGCGAAGGCCAGCGGGAGCTGGGCCAGGTGTGTCGTGGCGCTTGCCGTGGACGCGTGGGCCACGCCCGATCCCGGTGCCGTGGCCGACGGGCCGTGCGATGTGGTGGCGACGGTGGCGAAGACGGCGGCACCGACGACCGATCCGGCCACGGCGGCGACCACCACCCGGCGCAGGAACGACGGCGTGGCGCCGCCCTCCGTGACTGCTCCGGTGTTCGATCCCATCACCCTGCCCTCCTCGTCGGAACGGTTGCTGCGTAGCCCGGGCGCGCCCGTCCGGCCTGAGACCGCACGGCCTGAGACCGCACGGCCTCGGCCCGGCGGGCTGCGGCCACCCGCTTCACCCGGTAGCCGAGCACGCCCGGCTCTGCCGCCTCTGCCGCGGCGTACGCCGCCGCCGCCGCCTCGTACTCCTCCAGGGCGAACGCCGCCGCACCGGCGCCGTCGTGGGCCCACGACCCGAACAGCCGGGCGTCGTAGGCGAGCCCCTCACCGGCCAGCGCGTCGAGGTCGGTGGCGGCGAGGGCGCCGAACGCCGCCGCCGCCCCCCGGAGGTCGCCCGTCGCCAACAGGTGGCGGGCCCGGTGCCAGGCGAGCAGCCGGTTACGCGGGAACCGGGCCACCGCCCCGGCCAGGAGCGCGCCAGGGTCCCGGTCCCGCTCCACACTGAGGCGTACCAGTTCCACCAGGCACATCCCGCCGAGCGGGTGGGTGTCGCCCTCGGCCGCCGACGCCCGGTCCCCCTGCCGCCACGCCTCCTCCGCCCCGGCGCCGTCACCGAGCCCGGCCCGGGCCACGCCCAGGCGGTACCAGGTCGACACGTCGCCGGGCCGGTGGGCCAGCTCGCCCTCGAGCAGCGGGAGGTCCCGCCGGTGCCGGGACGGCCGGTCGTGGTCGTAGCCGAGGTGGTCGAGGTGGAGGGGGACACGCCCCCACACCGCTCCGCTGGTCAGGCCGGTGCCGGGCACGCTGCCCGGCCCGGTGGCACCCCCGGATGACCGGGCGCGCCCGAGACGTTCGATCGCCGGCACCACCCGCTCGTGGATGGGGCGCTCGAACCGGATGGCCGGGTCGTTGCGGAACAGCCGGCACTCCCGGTACCAGGTGAACCCGGTCGCCGGGGTGAACTCGACCAGCAGGCCGAGGGCGTCGCTGGTCTCGAGCACCGCCCGTGTTGCGGCGGCCGCCCCGGGGCGGACCCGCTCGTCGGCGTCGATGTAGAGGATCCACCGGCCCCGGCAGCGGTCGACGGCGGCGTTGCGGGCGGCGGAGAAGTCGCCCGTCCAGGGCAGGTGGGTGACGTGCGCGCCGGCGGACGCGGCGATGTCGGGCGACCCGTCGGTGGACCCGGTGTCCACCACGACGATCTCGTCGACCAACCCGTCCAGCGAGTCGAGGCAGCCGCGCAGATGTTCGGCCTCGTCCCGGACGATCAGCGCCGCGCTGAGCAGCACCGACCCGTCCGGTTCAGTCATCCAGCCCGACCTGGTACGGGTGGTACGCGTACGGCACGTACCCCCGGTGGCCGAGGACGGGCATGTCGACCGGAGGGACCTCCTGGTTCGACACGAAAGCGGGTTCCGGGGTGGCGGCGGCCCGGTGGTCGCCGGCCAGCTCGCCGGCGGTGAACGACGCCACCACCGGCACGGCGAACGCCGCCCCGATCACGGCACGCCGGATGAACGCCCGGCGGTCCATCGGTACCCGCTTGAGCAGTTCCTTGTCGAGCTCGTCGTCGGACACGACCCCCCTTTCGAATGGCCGCAGGTTAGTGGACATCCTCCCGCCGTGCCCGGAGGTCGGGAGGCGGCCGCCCCAGCACGGCGCCCACCGGCAGCCCCGCCCCGAGCAGCGCCTCCTCGAGCAGCGACGCGGCGCCGTCGGGATCGCCCACCGTCAGATGGAGGCACCGGGCGGGATCCACCACCGCACACAGCTCGCCCATCCACCGCGCCGGAGACCCTGTTGGTGCGCCGCCCGGCTCCCGGGCCCGCTCGGCCAGGGCCCGCACCGCCTCCCAGCGCGACGACGGGCGGAGCCGGTTGGACCCACCGTGGTTGCCCTCCAGCTCGACGATGGCGTCGACGGGGCCCCGTCCGGCCCGCCAGTCCATGCCGAGCTCGGTGGGGTCGACGACGTGCACGATCTCGCCGGACCGGTTCTCCAGCCACGGGATCGTCGCCAGCGCGGGCTCGAGCCAGTCGAGGACCTCGATGGCGTTCCGCCGGACCATGAAGCGCCGGGTCACCGCGCTGAGCCCGCCCCCCGCCAGGAGCAGGTGGCTGTCCGCCTCGAGGAGGTGGCCGCGCCGCCCGAGGGCCAGCAGCAGGGTCGTCACCCCCGGTGCCCCCCACCCGGTGAGGACGACACGGCGGCCCCCGATGTGGACGCAGCCGGCCCGGAAGACGGCACCGGCCTGTTCGAGGGCGGCGGCCCGGGCCTCGGTGTCGGCGATGAGCGCGTTCAGCAGCGTCATCGAGTCGCCGGTGGCGATCGGGGTGCCGTCCTCCCGTTCGAGGACGAACAGCGGGAGCGCCACCGCCCCGCCGCCTCCGGCGGTGGCCGGCCCGGCCCGGAGCTCCACCCGCTCCGGACGCGCGTCGGGTTGGCGGGCGTGCTGTGCGGCCAGCGCCAGCGTGGGGCCGATGGCGCCAGCCACCGCCGGGTCGAGGCTGACCCGGGTCGCCGCACCGAGGACCTGCACCTCGAGCGAGGAGGGACCCGGCGCCCGCTCGTCCGTCATCCGGGATCGCTCGGTTGGCGCTCCCCGCCGCCGGCGGGGCCGTCCGCCGCCATGCCGTCCGCCGCCGTGCCGTCCGCCGCCGTGCCCGCCGTGCCCGCCGCCGCGTCCGCTCCGGCCGCGTCGACCACCAGCCCCACCTTCTCGAACCGGGCCACGCACGCCTCGACCTCGTCGACCGGCCGCTCGGGCAGGTCCCACGCGCCCTGGACGAGGTCGATGATGCGGTCGACCGTGAGCTCGCCGTCGCACAGCTCGATGACCACGGCGGCTGTGTGATTGAGGTAGTGGACGCGGTCGGTGGCCGGGTCGTAGACGACGTAGCCGTCGACGATCTGGCTGATCTCGAGGTCGGAGACCCGGCGGGGCCGCCGTTCCGGCCCGGGGCCGCCGGCGGTCATCGGGCTCCCCCTCGGGCCGGGGATGCCACCAGCTGGTCCATGGCCGCCGCCACCGCCGCCGGCCCGTGGTGGTCGTGCACCCAGCGCCCGGCGTGGCCGACGGTCCGGTCCCGCCAGGAGGGATCCGACAGCGCCCGGCGGCAGGCGTCGACGAACGCGGGCACCGAGTCAGCCACGGCGACCGGCGGCCCGTCGGCGCCGTCCAGGCCGGCGGCCCCAGCGGTGGTCGTCACCACGGGCACGCCACGGTCCATGGCCTCGAGGAGCTTGATGCGGGACCCGCCGCCGGCACGCATGGGAACGGCTGCCACACCGGCGGCAGCGTAGTAGGGACCGACGTCGTCCACGAGCCCCGTCACCGTCACCCCGGGTGCCCGGCCGAGCCGGCGGACCGCCTCCGGTGGGTCCTTGCCCACCAGGGCCACCGTGACCGGACGGCCCAGGGCACCGGCCAGCGCCGGTCGGACCCGGTCGCACAGGACCGCTGCCGCGTCGGCATTGGGCGGCCACGAGAAGTTCCCCACCAGGAGGAGATCGGCGGCGGTCGGGTCCGGACTGGGCGCCGCTGCGGCAGGTGGCCCGGAGCGGGCGGGCACCTCGTTCGGCACCGCCACCATCGACCCGGGTGCGAGGCCGCAGCGTTCGTCGAGCCGCTGCGCCTCGACGGCGCTGGCCACCGCCACCCGGTCCACGCGGGGCAGGTACCAGCGCTGCAGGCGTTCGTAGGCCGGTGCGTCTTCGGCGGTGCCGGCACCATCGTCGGCCCCATCGTCGGTGTCGGCACCGCCGCCGCCCCCGTCGGGGCCCCGGCCGTCCGGACCCGGCCGATCGGGGAGGGCGAGGTCGTCCCCCCCGCCCCTGCAGGCGAGCGCGTCGAGCTGCCGGACAACGGTGGCGTCGTCCTCGTCCACGTCAAGGGTGATGGGCGGGTGGTCCGGCCGCGCCAGCAGAACGTCGACCAGGGGCGCCAGGTACAGCCGCAGCACGTGGACGGCCTCGAAGGGGCCACCGGCCTCCGGCCCGGCACCCAGCGCCAGGTCGGTCACGGCCCGGACCGCCCCGGCGCCCAGCCGCCGGCACGGTTCCGGACGGGGGGAGGTGGCGGTCATCGCCAGGCGCAGATCGGGGTCGCCCAGCACGTCGAGCACGGCCTGCCGCCGGTCCCCCGGCGCCAGGCCGTCGAGGTCGAGCACGCGGTAGGAGGCGGCGGACCGGGCCACGGTGGTGCCACCGTCATGGGAGCGCTCCCCGTGGACGGGTACGACGACCACGTGCACGTCCCACCCGCCACCGGCGAGGGCGCGCAGGGTGGAGCCGGCCCGCATGGCCAGCCCCCCGCCGGTGGCCGACGGCGGCTCCGGCGTGAGGAAGAGGAGGCGGGGGGCGGTCACGGCGCTCCGGGGCGCAGCGGTGCCCCAGCGACGGCGCCCGTCATTCGTCCGCGTGGACGATCTCGAGGTTGGGCATGCCCCAGCACTCGTAGCCCATGTCCTTGGCCATGATCCCGAGCCCCTCCGTCTCGACCTCACCCGGTGCGCGGAACACGGGGTGGGGGTTGCGCGCCCACCTGCTCCCGGCGCCGTAGAGCATGGGGGGGAAGACGAGCCCGTTGCGGTGCGCGTCGGCCCGGACGAGGAGCATGGTCCCCCCCACCGCGTCGAGACGGACCAGGTCGGCGCCGCCGCGCAATTGGTCCATCCGCACCCGCCCGTGCTCCCGCCAGGCGTTCCAGTCGAACGTCCGGTCGCCGTAGGCGACGACGCAGTGGGGTTGGACGATGTCACGGTCGGCGGCGAGCAGGTCCCGGAGGATGGTCGGGGGGTAGTCGCACACGTCCACGTCGAGCCACAGCACCCAGTCCTCGTCGCCCAGGGCGCCGAAGAGGAGGTGGTTCCGGGCCCGGGCCAGGATGGTCCGGCGGGCCAGTTGGAACGTGTGGGTCCAGCGGGGGACGCCGGGAGGGAGCTGGAACCCGAAGTCCCGCCGCAGGAGCGTCACCCGGCGGTAGTGGCGGCGGAGGTCGCCGAGCCGGGCGGTCAGGGCCGTCCAGGTGCCGTCGGTGCTGTCCCCCTCGAGGATCCCCAGCGACAGGCGGTCCGGCGGGTAGTCGAGCCGGCCGAGCAGTTCGAAGTAGCGGTCGAGGTGGGGCTCGGCGTCCTTCACCGGGGTGAGGACCAGCACCCGGGGCTCGCTGACCGGTGGCGTGGGCGGATGGGGCTCGTAGTGCCACTCCGGATGGGACCCCTCGGGCCGGGCACCGGGGTTGCGCCGACCGTGGAGCTGTGGGCCCCCGGGGTCCGCGCCGGCACCGTGCACCGCGTCCAGGGCGGCACGGATGGTCCCGCACACCAGGTCGTCGCCACGGTCCTCCCACCGGGCGAGCTCGTCGTGCAGCACGGCGGTGAGACCGGGGAAGGCGCCGGCAAGGGTGGCGAGGGTGGTGGCCATGGCGTCGCGTTCGGGTCCGGTGCGCCCGCCGGTCGACAGGTGGGCCAGCAGGTCGCGGACCTGGTCGGTGCCGAGGCCGACCGGGACTGGGGCTTGCATCGGCGCGCCGGGGACGGGGCCGGTGGCACCGGGAGCGCCGGCTGCGCCAGCGACCGCATCCGCGGGAGCGCCGGCGTGCGGGCCGGCGGTGCCCACTGCCGCGTCGGGTGCCGGGACCAGTTCGACCTCGAAACGGGGAGGGTGCTCCCACGTCCCCCGCCAGGTGCCGTCGTCGCCGGGGGCCAGGCGGCACGTGACGCGGTCGTCGCCGGCCAGGACGAGCCGTAGCCCGGCCGGTTCACCGGCACCCGCACTCCCACCGGCACCGGCGCTCCCACCGGCACCGGCGTCCTCCTCCACGTACCAGGCCCGCTCGTCGGGGCTGAAGCCCCGGCCGACCCGGTGGCCCGATCGGAGCTCGAGGAGCCGGGTGTCGGCGCCGAGCCGCTCGTAGCGGAACCACCGGTCGGCGGACAGCGCGAGCTCGGCGTCGAGGGCGGGCTGGGACCGTTCCGGGATCCGGACCATGCGCCCGGACCACAGGGTGCGGAGCTCCCCCAGGTACGCCAGGCACTCGGCCTCGTGGGCGAACCCGGGCTCGGCGCGGTTGTCGCCCCGCAGCACCCACTTGGCTCCGGTCCGGTGCTGGAAGACCACCCGCCCCTCGAAGTCGTGCTGGTACAGGGTGCGGGAGAGCGCCTGGGGGGGCGTGGAGGTCATGGCCCAGGGGCGGCCGGTGAGCAGCCACGCCAGGAGGAAGGTGTCCTTGTCCCCGTTGAGGTAGCGGTAGTAGAGGTCGGAGTGGGCGTTGAGGTGAAGGGTGACCATGAGCGGGTGCCACACCTCCGCCTTGCGCAGGAGGACCTGGCCCGTCTCGAACGAGGTGACGGGGCGGTAGGGGAGGCCGACCAGGTCCCAGATGGGGCTGGCCTCGGTGAGCCGC
The DNA here is from genome assembly GCA_021799615.1 of Actinomycetes bacterium. GTDB lineage: Bacteria > Actinomycetota > Acidimicrobiia > Acidimicrobiales > RAAP-2 > JAJZDI01. The sequence continues at coordinate 17,925 of JAJZAC010000008.1, forward strand.
TCGACGTCGGGCCAGAAGGCGGCACCGCCCCCCTCGTCCAGCTGCCAGGCGTCGAAGAGCGGGGTGGGGTCGATCGCCGGGACGTTGTCGGCGTCGAGGAGGAGAACCTCGGCGAACCGGCAGTGGGCCAGCGCGTAGGGCTTGAGCTCCCAGCCCCCGAGCATGCGGACCGGGTGGACCCGGCGCACCTCCTCGGCGTCGACGACCTCGACCCCGAGGTCGTCGAACAGGGTCCGTTCGAACGGGCCCAGCTCAGCCGTCCCCAGGTGCCACACCTGGATGGGGAGGGTGCAGCCGAGCGTGCGGCGCAGGACGTTGATCGTCACCCAGGCGCCGGTGAGCAGCCGTGCCCCGCCGGCGCAGATGACGATGCCGCGCCCCGAGAACCGTTCCGCCGGGTAGGGATCGGGGGCGTCGAGCGCGGCCTGGAGAAGCGACCGTCGGTCGCCGTCCGTGCCGGCGGCGTGCGTGGTCATCGGCGGCGGCCGGCTGCTGGCGCCATGGCCCCGCACCGTAGCGGCCGGTGGACCCGGGCGGCGCCCGGGCAGCGAACCGGCGCCCAGGCGCTCTCACCGGCTGTCCGGCTCTCCGGTGTTCCCGAGCCTCCTGAGCTTCGTGAGCCGTCGCAACCCGTGGGCGGCATGATGGCCGGATGCGCCGCGTCTCGGTGGTCGGCACCTCCGGATCGGGGAAGACCACCGTGGCCCGGAGGCTGTCGGAGGGGTTGGGCGCCCCTCATGTCGAGCTCGACGCGCTGTTCCACGGGCCGGGCTGGCAGCCGGCTGAGGGTGGCGCGTTCCTGGCCGCCGTCGACCGGGCGACGGCGGGCGATGCCTGGGTGGCCGACGGCAACTACCGGGCCGTGGTGGGCGAGGGCCCGGTGTGGGCACGTGCGGACACGGTCGTGTGGCTCGACCTGCCGCGGGCCGTCGTCATGCGCCGGGTGCTGTGGCGCACGCTTCGGCGGGCGCTCCGCCGTGAGGTGCTGTGGAACGGCAACCGGGAGCCGCTCTCCGGCCTGGTGCGGTGGGACCCGGAACGTTCCGTCGTGCGGTGGGCGTGGACGACCCACGCCGAGCGCCGGCAGCAGCTGGAGGGCGCCATGGCATCGCCGTCGTGCGCCCACCTCCGGTTCGTGCGCCTGCGCAGCCGTGCGGAGGTCGAGGCGTTCCTTTCCGGGGTCGGCGAGGCGAGAGCCGCCCCCGGCGGGTGACCGGGTGGTCGGCGGTCACCCGCCCGGTGTGTGCCCTCCGAGGGGCGGTGCGGTCCCCGAACCTGATGCCAGACGTGGCCGCCAGCGTCGCCAGGTGGCCGTTGCCGTGGCACGCGTCTTCTCCTCGAAGCGGAGCTCCACGTCGACGGTCATCTCGGACTCGGTCGAGCGGGACACCGCCGCCCACAGCTCGACCGGCTCAGTGAGGGGTGACGGCCGCAGGTAGCGCAGGTCGATGCCGGCCGTGACGAAGGGGAGGAGGGCGCCACCGAGCGCCTCCCATCCCTGACGGTTCGCCTCGAGGACGACGGCGGCCGCGCTGTGGCAGTCGAGGAGGGTGGCGATGATCCCGCCGTTCAGGAACCCGACGCCGTTGTCGTGCTCCGGCCACGGCATGAACAGGCCGGAGACCGCACCGTCCGCCCCGTAGGTGGGGGCCTCGTAGCTGCGGAGCTTGAGGCCCTTCGGATTGGCATGGCCGCACCCGAAGCAGGTCAGGGTCGGGTACAGGCGCTCCTGCACGCTCAGCTCGTTCCCGTGCTCGCGCTCGTGGGCCGTGCCGCCGTGGCGGTCGTGGCCACCGCCGGGGCCGTTGTCATCGTCGCCCGGGCGGTGGGGGTGGCCGGTCGTCATGTCGCGAGGCTAGGACACGGCGCCTGCAACCGGGCGTTCTCCCCACGGGCACGATCGGCGTTCACTGCGCTCCGCTCGGGCGACGTCCGGTCCGGTTCTCGAGCAGCTCCGCCTCGTCGTGGGTGCCGTGGGCCTCGTCGGTGGAGACCGGCGTGCCCCGGGGCGCCGGTGAGGCCGGACCGGTGTGCAGGGCGACCGCCGCGGAACGCGTGGCAGAAGGGTTGAGAAGGGACCGATGAGACGCAAGAAGGCGACGGGCGGACGATGACGGGTCCCGACGACGGTGTCCGGGACTGGACGCCGCTGTGGCCCGCGTGCCCTCCGCGCGGCTACCTCGGCCAGCTCGATCCCGAGTTCCAACGCCAGATGAGCGAGCGGCGTGCCGGGGCGCCCTTCGAGGCGTGCGACCGGTACCACACCTTCGACCTGCCCGACGGCGGGGTGATCCGTGGGGCGTGGGACCTCCGCGGCAGCGAGTCCGAGTACCTGGGGGGCGTGGAGTTCGGCGGCAAGCGGATGCTCGAGCTCGGTCCGTCGTCCGGTTACCTCACCTTCTGGATGGAGCGCCAGGGCGCTGAGGTCGTCTCCGTCGAGGCGGGCTTCGACGTGTCGATCGACCTCCTGCCGGTCGACGGCATCGACACCGCGCCCAACAGGATGATCCTGATGCGGTCCACCATCGATTCGGTCCACAACAGCTGGTGGCGGATGCACCGCACGTACGGCTCGAGCGCCGAGCTCGTCCACGGCGACATCTACCACCTGCCCGGCGACCTCGGGTCGTTCGACGTCGGCGTGTTCGGCTCGATCCTCCTCCACCTGCGGGAGCCGTGGGGGCGCTGAGCGAGGAGGCCGGCCGGGTCCGGGACACCATCGTCGTGACGGACCTCATCCAGGACCGCGAGGCTCCCCTCACGTCCAACATCATGCGGATCTCGCCGCTCACCCGGGACGAGATCTCGAATTGGTGGACGATCTACCCGGGCGCGGTCGCGAAGATGCTGGAGCGGCTGGGATTCCCCGACACGACGATCACCGAGCACACCCAGAAGCACCACCTCGGGCACAAGCTCGAAGACGAGGCGGTGGAGATGGAGATGTTCACGGTGGTCGGCCGCCGAGCCCGCTGAGGGTCCGGACCCCACCGCCCACCTCCGGGGGAGGCACGGCACGCTCCATCGGGTCCAGGTGCGCCGTCCCGTACGTCACGGGTGGCGCCCCTCGGTGGTGTTCGCGACCGGCGGCGACGGGCCTGCGGCGAGCTCGCGGCGCGAGCAGCAATTGGTGGATTCCTGGCGACGTGAAGGCCGCACGGAACCGTCGGATCAGGCCATGCGGAACCGTCGGATCAGGAAGTGAAGAACGTCGCGTCCGGACGCTGGCGGCCTTCGGCTCGGACGACGTGCCCCGATCGCGGCACGACTGGAGGGCGCCGCGTCGTGGCAGTCCCTGTCGGGATCGAGGTTCGAGCGTACGGTTGAGGGTGGAGAGACGGCGCTTCGAACACCGGCGCCGGTGGACCTGGAACGCCGTTTTCTGATGGCACGAGGGGTCGCGCACGAGAACAGGCAAGATCAGAGGCGCTGGCGCATCGTCGATCGGTAGCGTGGCGCTCGTGGGGGACGAGTGGCGGCAGTGGGAAGAGGACGCCGGCGTCGTCGGGTGGCTGCGGCCCGGCGAGCACGTCTTGTGGCGAGGCCGGGCGGACCCCGCCGTGATCTTCGCCCCGCAGGACGCCTTCCTCGTTCCCCTCAGCATCGTCTGGACCGGCTTCTTCGTGGTCGGGGCGGGCGTCGATCCGGTGGCTTCGGCCTCGATGAGTTGCTGGAGAAGCCACTCCAGGCTCGTGCGGATCCGCTAGGTGATTCACCGGCCTTGAGCGCGGCGAGCAGTTGGGACAGGTCCGACTCAGTGAGGGTGACAGGCGTGGTCTCCTTCGTGTGTTCTTGCAGGAACACGTCGAAGATCACGTCAGTGGCGCTACTTGTGGTGGACCCTCACCGATCTACGCCACGCCATGGGGAGTCCCCACTGGCAGTTGCCGTCACCGCCACGGATTCACACCAATTCTCGATCCGTTAGGGCACGTGGAGGGCACGGAGGTCAGGCCGAGTCCCGGCGTCCGGCGCTGTCGCGGCGGACGGTCTCCTCTGCGCACGCAGCGAGGGGTCGGTGCGGCGCGGATGCTGTTGATCGTGGATCTCGAGGGTCCAGGTCCGTCGGGAGCGATTGCGATTCTTGCGATTCTCGGTAGACTGAGGCGTAGATCAGGGAGGTGGCTGATGGGTGCAATCCGAGAGGAAACGGTGTTCCCGCCGGGGGATGCCGAGGCGCTCGCCACGTTGGCCGCGCTCCTCAAAGCAGGTGATGAACCGCTCCGGCTCGTGGCCGCCGACGGCGACGAGGCACTCCTTCCGGACGAATTGCGACGGGTCCTCACGACGGTCGTCTCGTCGATGCACCGAGGACAGGCCGTGACGCTGGCCCCGCTGGCCATGCGGCTCACGACGCAGCAGGCGGCCGATCTGCTCGGCGTCAGTAGGCCGACGCTCATCAAGCTGCTGGAGGATGGCCGGATCCCCTACGAAACCCCGAACCGCCACCGCAGGATCCGACTCGTCGACCTGCTCACATTCCAGCAGACCAGGCGAACCGAACGCCGGCAGGCCCTGTCCGAGCTGACCGGCGACGCCCAGGACCTCGGGGTCTACGAAGGGACTGCCGAGGACTACGAGGCCGCCCTCGCCGAAGCCAGGCAGAAGCTCGCGTAAGCGGCGGGTCTTCCGTGTACTCCGCGCTCCTCGACGCCTGCGTGCTGGTCCCGAACGCCCTGTGCGACACGCTCCTCAGGCTCGCCGAACGTGGCTTCTACCGGCCGTTGTGGTCAGCGCGCATCCTCGACGAGACGAGCTGGGCCCTCCAGAAGGTGCATCCGGACATCCCTCACGACCGGATCCGGCGCAGGATCGACCTCATGGACGCCACCTTCGAGGACGCGCTCGTCGAGGGTTGGGAACCGGTGTGCGCCGGTCTCGATCTCCCCGACGACGACGATCGTCACGTTCTGGCTGCAGCGATCCGAGGCGGTGCCCAGGTGATCGTCACGTTCAACGTGAAGCACTTCCCCGGGGAACGCCTCGAGCCCACCGGGGTGGCAGTCGCCCACCCTGACGACTTCCTCCTGGACCAACTCGACCTGTACCCAGGGCTCGTGCTCCAGGTCCTCACCGAACAGGCCCGGGATCTGCGAAACCCACCGAGCGACGTCGACGGCGTACTGAACCGCCTCGAGCGCTGTGGGACCCCACGGTTCTCCGACGCCGTGCGACTGCTCGAACCAGACGAGCGGTAGTGGGATCGTCGACGTCACCATCGGCTTCCGCAGCAGCCTGCCGCCCGCCCATGCGTGTCACGCCACGTCCGTGTCGCGCCGAGTGCAGAACGAAGAGGTGGCACCCAAGCCTGACATGGCCACGGACAACGGGCGCTCTCGAGTTCAGCACTGACGATCGACGACGCTCTCGTGCCCGAACCGACCACCGGCGAGGGGCGATCGGAGACCCTGTGGGGAGCAGCGATCGACAACGCCGGGGCCACGGAGAGAGCGGCGCCACGTGGAGGGCACGGCAATCGCTCACGCCGCCGCCGGTCAGATCCATACCCCCTGACCCGCACCTTCTCGGTGGTCGGGACCGGCGTCGACCCGGACCTCGCGTCTTCAGTTGCGTCTTGCTGAGGGTCGTGCTTGGCCGATCACGTGGAACTCCGCAGTGATGGACCAGGTCAAGCCCGGTGTCTTGCCCATGGTTCGCTACTACCGCTGCACGCCGGATGCCGCCCAGTTCCGGTGGCCGCCGGTTCTCCTGGGTGCGTGGTGGGCACGAGGCGTGGCAAGGTCAGCACTGCGCCGCCCCGCCCCCTGCCCTCATGGCTGGCCCTTGTCGCGGTGGTCACGTAGCGCCCGGAGCTCAGGGAGGGCCTCCGCGTCCTTGGGCCGACTGGCCCGCTCCTTGGCGGCGATGACGTCGTCGAGCCCGGCGATCCGAATCGCGACCCCGTGCCCTTCGACGACCGTGGCGCGCTCGACGAGCTCCTCGTAGGGGACCAGCCTGCCGTCAGCGCCCTCGAGGCCAGCCAGCACGTCGAAGGGGCCGGCGTCGGTCATCCACGTCGTCATACCGGCCGACTCCAGCGCGGCGGCGTCGATCTGCACCGGTAGTCGTCGGGCCTCCTCGTCGCTCAACCCGGCCACCCGTAGCCTGGCGTCGAGCTCGCGGAGTGCCGTCGCCAGCCGATCGAGGTTGGAGCGCTCACGTCGGACCACGCAGTCGGCGTCCTCCGTCGGGCGGTTGGCCCCGTAGGCGAGGGCGGCGACGCCTCCGACCAGCAAGTAGTCGACCCGGTGACGGTCCAGGACCTCGACGAGCCTGCCGAGATCGTGCGGAGGATCGTCAGGCTCCGCCATCGTCGCCGGTCCGCTCCGCGGCACGCTTCGCGTCCACCTCGGCGAGCCAGGCCAGGACGGCCTCCCGGGTGTCGAGCCGACGACCGTCCCAAAGGACGCTGACGTCGTCCGACGTGGGGGACGGAGCCTGGCGGACGCGCTCGATCAGCTCCTCTGCGCTCAGTACCGGCTGCGTCGTCACGCGACCACGCTACCGCCCGAGTCCGGCGAGACACCCCAGAGCCGACCTTTGCGGGCCGCGCGGTGCTGGGAGCCGTTGCGTGCGCGCCCGGAGCCAGCCCGGTGCGCGTCGGTGGAACCCTGGCGAGCGATTCGGCCCCTGCGACGACGAGGAGCTGCGGAGCCTGCATCCGCTCCACCGATCGAGCCGGCGGGACGATACGCCGACGCCGTCACAGCCGATCTGGTAAGGGCCTGGCACCGGACCGGTGACCCGGACGCCTTGGCGCTGGCCGCACCCCCGCTGACCTGCACCTTCTCGGTGGTCGGGACCGGCGTCGATCCGGTGACCTCGCGCTTTTCAGGCGCGCGCTCTACCAACTGAGCTACCCGACCCTGGCGCCCGGTCGCCCGAGGGCGGACCGGCCGGCAGATCATCTCGGTGGACCGAGATGGCGGACCTGACGGGATTTGAACCCGCGACCTCCGGCTTGACAGGCCGGCGTGCACTCCAAACTGCACCACAGGTCCCCGACGCACCTGCGTTGGGGTATGTCGCACCCCCAACGGGATTCGAACCCGTGTTACCGCCTTGAAAGGGCGGCGTCCTCGGCCACTGGACGATGGGGGCTTCGAACCCAGACAGGGCCTAAGGAGATTAGCAGAGCCCCTGGCACGGCCACACGGCCACGCGGCGGCGCAAGCCTCGACCAGCCCGACGCCGACCGGACCTGCGGCCGGCGGCCCGATCTCCGGCCCGGTGGTCTCGTCCGGCCCCGCCCCGTGGCTGCCGACCCGGCGGGCTCCTATGCGGGAAGGCCGGTCAGCGGATCGGTGCCCTCGTCGGGAAGGTCGCCCGCCACGGCCTCCACGATCAGCTCCTGGAGGGCACCGAGCACCTCGTACACACGGAACAGCGGTGCGTCGGGGTCGTCGCCCCCGGGGGCGTCCATCTCCTCGGTGACGTCGAGCCGGGTGCCGAGCACCAGACGGACGGTGCCGATGGCCCCCAGCCAGGCCTCGAGCTCCTCGCGGTCGATCGTCTTCGCGTGCGCGGTGGCAGCCAGGGTGGCGAGCACGTTCCGGTGGTGCTCGGCCAGGACGTCGTCGACCAACTCCCGGTAGGCCGACTCCTCGGCCTCGTGCTCCCCACCCACGTACGCCGGCGGGTAGAGCCGGCGGGTCACGTCGTCCCCCGAGCGCAGCACCGGGGCGAACTGGTCCGCCAGCGACGCCAGGACATTGCGGACCGACGGATCGAGGTCGATCTTGTAGCGCCCGTCCCGGCGGCGCCGGATGGGCGACGTGAACGACGGGCTCACCCTGACTGCTCCATCGTCGCCCACAGCCCGTGCTCGTGGAGCCGGTAGACGTCGAGCTCGGCCCGCTCCCGGGTCCCCGACGCCACCACCGCCCGCCCCTTGGTGTGGACGTCCATCATCAGCCTGGTGGCCTTCTCCTTCGAGTAGCCGAACAGCTTCTGGAACACGTAGGTGACGAACGACATCAGGTTGATGGGGTCGTTCCACACGATCACCAGCCACGGCTGGTCGGTCGTCACGTCGGTCTCGCTCCCCGGCACGTCGAGCTCGGCCGGCGCCGCCGGACCGCCTGCCTGCGCAACGAGGCCGTGCTTCCGGTTCATGCCGTCGCCCCGCCCGCCCCGTGGGTCACGCCCACGGTCGCGCCGCTCTCGGCCGCCCTCCCCCGGCCGGTGTCCCCCGGCGTCCCCTTCGCCTCCGTCGCCAGTTCGGCGGTGTGGGCGGCCAGGCCGTGATGCAACCACAGCACCGCCGAGACCACGACCGTCGCCCCCACCACGTGGACGCCCACCAGCACGGCGGGAAGGTGGGTGAAGTACTGCGTGTAGCCGATCACCCCCTGCGCGGCCATGACGGCGAGCACGATCCGGCCACGATCCTGCACCTTCGCCGGTGCGTCGGTGCGCCACAGCACGTAGAGCAGGGCGAGCAGGATGACGCCGCCGGTCAGGACCGTCTCGGCGTGGATCCGGGCCATGGTGACGAGGGCCATCGGGATCCGCTTCGCACCGGGGCCCCCGGCGTGCGGCCCGGAGCCGGTGACGCCGGTGCCAGCGACCAGCGCCGCCACGACGACCACGAGGAACACCCGGGCCAGGACGAGGGCGCGCCGGTCCACCAGGGCTGTGCCCCGCCCCGGACCGTGGTCGGCCCGCAGCACCAGCAGCACCGCATCGGCCAGCACGACCATTCCCAGCATGAAGTGGCCGGCCACCACGTAGGGGTTGAGCTTGCTGGTGACGACGATGGCGCCGACCACCGCTTCGGCCACGACGCCGGCCACCAGCCCCCCTGCCAGCCACGTCAGATCTCGACGGCGGGGACGGCGCACCAGGGCGGCCCCCAGGGTCGCGCCGCACGCCACCACCAGCACCACCACCACCATCCGGTTCCCGAACTCGATCATCGGATGCAGCGACAGTGGCGGGGTGATGCGCTGGTGGGCGCAGGTCGGCCAGTCGGGACAGCCGAGCCCGGAGCCCGAGAGGCGCACGGCGGCGCCGGTGGCCACGTTGGCGACCACCAGGACCGCAGTGATGCGGGCGAGCACGAGGAATCGGGTGGGCCCGACGGCGAGACGTGACACCGGCGTCCGATCGTACCGGCGTCGCCCCCGGGCCGGAAAGGCCGCCCCGGTCAGGCGACGGCATCCGGCCTGGCCCCTGCGGCCCCTCCGGTCCGCCCGGCCGACCGGTGGAGCCCCGAACGGGCCTTGGTGGGGCGAATGGTGGGATGGGCCCCGGGGCCCCTAGTCTGGAACAGATGTCAGTACCGGCCGTCACCCTCGTGACCGGGCGGGCACGTGTGACCCGGGTCAGCGCCTACGTCGCGCTGACCAAGCCGCAGATCATCGAGCTCCTGCTGGTCACCACGCTGCCCGCCATGATCGTGGCGAAGCGCGGCCTGCCGTCGCCCTGGCTGATGGTGGCCACCCTGGTCGGGGGAGCCCTGGCCGCCGGCGGCGCCAACGCCATCAACATGGTGGTCGACCGGGACATCGACAAGGTCATGCACCGCACCCGGAACCGGCCCCTCGTCACCGGAGTCCTCACTCCCCGAGCCGCCCTCATCTTCGCCCTCGCCCTCGAGGCCGTGGCCTTCGCTGAGCTGTGGCTGGCGGTCAACCTCCTGTCCGCCGTCCTCGCCGTCTCCGCCACCGCCTTCTACATCTTCGTCTACACCCTGTGGCTCAAGCGGACATCCAGCCAGAACATCGTCATCGGCGGGGCAGCCGGTGCGGTACCGGTGCTCGTCGGGTGGGCAGCCGTCACCAATTCGCTGACCTGGGCCCCGCTCGTCATGTTCGCCGTCATCTTCATCTGGACCCCGCCCCACTTCTGGGCGTTGGCGGTCAAGTACAAGGACGACTACGAGGCGGCCCACGTCCCCATGCTCCCGGTGGTTGCCACCTTCAAGCGGACGGCCGCCGAGATCGTGGCCTACACGGTGGCACTAGTCGCCGTGACCCTGGTGCTGGCCCCGGTCGCTCACCTGGGCGTCATCTACATCGCCTCCGCCGCCGTCCTCGGCGCCGGGTTCCTGGTGCTCACCGTCCGCCTGTGGCGTTCCGTCACCCCGAAGGCGTCGATGGCCGTCTTCCGGTACTCGATCACCTACCTCACCCTGTTGTTCGTCGCCATGGCCGTCGACGTCCTCGTCGCCCATTGACGGACGAGGGCGCCGCTCCAGAACGCGCTGCTCCTGACGAGGGCGCCGACCCGGCTCCCGGCACGCGTCGCCCCCGGCGGGTGCGGGCGTTGGTCGCCGGCGTGGTGGCCGCCGGGGTCCTCGCCCTCGTCCTCTTCGGCTTCGTGGGCGTCGGGTCCAAGGCGTCGACCACCCCCGGGGTGACGGTGGGCAGCGTGGCCCCCGACTTCTCCCTCCCCTCCGTGCTCGGCGGCCCCCCCGTCCATCTCGACGGGCTCGGCGTCGACCGCCACGTGCCCGTCGTCCTCAACTTCTTCGCCTCGTGGTGCGGCCCCTGTCAGCAGGAGACCCCCCTCCTCGCCCGCACCGCCACGCGGGCCATCGCCGCCCACGCGAAGGTGCAGTTCGTCGGGGTCGACGTGAACGACCCCACCGACGGTGCCTCGTTCGTGCGCAGCTCCGCCATCCCCTACCCGGTGGGGGCGGACACCACTCTCCGGGTCACCTCGGCCCTCTACGCCCTGAACAACCAGCCGAACACCTTCTTCATCGACGCCTCGGGCCACGTGATCGGCCACGTGATCGGCGCCCTCACCCCGACCACCCTGACCTCGTGGCTGCACCGGTTGTCGGTGCCCGTATCGGCGGCGTAGGGTCGCATAGAACCGGTTCCAATTCTGGGGCGCAGGCCCGCAGCCGGCACGGCGATCGAAGGGGAGCACATGTCCGCCGACACGATGGACGGATCCGGGGGGGCGGCACCGGCGATCGAGGGCAGGACGGTGGTGGTGGTCGGTGCGACCGGCCAGGTGGCCGAACCGGTGGCCGTGGCACTGGCCGGCGCCAACGAGGTCGTCGGCGCCGCCCGCTTCCGGGACGCCGAGGCCCGGGAGCGCCTGGAGGCTGCCGGCGTGCGGTGTGTCCCCATCGACCTCGCCGCGGGCGACGTCGCCGGGCTGCCGGCCGATGCCGACCTGGTCCTCAACTTCGCCGTGGTCAAGTCGAACAGGTGGACCACCGACCTGGACGCCAACATCGGCGGTCTGGCCGACCTGATGGAGCACCACCGGCGGGCCACCGCCTTCCTCCACTGCTCGTCCACCGCCGTCTACAAGCCGATGGGCCACCACGTGTTCGTCGAGGACGACCTGTTGGGGGACAGCCACGCCATCTGGCCGTTCCTGCGCACCTACAGCATCTCGAAGATCGCGTCCGAGGCCACCGCCCGCTGGGCGGCTCGGCGCTTCGACCTCCCCACCACCATCGCCCGGCTGTCCGTCCCCTACGGGAACCGCGGCGGGTGGCCGGCCATCCACCTCGAGATGATGCTGAACGGGACGCCCGTCCCCGTCCACGCCGACGCCCCCAGCGTCTACCACCCCATCCACGAGGACGACATCTTCGCCATGCTCCCCGCCCTGGTGTCGGCGGCCGGCGTGCCCGCCGTCACCGTGAACTGGGGCGGGGACGAGGCGGTCAGCATCGAGGAGTGGTGCGGTCATCTGGCCGGCCTGACCGGGCTCGAGGCCACCTTCGCCCCAACGGAGGCGACGCTCGACAGCGTGCAGATCGACCTCACCCGCATGCACGAGCTGATCGGCCACACCCGGGTGCCGTGGCGTGAGGGCCTGGAGCGCATGGTGGCGGCCCGCCACCCGGAGCTCCTGTCGTCCCTGGCCGACGCCGAGGGCTGACCGGGCCCCGCTCGGGGGCGGGCCCCCGTCGGGTCTGCTGCACGACGAGGTGAGATGGGCCGGCCCCGGCGGGTGTTCAGGAATTCGCCGCAGTCGGGACGGTGAAACCGACCCCGGTGATCGTGTAGGCCGGCAGGGTGATCGTGGTGCCGAGGACGCCGGTGGTGCGGGTGAGGCCCGAGGCGGTCGTGGTGGGGGCAGCGCTGATGGACACGGTGGACGACCCTGGTGACAGGCCGGTCCCGGTGCCGGGAGACAGGGTGACGGCCTGGTCCGTCAGGTTGATCAGCACCGTTCGGGTGCCGAGCGGGCCGTCGAAGGACACTCCGATCACCCCGGCAGCACCATCAGGCAGGGCGGGTGCCTCGGTGAAGCTGAGTGGCGTGATCCTCGAAGCCTGGGTGGAGGCAGTGGTCAGGAACATCAGGGCCGTTCCGGCCACCGTCGGTTGCGGGACCCGTCCTGAGGTGAAGGCACCCGTGGAGGGATCGGAGAACAGATCCCAGTAGTCGTCCAGCTGCACCCGGGGTGATTGATCGAACAGAGCCACCATCTCGGCGACGTAGAGCCCGTGGAGCCAGGTGGTGCCCCGAGCCGGTTTGCCGCCCGAGAGGCTCTGCCGGGACAGGTTGAACTCGGTGAACCAGATCCGGTAGCGGCTGGGAATGGTTGCCATGACCTGCTCGGTGGATCGCCAACTGGTCTGGGCAGCGGCGAGAACCTGCGCCGGACCGGGGTCCTTGCCGAGCGGGGCGACGTAGTCGTGCAGCGTGACTGCGTTGATGTCCGCGCCGGCGACCGAGAGCAGGGTGGGGTTCCAGGATCGCTCGCGAACCGTGTCCTGCGGGAGCGACCCGACCGCGGCGATCTGGGCGTCGGGAAACGCAGCCCGGATCGCAGGCGCCCATTGCGCCACGCTACGGGCATAGGAGGCTGCCGTCGGGAACACCTTCAGGTAATTGCTGTTGTCCAGGTAGAACTCGTTGCCCAACTCGACATAGCGCACCGGGATCCCCAGACTCTGGGCGGTGTGCAGCATCTGCAACTGGTCCGGCAACGTCGAGGTGAGCAGGTTCAGGTCGAACACCGGAGTGGTCCCGGTCTCCCGGACGATGGCCTGCAGGGTCTGCAGGGTGAAGCCGTAGTCCTGGAACCGACCCGGCTTCGATGTGCCACTGCTGGTGGTGGCTGCCGGTTGGTTGACCGACCCGCTCTGCCAGTTCCAGTAGTTCGCGATCGCTCCGCCCGGGTAACGGATCGTCCCACCCTGATAGTCCCGCAACGCGATGACCACCCCGGGTGCGGCGAAATCCTGACCGACCCCGGCGTAATCGAGGTTCGATCCGTTGACCGGTGCGGTCAGCGCCATCGGGGATCCTGCCCGGACTCCGACGGCGGCCGCATGCCCGCCGCCGGAAGACGCGGGTGCCGCCCCAGGATCACTGCACCCAGCCAGGAGAAGGACCGACACGGCACCCACCGCGAGACACGCCTTAGCGGACATGGCTCCGATCGTTCGCCATCCGTGTGAGACGGCCGTTCGAAGAATGTCAGCATTCGGTAAACCCGTCAGCCCCGCGGCGAGCAGAGCAACCGCCCCCTCCCAGACCCCTCCCTCCCTCACCTGGGAAAGGCGGGTCTGTTGCACGATCCGGTGACAGGTTCGGCCACGCGGCCTGATCGGCAGCGGGGGTCCCGATCACGATCATCAGGGCCGAAGGAACCAGATCGGCGCCGGTCCCCTACTCCCAGCGGAACACCAGCGCGGCCACCATGGGGGCGGCCACCGCCCACACGGCCAGGACGACCCAGTCGGTGGCCGTAGGTGCGCCGCCCGTCCCGAGGGCGGCGTGGAGGGCGTCGGCCAGAGCGGACGCCGGTAGAGCCTTGGCGACAGCCTGCAGCCATCCGGGGAGCTTGGTCAGCGGCACCAGCATCCCCCCGACCAGCAGCAGCACGACGAACAGGCTGTTGGCCACGGCCAGGTTGACGAGCGGCTTCAGCGTCCCGGCCAGGACGAGGCCGATCCCGCCGAAGGCGGCGGTGCCGAGCACCATCGCCCCCACCGCCGCCGGTGCCGCTGCGTTGGACGGCAGGCGCCACCCGAGCCCGAGGCCCACCGCCAGCAGCACCGCCGCCTGGATCAGCTCGATGGCGACCACGGCGGCCAACTTGGCGCCGAGCAGGCGGGGGCGTCCCAGGGGGGTCGCGGCCAGTCGCTTGAGGACGCCGTACCCGCGCTCGAAACCGGTGCCGATGCCGACGGCGACCATGGCCGTGGACATGACGGCCAGCGCCAGGATGCCGGGGACGAGGAAGTCGACGGGGTGCTTCGTCCCCGTCGGCAGGATGTGCACGCCGGAGAAGAAGACGAGGAACAGCACGGGGATCCCGAGGGTGAGGAGGAGGGTCTCCCCGTTGGCGAAGACCATGTCCAGCTCCGCCCGCAGTTGGGTGGCGAACGGTCTCACCGGCGACCCCTCCTCCGGCCGCCGCCCCGCCCCGCCCCGCCGTCCCTGCCTCCGCCCGTTCCGTCCCCGATCCGCTCCCCGCCCGTCACGGCCAGGTAGGCCTCCTCCAGCGACGCCCCGGTCCGCAGGTCGGTCACCGCCGTTCCCCGCGCCGCCAGCGCCGTGGTCAGCGCGGCCAGCGCGTCGGGCACGGCCGTGCCCCCGGGGGCGAGTCGGTACTGTCCGGGCTCCGTCTCGGTGAGCTCGGCACCTGCCCCGATCGCCCCGGCCAGTGCGGCGGTGTCGAGGCCGGCAGGCGCCGAGAACCGGATGGAGCCGTCGGACCGGTCGGCCGCCAGCTCGGCGGGCGTGCCCTCTGCCACGGCCCGGCCCCGATCGACGATCACCACCCGGTCGGCCAGCCGCTCGGCCTCGGTCAGCTCATGGGTGGTGAGCACCACGCACACGCCGCGCTCGCGCAGGGAGCGGATGACCGATCGCACGGTGAGACGACCTTCGGGGTCGACCCCCGCGGTGGGCTCGTCCAGGAAGACGACCTCGGGCTTGCCGATGAGGGCGAGGGCCAGCGACAACCGCTGCTGCTCACCGCCGGACAGCCGCCGCCACGGCGTGCCACGCACGCCCTCCAGCCCCACCAGGTCGAGGAGGGCGTCGGGGTCCTCCGGGTCGTCGTAGTAGCCGGCGAAGAGGCGAAGGACCCGGCCCGGAGCGAGTGCGGGGTAGACGCCGCCCCGTTGGAGCATGACGCCGATGCGGGGGATCACGGCCGCGTGGTCGGCGACCGGGTCGGCGCCGAGGACGGTCACCGATCCGCCGTCGGGCCGGCGGTAGCCCTCCAGGGTCTCGACGGGGGACGTCTTGCCGGCGCCGTTCGGCCCCAGCAGGGCGAGGACCTCACCGGCCCGGGCCGTGAAGCTGAGCCCGTCGACGGCCACCGTGGTCCCGTACCGGACGACCAGATCGTCGCAGGCGACCGCGGCAGGGGCGGTCCCGCGGTCGGGTGTGGCGGTTCGGCGGTCGGTTGCGGGTCGGTCCATGGTGGCAGGGGGCGTGCACTCGTTTCGGGGGGCATCGGAACGCTACCGTGGGCGCCACCATGATCGACATTCGATTGGTGCGCGATGACCCGGCCGCCGTGCGTGCCGCCCTCGGCCGGCGGGGGGTGAGCGGCGCCGAGGTCGACCGTCTGGTCGGCCTGGACGACGCCGCCCGGGCGGAGATCGGCCGCCGGGACGAGCTGCGCGCCCAGGTGAAGGCGCTCTCCCGCCAGGTGGGCGAGGCCCGCCGGGACGACGAGACCCAGCGGGCCGAGGCGCTGGCCGCCGAGAGCCGCACCGTCGGCGAGTCCGAGCGCCAGGCGGCCGACGCGGCCGACGCGGCCGCCGAGGCGCTGCGCCAGGCCCTCCTGTACCTGCCCAACCTCCCGTCGCCCGGCGCCCCCGACGGCGCCGGGCCCGAGGACAACGTGGTGGTCCGGGCGTGGCCGAGCGAGCTCCCGGAGTACAGCGAGGCCCAGCGGGTGCCCCACTGGGAGGTCGGCTCGGCCCTCGGCATCCTCGACATGGAGCGGGGGGCCAAGCTGTCCGGCTCGATGTTCCCCCTCTACCGGGGGACCGGGGCCCGGCTGCTGCGGGCCCTCACCGCGTTCGCCCTCGACCACCACGCCGACGTCTTCGAAGAGATCCGCCCGCCCACCATGGTGCGCACGGAGACGATGGTCTCCACCGGTCACCTGCCGAAGTTCGCCGACGAGGCGTACCACCTGGAGCGGGACGACCTGTGGGCCATCCCCACCGCCGAGGTGCCGCTGACGTCGATGCTGCGGGGGGACATCCTGGCCGAGGGTGACCTGCCGCTGCGGTTCACCGCCGCCACGCCGTGCTTCCGCCGCGAGGCGGGGGCGGCCGGGCGCGACACCCGGGGCCTGCTGCGGGTCCACGAGTTCGACAAGGTCGAGCTGTTCGCCTACGCCACCGCCGACCAGGCACCCGCCCTGCTCGAGGACATGGTCGGCCGGGCCGAGCGGCTGCTCACCGAGCTGGGCCTGGCGTACCGCGTGCTGGACCTGTGCGCCGGTGACCTCGGCCTGTCGGCGGCCCGCACCTTCGACCTCGAGGTCTACGCACCCGGGGTCGACCAGTGGCTCGAAGTCTCCTCGGTCAGCTGGTGCACCGACTACCAGGCCCGCCGGGCCAACATCCGCTACCGGCCCGAGGCCGGCGGATCGCCGGTGTTCGTCCACACGCTGAACGGGTCGGCGCTGGCGTGGGCCCGGATCTGGGCCGCCCTGGTCGAGACCGGACGGCAGGAGGACGGCAGCGTCGAGCTGCCCCCCGCCCTCCACCCCTACCTGGGCGGTCCCACCCGCATCGAGGCCCGCTGACCGGCGGCGGGGCGACGGGTCAGTCCCGGGGCGCGTCGAAGCGGTAGCCGACGCCCCGCACGGTGGTGATCAGCTGGGGGTGGGACGGGTCCTGCTCGACGTGTGACCGCAGCCGCTTGATGTGCACGTCGAGCGTCTTCGTGTCGCCGTAGTAGTCCGACCCCCAGATGCGGTCGATCAGGACGTCGCGGGTGAGCACCCTCCCGGCGTTCTCCAGCAGGAGGGTGAGCAGGTCGAACTCCTTGCGGCGCAACTGGACCTCCTCGCCCCGCACGAAGACGAGGTGCCGGTCGGGGTCGATCTCGATCCCGCCCGCCTGGAGGACAGGGTGGGCGGCACCGATCGAGCCGTTCGGTCCCTGGGCGTCCGCCGGCGCCGCCGGCGGGGTGCGCCGCAGCACGGCCCGCATCCGGGCCACCAGTTCCCGCAGGCGGTAGGGCTTGGCGACGTAGTCGTCGGCGCCCACCTCGAGGCCCACGACGGTGTCGATCTCGGTGCCCTTGGCGGTGACCATGATGATGGGCACCGACGACCGGGCCCGGATCGAGCGGCAGACGTCGATCCCCGACACCTTGGGCAGCATCAGGTCGAGCAGGATCAGGTCGGGGTCGACGGTGTCGAACAGCCGCAGGGCCTCGGAGCCGTCACGGGCCACGGTGACCTCGAACCCCTCGCGGGTGAGGCCGACCACCAGCGCGTCGACGAACGACTCCTCGTCCTCGGCCAGGAGGACCTTGGTGTGCGACGGGTCGGAGCTCACCGGCAGCATCCTGTGGCGGGGCGCCTCAGGTGGTCAACTCCGTCGGCTTGGGGAGGACGAGGGTGAACGTCGACCCCTCGCCCTCGCGGGAATCGACCTCCACCCGGCCCCGGTGGTTGGCTGCCACGTGGCGCACGATCGACAGGCCGAGGCCGGTGCCCCCCGTCTCGCGGCTGCGACCGTGGTCGACCCGGTAGAACCGTTCGAAGATGCGCTCCAGGTCGCGGGCCGGGATGCCGACCCCGGCGTCGGCCACCGCCAGCCGCACCTCGCCGTCGGTCTCCGCGGCGCTCAGCTCCACCATCCCGCCCTCGTAGGAGAAGGTGACGGCGTTCTCCAGCAGGGAGTGGATGGCGGAGACGAGCTGCCGCCGATCGCCGAGGACGTAGACGGGCGGGTCGGGCTCATGGAGCTCGATCGACACCTTGCGCTGGTCGGCGGCGGCCCGGACCCGCTCCACCGCCTCCGCCATGATCAGGTTCACGTAGATCGGCTCGCGCGGTGGCGACTCCTCGGCCTCGAGCCGGCTGAGGTCGAGGAGGTCGTCGATGATCCGGCTGACCCGGAACGCCTCGTGCTGGATCCGCGACGCCAGCCGCTGGGCGATGTCGGGGTCGGGCTCGACGGTCAGCGTCTCGGCCAGCAGGCCGAGGGCGCCGATGGGGGTCTTCAGCTCGTGGCTCACGTTCGCCACGAAGTCGCGGCGGATCTCCTCCAGGCGGCGTCGCTCGGAGACGTCGTCGATGAAGGCGATGACCCCGAGCGGGCGGCGCCCGTCGTCCACCAGCCGGGTCCGGATGGTCAGCGTCTGGCGGGGAGGGCCGTAGAGGTCGAGGGTGCGCTCGGCCGACCCGTCGTTCCAGGCGGCCTCGAGCAGCTCGGTCACCGCCTGGGCGGCGAGGGCGTCGGCGTGCCCGCTGCTCATGAGCTCGACGGCACGTGCATTGCGGAAGGCGATGTCGCCGTTCTCGTCGCACACGATCACCCCCTGGGGGAGGGTGTCGATGGAACGCCGGAGCCGGATGGCGTCCGAGCTGGCCTCGGTGACCGCTTCGGCCGCTTCGCCAGTGACCCGCTCGAGGTGGAGCAGGACCGCCTCTACGCCGACGTCCTCGGGTGGCGCCACCCCGAGGCGGGAGGCAAGCGCGGTCAGCCGTTGCTGGAGACCCCGGCGCCCGGCCCGGCGTCCCAGGATGGCGGCGACCACCACCGCCACGACGGCAGCGCCGCCGATGGCCAGGTACCCGATGTCGTAGGACTGCACCGCCCCAGCATGGCAGGCGGGCCGCCGGCGCCGTGCACCGGGCGACCGGGCTGCCCAGAGCCGGTATCAGAAAGGACAGAAATACCATGAAAAGACTTGAGAAGTGGCAAAAGGGATCGTAGCCTGGGCCGCATGCACTTCCTCTCCCGGCTCCCCGTCCCCCCGGCCCACCCCGGCACCTGGCCGGGATGGGCGGCACCCGAGCGGCTCGTCAGCCAGTTCTCCACCCATCCGGATCCCGGCGCCCTCCCCGGTGGCCAGACCCTGCTGCGCCTGATGAACGGGCTCGACTTCTGGGCCCTGGCCCTGTCGTTGGCCGGCCTGCTCGTCGGGGCGGCGGCATGGGCGCTCGGCTCCCACGGGCAGAACTACCACCAGTCCTACGTCGGGCGCCGAGCCGTCATGATCTCGGCGCTGGCCGCGCTCCTGGTGGGGGCCGGTCCGGCCATCGTCAACTTCTTCTTCGTCGCCGGCCAGGGAGTCCACTGAGATGGCCGTCCCCTGCCCGGTGCCGGGCCTCCTCCCGGTCGGGCTGGCCTGCAACGCAACCAGAAACGTGACCGGCTCGCTGGCCGGTGCCGGCATGGGGAGCATGCTCGACGCCGTCGGCTCCTGGGTGGCCGGGGCTGCCGCCTGGCTGCTCCGCCAGGTGGGCTCGGTGCTCGGCACCACCACCCGGATCGACCTGGGCGCTCCGTGGTTCGCCAGCCACGAGAGGACGATGGCGGCCCTGGCTGGCGTGGTCGTCCTGCCCATGCTCCTGGCCGGCATCATCCAGGCCGTCTTCCGCCAGCAGGCGACCGCCCTCCTCCGTTCGGTGCTGGTCAACCTGCCGCTGGCCCTGCTGCTCACCGCCGTCGCCGTCCAACTGGTCCAGCTCGGCCTGTCGGTCACCGACACCCTCAGCGCCGCGGTCGCCGGCCACAGCGGCGTCGACACGGCCCGCCTGCTCGGGCCGGTCGGCCGGGCCCTCGGCACCACGGCCGCCGCCGGTCCCGCCGTACCCGCCTTCGTCCTCCTCCTCGGCTCCCTCCTCGTCGTCGTCGGGTCCCTGCTGCTCTGGGTCGAGCTCCTGGTGCGGTCGGCCGCCGTCTACGTCGCCGTCCTCTTCCTGCCCCTGGCCCTGGCCGCCCTGGTGTGGCCGGCGGTGGCGCACTGGGCCCGCCGCCTGGTCGACACCCTCGCCGCCCTGATCCTCGGCAAATTCGTGATCGTCGCCGTCCTGGCATTGGCCGCCGGCGAGCTGGCGGGGGCCAGCGGGTTCACCGCCGTGCTCGGGGGCGCCGCCCTCCTCCTCCTGGCTGGCTTCGCTCCGTGGACCCTGTTCCGGCTCATCCCCGCACTCGAGGCGGGCGCCGTCTCCCACCTCGAGGGTGCCGGCCGCCAGGTGGCCCGCAACGTCGCCGGCCCCACCCGGTCCCTGGCCCACGCCGCCCTGGGCGCCGCCCAGGTGGCCGGCTTCGCTCCCGGGAGCACGAGCGGGGGCATGGCCGAGCTCGCAGCCGGGGGTGCCGGCGGTGCTGGTGATGCCGGGGGCGGGGGATCGCCGCGGTCGCCGGGTGGCGCACCGTCCGGCGGCGGTGGCGGCCCGGCGCCCGGTACCCCGATCGGGGACCGGCCCGGCCCCACCCCGTCGGGCCCGCCGGGCGTCGACACGGGAGCGGTCGGCGCCTTCGGGACCGTTCCCGCCGCAGGGGCGGCCTTCGACGCGGTGATGACTGCCCCGGCCCCGGCCTCGGCCCCTGCCCCTTCCCCTTCCCCGCCTCGCCCGCTGCCCCGGGCCACGGGCTCGCGCCAGGTGCACGTGCTCGGCGCCGACGAGCTCGGGGCGCGTCTCGAGAGCGTCGGGTCGACCCCGGCCGCCGCGCCCGACGAGCCGATCGGTGCCTGACGCATCCGGCGAGCGCGACCGGGTCCGCTCCCACTTCGGACCGCTCGAGCGCCGGGGCGTGGTGGCCGGGTGGCGTGGTGGCCAGATCGCTGCCGTGGCCGCCGGGCTGGTGGTCGCGGTGGGTGCGCTTCGGGCCGACCCCGGACCGGTGGGGGTCGTCACCGCGGTGGCGGCGGTGGCCACCGCCACCGCCCTCGCCACGTGGCCGATCGCCGGCCGTACCGCGGAACAGTGGCTTCCCCTGGTGGTCCGGCGGGCCGACCAGGTGGCACGGGGGACGACCCGTACGGGCTCACCGGCGCCGGGAGCCGGCCGGGTGGTCGTGGTGGCCGGCACGGGCCTGGCCTGCGCCGGTCGCGCCCGGTCGTCCCGCACGCGGGCGGGGCACGGCACCCGCACGGCCGTGCGGGAGGGACCCTTCGGCGGCGTGCGGATCGTCGCCGGCGGCCCCGGGTCGCCCCTGCCGGGCAGTGGTGTGGTGGTGGACGAGCGGGCGGGCACCGCCACCTCGGCCGTCGCCGTGCGTGGCCACAATTTCGCCCTGCTGGACCCGGCCGACCAGGACCGCAGGGTGGCGGCGTGGTCCCGGGTGCTGGCCGGGCTGGCCCGTCAGGGCGGCACCGTCCACCGTGTCCAGTGGCTGGAATCGTGCCTCCCCGATGCCGGCGAGGCGGTGCGGGCCTACGCCGACGCCCACGAATGCCTGGACCCGGGCAGCGAGCCCGGGCGCTCCTACCGGCAGCTCCTCGGTTCGGTGGCCGCCGGCACGCGTCGGCACCGGGTCCTGCTCTGCCTGACCGTGCGGCTGCACCGCCGCGGCAGGCGCGGGGGTGCCCGGGCCGGGGACGGCGGCCTCCCGCTCGTGCCGGACTCCCTCGGCCGCGAGGTGGCCGACCTGTGCCGGGCCCTGCGGGCGGCCGACGTGGTGGTCGACGGCGTCCTCGGTCCCGAAGCCCTCGCCGCCGTCGTCCGGGAGTCGTTCGAGCCCGACCTCGCCGTGGCCGGTGCCGGCATGCGAGCCGCGCCCGGCACGCGGTCCCACCGCGCCGGTGCCGACGGCACGCCCCCGACGTCGCCGGCATGGCCGTGGCCCATGGCCGTCGAGGCGTCGTGGGACGCGGTGCGCGCCGACGCCCTGTGGCACGCCGTCTATTGGATCGCCGAATGGCCCCGGGTGGACGTCACCCCCGACTTCCTCGGTCCCCTGCTCTTCCTCCCCGTGCGGCGCACCCTGTCGGTCACGTTGGAACCGGTGCCGCCGGCGGAGGCCGCCCGCCAGGTGGCCCGGGACCGCACCGCCGACCTGGCCGACGGTGAACTACGCCGGCGGGGGGGATTCCTCGTCACCGCACGCCAGCAGCGCGAGCGTGAGGGAGCCGAACGCCGGGACGTCGAGCTGGCCGACGGGCACGCCCAGTACCGTTTCAGCGGGTACCTGTCGGTGACGGCCCCCGACCGTGACGGCCTGGCCGAGGCGTGCACGGCGGCGGAGCAGGCCGCCGCCCAGGCCCGGCTGGAGATCCGCCGCCTCTACGGCGAGCAGGACCTCGCCCTCGGGTGTGTGCTGCCCCTGGGTCGGGGACTGGCGTGACGCCCCCCGGGGCCTTCCGGCCGGGCCCGGGCCGACCGTTCCCCCGGGTACCCGCCCACGTGGCCACGACCAGGCACCTCGGTGCCGCCTACCCGATGGCCGGCGAGGCGGGACTCGGTGCCGAGGGCGTTCTCGTCGGACGTGACCTTCTGGGCGGGACGTTCGTCTACGACCCGTTCACCCTCTACCGGTCGGGCGTGCTCACCAATCCCAACATGGTCGTCTTCGGGCAGATCGGCAGGGGCAAGAGCGCCTTCGTCAAGTCCTACCTGTGGCGCCAGGCCGTGTTCGGGCGCCGGGCGTGGGTCGTCGACCCGAAGGGCGAGTACGGGCCGCTGGCCGCGGCACGCGGCGTCGCGCCCCTGGCCCTGCGCCCGGGTGGGCGCGTCCGCCTGAACCCGCTCGACGTCGCCGCCACCGGGGCACCCGGCTCCGGGGGGCCGCCGGGCGAGGACGAGGTGTGGCGGCGCCGGTCCGAGCTGGTCGCCTCGCTGGCCGTCGCCTGCCTGGGCCGCGACCTGCTGCCCCGCGAACGGGCCGCCCTCGACGCCGCCCTCCATGCGGCCACCGCGGCGGCGGTCCGGGGGGCACCCACACTGCCCCAGGTGGTGGAGGCGCTGCTCGCTCCCGAGCCGGCGGCGGCGGCCGAACTGCGTACGGGGGTCGACCGGCTCCTCGAGGACGGGAGGGACGTCGCCCTCGAACTGCGCCGGCTGGTGGCCGGCGACCTGCGCGGCATGTTCGACGGACCCACCACGCCGGGCCTGTCGCTCGGTGCACCGCTCGTCGTCCTCGACCTCTCTGCCGTGTACGACTCGCCGGCCCTCGGCGTCCTCATGACCTGCGCGGCGGCCTGGCTGCACGGCGCCGTCCGGGCCGGCGGGGACGGACCGGTCCTCCTCGTCGTCGACGAGGCGTGGGCGATCCTCGCCAACCTGGGGGTGGCCCGCTGGCTGCAGGCCTCGTGGAAGCTGGCCCGGGCCTACGGCGTGGCGAACATGGCCGTGCTCCACCGGCTCTCCGACCTCCACGCCGTGGGTGCCGCCGGGTCCGAGCAGGTCGGACTGGCCGCCGGGCTCCTGGCCGACTCGGAGACCCGCGTCATCTACGGCCAGGCCCCCGGCGAGGTGGAACGTGCGGCCGGGCTCCTCGACCTCACCTCGACCGAGGCCGAGCTGGTGACGGGGCTGCGCCGCGGGGTGGCCCTGTGGAAGGTGGGGGCGCGGTCGTTCCTCGTCGAGCACCACCTGGGTGCCGGGGAGCGGGACATCGTCGACACCGACGCGGCCATGGCGCCGGGGGGCGGGGACGCGTGACGGTCGGGGGCGGGCGGTGAGCGACCTGGCCGCCGCCGTGGGGCTCGCCGCGCTGGCCGCCACCGCCTGGATGGGCGCGTCGGACCGGTCGCCCGCCGGACGCCGGGTGCCACCGCCCGGCCGCGCCGGCCGGCCCCGACCCCAGCGCCGACCCCGACCCCAGCGCCGGAGCGGGCGGGGCGGAACCGGATCGGGTGCCGGTGGGTGGCTGGCGCCGTGGTTCCGGAGCCGCCGGGACTCCCTGGGCGACGGCGCCCGGTGGGGGAGCCGTGCCGACCTGGCTCCCCTCGACGTCGGACCGCTGCGAGCGGGGGGTGTGCCCGGACGCCTGGTGCTGGGCCGGGTCGGCCGGCGGCTGGTGGCCGCCGAGCCGCGCCAGTCGGTGGTCGTCTTCGGGCCCACCCAGTCCCGCAAGACGAGTGGCTTCGCCGTACCGGCCCTGCTCGGGTGGGAGGGACCCGTCCTCGCCACCAGCGTCAAGACCGACCTCGTCCACGACACGCTGGCCTGGCGGCGTTCGAGGGGGCAGGTGTGGTGCATCGACCCCACCGGTGTCACCGGCCTGCCGGCCACCGCCTGGTCACCCCTCCCCGCCTCGGCCACGTGGCCCGGCGCCCGCCGGATGGCCGCGGCGCTGGCCGAGGGCGGGCGACAGCGGGCCGGCACCATGGAGGACGCCGCCTTCTGGTACGCGGCGGCGGCCAAGCTCCTCGCGCCCCTGCTGTTCGCGGCGGCGACGGCGGGACGCCCGGTCGACGACGTGGTCCGCTGGCTCGACACCCGGGAGGAGGCCGAGGTGCTCGACGCCCTCGAGGCCACCGGCGTCGACCGGGCCGTCCAGGCCGCGATCGCCTCGTTCGCCCGCGACGAGCGGCAGCGCAGTTCGATCTACACCACCGCGGAGACGGTCATGGAGCCCTTCGCCGACGCCGACGCCACCGTCGGCCCGGGTGGCGATGCCGGTCCGGTGCCGGCCGGCCGACCACCCACCGCGGCCCCGTTCGACCCGGCACTCCTGGTGTCGGGTCCCAACACCGCCTACCTGTGCGCTCCCGCCCACGACCAGCGCCGCCTGGCCCCGCTCTTCGTCGCCGCCGTGCGCCAGGTGGTCGAGCACGTCTACGACACGGTGGCCGGCACCGGCCGGCCCCTCGACCCACCGCTGCTCGTGGTGCTGGACGAGGCGGCCAACATCGCCCCGCTCGACGACCTCGACGGTCTGGCGGCGACGGCCGCCGGTCACGGGATCCAGCTGGTGACGATCTGGCACGACCTGGCCCAGCTGACCGCCCGCTACGGGCAGCGGTCGGCCACCGTGGTGAACAACCACCGGGCCAAGGTCTACCTGTCGGGCATCGCCGACCCGTCGACCCTGGCCCATGCCGCCACGCTGGCCGGCGAGGGCCGGTCCACCGAGTCGTCGACCACGTCAGGCGGCACCGGCGGGACCACCCGCACCGACGCACCGGCGCGGCACCCGCTCGTGACCCCGGACGGCCTCCGCCGACTGGCGCCCGGCGAGGGCCTCCTCGTCTACGGCGGGCTCCCGCCCGCGCGCCTCACCCTGCGGTCGTGGTTCGAGGACCCGGTGCTGGTCGCCCGGGGACGCCGCCGGCCGTGACGCCCGGGCGCCCGGACCCGCGCCCGCCCGCCGCGTCAGGCGCCACCGAGGGGCCACGCGGCCAACGTGGACCACGCCCGGGTGTCGTCGCCCTCCGTGTCCACCAACGCCAACCTGTCGACCCGCACCTCGCCCGGGAGCTTCGGGGCCACGTGCCCGCGGAGGCGTTCCCGTTCGCCCGCCGGGAGATCGCCGTACAGGAGGCTGACGTGGGGTGCGAAGCCGTCGACCGGGGCGCCGAACGCTTCGCACGCATCGCGGTGGAGCCGGGAGAGCCCGGCCGCGGGGCGGACGACGGCCACGATGCAACGGAAGTACTCGTCCGTGTCGATGACCTCCGACAGCACCACCGTGAACGGTCCCGTCGCCGTGGACAGGCGGTGGACCACCTCGTGGGCCCGGTCCGCACCGGGCACGGAACCCACGACCGTGATGTGCGGCTCGAAGGGGCGGGTCCCGGCCAGGCGGGCCAACGCCCCGATCTGGACCGCCAGCTCGGCGCCGTCGTGGGCGCTCGGGAGCGCCCACAGCGACCGGCGTCGATGAGCTGCCATGGATGCATCGTGCCAGGCGCGAGGGAGGTCGGCATGGTCGGAGCGGGATCCTTCCGCGGCGATGCACCCCGGTAGAGTCTGGGTCCATGGCCGACACGCCCGCCGCGAGCTCGTCGGGCGACGACCCTGGGGCCGGGGAGGTCACGCCGACCGCGGTCATGGCGGCCATGGTCGGACAGGGGGGCGAGCGAGCTGTCGCCTTCGACCTGGGTGGCGTCCTCCTCACCGGCGGTGTGCTGAGCGCCGGCGGCGAGCCCGAGGCGTTCGCCGAGCTCGAGCGGCGGTTCGGCATCCCGCCCGACCGGGCCGCCCGGGTGTGGCGCGAGCTCCTGGTGCCGTCGGAGACGGGGACGATCCCCGAGTCGGCTGTCTGGTCGGCACTGGCGGCACTAGCGGGGGCCGGCGGCCCGGCCGAGGTCCGCGCCGCCGTGCTCGACATGGCCGTACCCGTGACCGCGGGCGTCGAAGTCCTCGAGCGCGTGAAGGCACTGGGCTGGCGGACGGCGCTCGCCACCAACCACCTGGGCAGCTGGATCCACGAGTGGCGGGAGCGCTTCGCCTGGTTCGCGCTGTTCGACGCCGTCGTCTACTCGGCCGGGATCGGGGTCCGAAAGCCCGATCCCCGCTTCTACGAGAAGCTGGTCGCCGAGCTGGACCGGCCCCATGCCTGGTTCGTCGACGACCGCGAAGAGAACGTCGTCGCCGCTCGCCGCGCCGGATTCCGCACGGTGTGGGTGGACGCCGGTGGCGGTTGGCACCTGCAGCCGGGCGGCCCCGACAGCCGAGCGGCGGACCGCACCGAGGGCGCGCCGGGCACCGGGGCGGCATAGCCGACCGTGGACGGACCGGCGGCGGCGGACGCGCCGACAGCGCACGGTCGGACCGGCGAGCCCGCCGGAGCCGCCGAGGCAGCCTGGCGGTGCCTGGCAGCGGCGTCGTTCTCGCTCCGCACGCCGGTGGACCGGCATTCGCTCCTCGGCACTCCCACCGACGATCTCCGGCCCGAGGAGATGGACCGGTACGACCACGCCTCCGAGGTCGTCCCGACCTTGCGAGCCATGTTCGCCGACGCCGACGCCGACTCGAACCCGCCAGGGCCGGGCCGGCCCAGGTTCGTGCTCCGCCCGCTCGGCACACGACTCCACGGCGAAGGCGGGGTGGTGGGTGCCGATGCGGCACGCGCCCTCGTCGACACGGGCGACCGGCTGCCGAGCACGGTGGCGTTCGGCGTGGACGACCTGCAGCTTCCCGCGCTGTTCGACGACATCGCGACCGGGCCCTTCGAGCGGGAATCGTGGCGCCCCGCGCTCCTCGCCGCACCGGCGTACACGGCGGCCGGAGCGGGAGAATTCGTCAACGCCAACGACTGCGTGGTCGTGCCCGACGGCGCCGAGCGCGCAGATGGCGCCGTGCTGGCCCGCTACCTGGCGGCCGCCTTCGGCCAGCGCCGTTCGTACCTGTTCGCGCCGTCGTTCGCCACCAGGATCCACAACGTGTTCCTGCCGGCCGGCGAACTGGTAGGGACCACCCCCGGTGGACCTGCCCAGGGTGACGTCACGGCAGTCGTCGTTCCGTTCGTCACCCTGGTGGGCTCGTCGGCGCACCGGAACTTCCGTCGCACGGTCACCGTCACCCTGCTGGTCCTGCCGGTCGAGCGGCGTGCGGGTCCGGCCGGCGGCGACGGAGCGGGTGGCCACGACGGCCTGCGCCTGCGGGCGTTCGCTGACGAGGAACTGCTCGACATCGCCGCCCAGTGGGACTGGAGCCCGGCCCGGCGCCGCAGATCCGTCGACCTGTTCCACCTGCGGGGCCCCCTCCGCACCTACCTCGAACAGGCCGACGGCCACTACGTCCGCGACCAGGGGATGACGCTGCGCTCCCTGTCCGAGGCGGTACTCATGACGTCGGCCACCGCGGCCGTGCTCGGCCGCCGCTCCCAGACGAGCTCGAAGCGGGTCCGCGCCGCCGAGGTCGGGACGTGTCGTCTGGCCATCGAGCGTGAGGCGTTGCACTCGCTCCACGTCGCCAAGGCCTCGACCATCCTCTCGTGGTCACCGTGGCCTGGCGCCGGCGCGTCGCCGGCCACGGTGGCCGAGGCGGACGCCGCCGGCATCGCCAACTTGCTGTTCTCCACGGAGCGTGTCCCGTTGCAGTCGGACATCCTCGACCAGTTCGCGTTGCCGAGATCGCCCATTCCGGAGGGGCCCTACGTGGGCGCCTACTACGTGGCCACCCATTCGACCCTCGTCTACTCCTACGTGGTGGCCGGCACACCCCGTCAGCAGCGGGGACCGATCTGGATGACCGCCTACGTGGCCTACCTCGGCGTCGCCCTGTCGTCGATGAGGGCCACCCTCCTCGCCCTCCATCGGGAGATCGACCGGGCGAGCGACTCACCGGACCGGCTGCTCCGGACGGCTGGCGCGCTCGCCGAGCTCGAGGAGGTCTTCGACCTCCAGTTCGCGGTCAAGACGCATCGCACCTACTACGAGGTGATCCGCCGCAGGGACGGGGCCCTCGACGACTACGACTGGCTCGTGAAGAAGGTGGCCCTGCTGCGGGACGAGTCCATGCTGCGGCGCCAGCACACGGAGAACCAGCGGGTGCTGGGTGCGACGGTGATGATCGTGGTGCTGACCGCGGTGTTGGCGATCCCGGGAGCCCTCGACCTCCTGACCACGCCCTCCGCCGTCGGCACCAGGCGGCTGTGGGGAACGGTCCTGGTGGCGATCGCCGCCCTGGCGGTGCTCGTCGGTGCCGCGTTCACCGGTGCTCCGGCCGTGCGAGCCGTGCGCCGGTGGCAGGATGCCCGCGCCGCCACGCGGCGCGCCGACGGGGCCGCACCTCCGAGCACGCCTCGACGGTCGGTTCGACGTTGACGCCCGCTCCCGCGCCAGGCGCCGACGGTCCCGCACGGGACGCGGCCCAGCGTCCGGTCGCGTTCGTGGTGGTGGGCAGCGCCAACTTCGACATCGTGCTCGGCCTGGGACGCCTCCCCCGCCCCCACGAGAAGATCCGCGCCGCCCGTTCGACGACGGGACCGGGCGGCGCTGGAGCCAACACGGCCGTGTGGCTGGCCCGACTGGGCAGGGAGGTGACGCTCGTCACCGCGGTGGGCGAAGATCTCCTCGGCGAAGCGACCCGAGCCGGGCTGGTGGCCGAAGGGGTCGACACGCGCTTCGTCGGACGGATCGGCGGTGGATCGACCGGTGTCGCCGTGGTCCTGAGCGACGGCAGCGCGAAGCGCATGGTCACGACGGGCGGCCCGCCCCTCGATGACGCCATCGACGCGTTGCCACGGAGCCTGTTCTCGCCGGGTGTCCACCTCCACGTGGCCGGCCAGGAACGGGGCGCGGCCACGATCCTCTGCCGAGAAGCCCGGGAGCGCGGCGCCACCGTCTCGGTGGAGGCCAACGGCCGGGTGGTGGACGGGCTGGTCCCGTACGCCGACCTCATCCTCGTCAACGCGGACGAGCTGCGATCGCTGACGGGACCCGGCCGGTCCGGGGTCCCGGCGCGTGCTCGGCGCCTGCTCGGCGCCGGGCACGGGACCGTGGTGGTGACCCGTGGCGCAGCCGGTGCCGTCGCCGTGTCGGCAACCGGCACGGTGACGGCGCACGCGCAGCCGGTGACGGTCGTGGACCGCACCGGCGGCGGCGACGCGTTCGACGCCGGTTTCCTCGACGTGTGGACGGGCAACGGTGACCTCGGCCGGGCCCTCGAGGCCGGTCTGGCTCTCGCTGCCGACGTGCTCGGGCACGTCGGCGCCCGCCCGCCGCTCCCCGGGCGCTGAGGGCCGACCGGTCCCGGTCCTGCCCACGGCGCCGGTCCGGACGCGGCACCCGCATGCTGGCCGCGGTGGTCGATCCCCGTTAGCGTCTCGCCATGTTGCGTCCTGAAAACTGGACCAAGCCTGCGGGTGCAAGTCCCGTCTGGGTAATCGCCGGAGAGCCCAGTAGCAGACCCCGGTCCGTCGGAGAGATCCGGCGGGC
>JAJZAC010000187.1 GCA_021799615.1 Actinomycetes bacterium
AGGCGGGAGCCGATACCACGGCGGCCATCGAGGCGTGGACGGGCGGGGCCGGGGCCGACGCCGTGCTGGTCACCGCGGCCACCCGGTCGTCGGACCCCCTGCGCCGCGCCCCCGACCTGGCCCGCGACCGGGCCACCGTGGTGCTGGTGGGCGACGTCGGCATGGAGCTGGACCGCCGCCCCCTCTACGAGAAGGAGCTGACCCTGCGGGTGGCCCGCTCCTACGGGCCCGGCCGCTACGAGCGCACCTACGAGGAGTGGGCCGTCGACTACCCCGCCGGCCAGGTGCGGTGGACCGAGGGCCGGAACCTGGGCGCCGTGGTCGGGCTGCTGGCCCGGCGCCGGCTGGAGGTGGCCGATCTCGTCACCCACCGCTTCCCCTTCACCCGGGCCCTCGACGCCTACGAGCTCCTGGCCGCCCCCGAGCACTCGCTCGGGATCGAGCTCGACTACCAGCCGGACCGCCTGGACCGGTCGGCGCCGGTGGTCGTCCACCCGCCCCGGCGGGGCGGGACCGGGGTGGGCCTGGTGGGGGCGGGGGCGTTCGCCCGGGCCGTCCTCGTCCCGGCACTGGCCGGGGCCGGCTTCGACCGGCTGGTGGCGGTGGCGTCGGCGTCGGGCCTGTCCGCCGTGCGCCTGGCCGAGCGGGCCGGGTTCGAGCGGGCGCTGCCCACGGCCGAGGACGTGATCGACGACCCCGAGGTGGACGTGGTGGTCGTTGCCACCCGTCACGACACCCACGCCGAGCTGGTCACCCGGGCCCTCGAGGCGGGCAAGCACGTCTTCTGCGAGAAGCCCCTGGCCCTCACCACCGAGGAGCTCGACCGGGTCGAGGCGGCGTGGCGGTCGAGCGGCTGCCACCTGGCCGCCGGCTTCAACCGCCGGTTCTCCCCCGCCGTCCACGCCGTGCGCAGCCGGCTGGGCCCGGTCCCCCTGGTCGTCTCCTACCGGGTCAACGCCGGGCCCGTCCCCGACGCCCACTGGTACGCCGACCGCCGCCAGGGCGGGCGCCTCCTCGGCGAGGTGTGCCACTTCGTCGACACGTGTGCCGCCCTGGCCGGCGAGCCCCCGGCCGAGGTCAGTGCGTTCGTGGCGCCCGCCACCGAGGCCACCGTGGCCGCCGACGTCGTGGTGGCCGTGCGCTTCGCCGGCGGGTCGCTCGCCACCATCGCCTACGCCAGCGCCGCCAGCCCGGCCACGCCCAAGGAGCGCATCGAGATCCTAGGCGGCGGCCACACCGCGGTCATCGACGACTTCCGCTCGGCCACCCTCGACGGCGCGGTGGTGTGGAGCGGCGCCCAGGACAAGGGGCACGGCGCCCAGCTGGCCGCCTTCGCCGCCGCGGTGGCGGCCGGCGGCGACCCAGCGGCGGCGGCCTCGGCGCTCGCCACCACCCGGGCCGTGCTGGCCGCCCTGGCCAGCGCCACCTGCGGGCTCCCCGTCGAGGTGGCCGGATGAAGGTGCTGGTCACCGGGGGCAGCGGGTTCCTCGGGCGCTCGGTCATCCCCGAGCTGGCCCGCCGGGGCCACGACGTGGTCGCCCTGGCCCGCAGCCGCACCGCCGCCGGCCAGGTGGCCGACCTGGGGGCCACCCCGCTGGCCGGCGACCTCGACGACCCGGCCGGCCTGGATGCCGCCTTCGCCTCGGCCAAGGCCGACGCCCTGGTCAACGTGGCCTCGCTCGGGTTCGGGCATGCACCGGCCATCGTGAGCGCCACCGAAGAGGCGGGGATCGAGCGGGCCGTGTTCGTGTCGCCCACCGCCCTGTTCACCACCCTGCCGGCCGCCTCCAAGGCGGTGCGCACCGCCGCCGAGGACACCGTCACCGCCAGCGGGCTGGCGTGGACCATCGTGCGCCCCACCATGATCTACGGGTGGCCGGGCGACCGGAACATGGAGCGCCTGGTGGCCCTGGTGCGCCGGAGCCCGGTGGTGCCCCTGCCCGGGGGTGGCCGGCGCCTCATCCAGCCGGTCCACGTCGACGACCTGGCCTGGTTCGTGGTGCGGGCCCTCGAGGACGACGCCGCCCACCGGGCGTTCGACGTGGCCGGACCCGAGCCGCTCACGCTGCGCCAGGTGGTGCGCCAGGCGGGCGAGGCAGTGGGCCGCCGGCCGGTGCCGGTGCCGGTGCCGCTGGGTCCGGCCATCGCCGCCGTGCGCGCCTACCAGCGCCTGGCCCCCCGGCCCCGCCTCACCGGCGAACAGCTCCAGCGGCTGGACGAGGACAAGGCGTTCCCCATCGACGACGCCGGCGCCCTCGGCTACCGGCCCCGCAGCTTCGCCGAGGGGATCGCCGCCGAGGCCCGACTGGCCGGCCGGCCGGGGACCGCCCTCGGGCGGACGGCCCGCACCGTGCGCCTGCTGCGGCCGGCCCAGGTGGCCCACCGGGTACGGCTGCGGGCCCTCCGGCGCCTGGAGCGGCGGCACCCGGGACTGGCCCCGGTGGCGACCGGGTCGGTGTCGCGTGTGCGGCCGGTGGCCGGGTGGCCGGGCGGCTTCCGGGCCCACGAGGCCGGGCTCGACCACGGCGACGCCGGTGACGTGGCCGCCGGACGCTTCACGTTCCTCGGCCAGAC
>JAJZAC010000009.1 GCA_021799615.1 Actinomycetes bacterium
GGCACCGGGCAGGGAGAGCCCGGCATCGGGCACGCCGGCGTGCTCCCGCGGCGGCCCGTCGTCAGCGCCGTCGAGCTCTCCGCCGTCGGCGGTGTCGACGTTCCCACCAGCCCGCCAGGCGCGCAGTGGACGGACCCGACTGGCCAGCAGGGCGATCCCGGCCACGAGCAGGCCGATCCCGGCCAGCTGGACCAGGTCCGATCCGAGACCGCCGCCGCTGAGCCACAGGTGTTCGTCGAGGAACCGCTCGATGCCCCACAGGGCCATGGCCACGCCGAGCACGATGCCGGTCGGCGGCAGGCTGGCCGTCCCGTCTGGCTGGTCCGCGCCCGCCCGGACCGGGTGGGGGGCGATCGTGCGCAGCCACCGTTCCACCAGGAGCAGCACGCCGAAGATGGTGGCGTCCTCCATGGCCTGGAAGATGGGGACCGGCAGGCGCTTGCCCACCTGGTCGGCGTAGTACATCCCGAACCACTGGGCCGTCGGATGCCCGCCACCGGCCCGCATGAGCTGGGGACCGAGGAGCCGCCCGACGGACCAGCTGGCCATGAGCACCGGCGCCGTCAGGTCGAGCAGCCGCATGATCCCGACCTCGGGGCACCGGCGACGGGCCACCACGATGGCGGTGGGAACGGCGAAGAGCAGGCCGCCGAACGACGAGAGCCCGCCCTGCCAGATGGAGATGATCTGGCCCAGGTGCCCCGAGTAGTAGCCCCAGTTGGCCACCACGTGCATGAAGCGGGCCCCGACGATGGCAGCCAGGACGACCCACAGGAACATGGTCGTCACCCACTGCCAGGGGTAACCGGCTCGACGAAGGCGCCGCTCCAGGTAGCGGAGGCCGAACCAGAAGGTCAGTGCCAGGCCGATCCCGTAGGTGTGGACCTCGATGAACCAGATGTGGAAGGCGACGGGGATGGGTCTCATGTCGGATCCGCACGGGCCCGGGAGCGTTCCCCGGTGGGCCGTGACCCGTCCAGGCTAGCGGTCCGTGGACGTGGCCGGCCGTCGGCGCCGAGGCGGCCACCGCCGTCGGCCCCGTCCGGTGCTACTCGACCCGCCCGACGCCGACGAACCCGTAGCCGGTGCGGACCGGCGTGATCCAGACCGAGGCACCGGTGTGGGGCGCTTCGATCATCATGCCGCCACCGACGTACATGGCCACGTGCTCCGAGCCACCGGGACCGTAGAAGAGGAGGTCGCCGGGCTGCATGTCGGCCAGCGGGATCTGGACGGTGTCGTCGTACTGTGCCCCCGAGTAGTGGGGAAGCGGATGGCCGGCCTGGCCCCAGGCCCACGCCGTGAGTCCGGAGCAGTCGAACGCCACCCCGGGGTCCTCCGCGCCCCACTGGTAGGGCACGCCGATCTGGCTCTCGGCGGCCGCTACCGCTCCGGCCGCATTCTGGGAGACGGGGGGAACGACCGATCCGGGTGCCGGCCCGCTGGCCTGGCCCCCCGACGTCTGCTGCGCCTGCTGGCCCGCCGCCTGCTGGGCCGCCGCCTGGGCTGCAGCCTGGGCTGCAGCCATCCGGGCCTGGTAGGCGGCAGCTGCGGCAGCTGCGGCAGCCGCCTGCTCGGCCTGCTGCTGCTGGATCACCAGCTGGTGGATCTGGGAGTCGAGGCCGTTCAGCTTGCTCTGCTCCTGGGCCACCAGCGCACTGGCCTGGTTGCGTGCCGACGCGAGGGATGCCTGGTCTGCCGCCGCCTGCCGCTGCTGCTGGTTCAGCACCTGCTGCTCGCTCCGCAGCTGGTTCTGGGCCGTGTGCAGCTCGTCGATGGTGGTGGTGACGTTGCCGTCGGCGATGGAGGTGTACTCGTTGCTGATGCCGGCCGCCGAGCCACCGGTCGAGAAGTACTGGCTGAGCGGGGTGGAGGTGCCCTGGGTCATGTAGGCGTTCACGGCCTGGGCGCGCAGCTGGGCGTGGTCGCCGGCCACCTGCTGCTCGTCCTTCGCCAACTGCCGCTGGCCGGCGGCGATCTGGGCGTCGACCTGCTGGAGGTGGTAGGTGGCTGCGTCGTACTGCTGCGAGAGCTGGTCGATGCGGGCGTTCTCGGCCTGGATCTGGGCGTTGACCTGGGCCGCCTGCGCCTTGGCGGTGGCGATCTGGTCGGCACCGGCCGGGCGCGGCGAGGAAGACACCACGGTCGTGATGCCTGTGACGATGGCCAGTCCGAGCATCGCTGCCGCTCCCAACCGGGAGCGAACTCGGACCCCGCCACCAGGGACCGGCCTCGCCGTCGAACACTGCTCGACGTCAGTCACAACGGCGAACGTTCTAGTCCGTCGATTCACAAGCCGCAAGGATACCCGACCAACAAGTGCCTGAGCTGGACCTTCTCACCGCCGTGTCGGGAGCGCGTGGGCACGGTAGCGTTCGACACATGGGTGAGTCCATCGAATTCCCGAGCAACGGTTCGACGTGTGGCGGCTACCTGGCCACGCCCGAGGGTGGAGGTCCGGGGGTCATCGTGCTCCAGGAGTGGTGGGGCCTGGTGGACCAGATCACGCGGACGTGCGACCGCTTCGCCGCCGCCGGGTTCACCGCGTTGGCCCCCGACCTCTACCACGGCACGCAGGTCCCCCTGACCGAGCCGGACGAGGCGGGCAAGTTGATGATGGCCATGCGCATGGACACGGCGGCGAAGGACCTGAGCGGCGCGGTCGACGAGCTCGTCCGCCGGACGGGCCGCCCGTCGGTCGGCGTCGTCGGTTTCTGCATGGGTGGGGGCCTGGCGCTGGTGCTCGCCACCCAGCGGCCCGATGCCGTCGCTGCGGTCGTCCCCGCCTACGGGCTGATCCCCTGGCCCGATGCGGCTCCCGACTACACCAAGCTCGAGGGCGCTGTTCTGGCCCACGTGGCCGGCCGCGACGGGTTCTTCACCCCCGACGCGGCCAGAGCGCTCGAGACCCAGCTCCGCGGGCTCGGCAAGGACGTCGAATTCGTCCACTACGCCGACGCCGACCACGCCTTCTTCAACGAAGACCGGCCCGAGGTGTACGACGAGGGGGCCGCGATCGAACTGTGGGATCGCACCGTCGCCTTCCTGCGCGAGCGACTGGGTTGACCGCGGTCGTGCGCCACCAGCACTCGCTTCCGGGGTGACGGGACCAGGCGAGCCGTCCGTCGTCGAGCGGTACCTCCGGCTCGGCCTCGAGCTGGGGCGCCATGTCGACGGCCTGGTGGACGCCTACTACGGCCCCGCCGGTCTGGCGGCGGCGGTGGCGGCGGCGCCGCTCGAGCCGCCGGATCGCCTGGCGATGGCGGCCCGCCGGCTGCTGGCCGATCTCGACACCGGACGGGAGCTCGGCGACCCGACCGGTGTCGATCCGGGACCGGCGTCGGGCGCCGACGCAGGCCGGCGTCGGTGGCTGCGATCCCAGGTGGTCGGGCTCGAGATGACGGCCCGACGCCTGGCCGGCGAGCCCGTGACCTATGCCGACGAGGTCGAGGCGTGCTACGGGGTCCGCCCGGTACGGGCCGATGAGGGCGCCGTCGCCCGGGCCCACCGGGAGCTGGACGACGAGCTCCCCGGAACCGGCCCACTGGCCGAGCGCCTCGAAGCATGGCGTGACGCCCACATCGTGCCTCCCGACCTCGTAGGACGCGCCATCGACGCCCTGGCCGAAGAGCTCCGAGCCCGCACCGCCGAGATGTTCGGCCTGCCCGACGGTGAGCACGTCGCCTTCGAACTGGTGCGCGGCCAGCCCTGGTCGGGGTTCAACTACTACCTGGGCGACCTCCGGAGCCGGGTCGCCGTCAACACCGACCTGCCCGTGCTGTCCACCGGCCTCGCCCACCTGGTGGCACACGAGGCCTACCCCGGCCACCACACCGAGCACACCCGCAAGGAGGCCGGCCTGGTCCGGCGCCGGCGGTGGTGGGAGGAGTCGATCTTCCTCGTGGGCACACCCCAATGTCTGCTGGCCGAGGGCCTGGCCGACCTCGGGCTCGAAGTCGTCTTCGGCCAGCGCCCGGAGCAGGTGGTGGCGCCGATCCTGCGTCCGCTCGGCATCCGCTACGACGCGGCGGCGATCGCCGCCCTGGCCGGGGCGTTCGAGGTCCTCGGCGCGGTGCGCCAGAACGCCGCCTTCCGGCTCCACGAGGACGGCGCCGATCCTGACGAGGTGATCGACGAGGTCGCCCGCTTCGGCCTCGTGCCACGGGCCAGGGCGGCCAAGGCGGTCGAATTCCTGACCCACCCGACGTGGCGTGCCTACGTGACCTGTTACGTCGAGGGCCTGCCACGCTGCCGCGCCTACGTCGGCGGCGAGCCGTCGCGCTTCGAACGGCTGCTCTCCGAGCAGCTGGTCCCGGCCGACCTCGAGACCGCTCCCGAGGCCGCCCCGGAGACCGCCCGGCCCTGAGCGGCCCTGAGCGGCCGGCGGCCCGGTGGCGTGCGGCCGGCCCGGTGGCCGGTGCCTTTGCCCGTCGTGGGCGGCCGCCCGTACCATCTGGGCATGTCCGAACGCTCCCGAAACCTGCCGCGCCGATCCTGCATGTCGTCACCGGGGTCGAACGAGAAGTTCCTCACCAAGGCCCCGACGGTGGGCGCCGACATGAGCTTCCTCGACCTCGAGGACTCGGTGGCCCCGCTGGAGAAGGAGGCGGCCCGGACGAAGGTGGTCGACGCCATCCGCAACCTGCCGTGGGACGACCGCGTCCTGTGCGTGCGGATCAACGCCTGGGACACGGAATGGACCTACGGGGACGTCATCGAGGTCGTCGGCAACGCCGGACCCCGGCTGGACGAGGTCATGCTGCCGAAGGTGCAGTCGGCAGCCGAGGTGGTGGCGCTCGACCTCCTGCTGACCCAGGTCGAGAAGAAGTCGGGGCTCCCCGTCGGGCATATCGGGATCGAGGCCCAGATCGAGACCACCCGGGGCCTGATCAACGTCGAGGAGATCTGCGCGGCCTCGCCCCGGCTGGAGACGATCATCTTCGGCCCGGCCGACTTCGCCGCTTCGATGGAGATGCCGGTGCTGACGGGCGGCGTGGCCATCCCCGAGTACCCGGGAGACCACTTCAACTACGTGTTCTCGAAGATCCTGATGGCTGGCCGGGCCAACGGGCTCCAGGTCATCGACGGGCCGTTCCTCAAGATCCGCGAGCTCGACTCGCTACGGGAATTCGCCCAGCGCACGCGGGTCCTCGGATACGACGGCAAGTGGGCCCTCACGCCGGACCAGGTGGGCGTGCTGAACGAGGTCTACTCGCCCACCCAGGAGCAGTTCGACAAGGCGTGGGACATCCTCGACGCGTACCAGAAGGCGACCGAGCAGGACCGGACCGGCGCGGTCATGTTCGGTGACGAGATGATCGACGAGGCGTCCCGCAAGATGGCGACCAAGTTCGTGACCCGCGGGGAACGGGCCGGCCTGCACCGTTCGGAGTCCTGAGCCGCCTCGCGGGCCGGCTCCGGCCGAGTCGCGACCGAGGCCGCCATCCGGCCGCCGGGTGTCCTGCCCTCAGCCGGCGGTGGGGAATTGCTGGCTCCAGTCCTGCACCGCGGCCGCCGTGTCCGCGGTGCACGGTCCCGCTGGCCGGGCCGAGCCGAACAGGTCGGCGTTGCCGTAGGGGAGTCCCGCCACCGCCGGGGCCGCGGTGGTCGAATTGTCGACGTACTCGAACCAGCACGTTCCCGACGCCGATTTCGCCGCGATCACGTACGACTGGTCGCCGACGGCCAGGCTGATCACCGACCCGCTGGTCGAAGGCTGGCCGGCCCCGACGACCTGCAGGGACAGCTCCGCCGCCATGGCTCGTGCCGGCGTGACCGTCGCATAGGACTCGTTGTCGTTGATGTAGAGGGTCCTCAAGGTGGTCGCCTCCGTGGCCAGGTCCGACTGGACGGCGCGGTCCTGTGCTGCCTGGGCTGACGAATTGAGGATGGTGGCTTGCGTCTGCACCGCGGTCGAGCCCAGGTGGGTCACGAGGAGGATGGCCCCGACGATCACGGCAGCGACCAGGCCGGCTACCGCGATGGTGGATCCGCGAGACCGCCGAGCGCGAGGGGTGTTGCCCGTGACCGGCTGGGCCGGGCCCGTCCGGTCAGCCGGGCCCGGCGGGGTCGGAGGCGGCTGGGGCGCTCCGGACCCTGGTGCCGGAGGGGCGACCGTGCCGGAGGGACCGGAGGGAACGGTGGGCGCGTCTCGGGGCGGCGTGGGGAACGGAGAGGCGGTTGGCCCGACTCCGAGCGGCGTAGCGCCGACCGGCGGCAGGGTGGGTGTCGCGAGGTCGCCGGCAGAACCTGCGATGGCGTGCCCGCCCGTGCCGAGCGGTTCGGGCTCCGTGCGACCGGTGGGCGGCTCGGGCTCCGTGCGACCGGTGAAGAGGTAGGCAGGCGGCGCAGGAGGCGGTCCGGCGGCGCTCCCGAAGGGGGGCAGGCCCCCGAGTGGCGGCAGCGCGGCGCCGACCGGCCCGCCGCCGGGTGGCGTGGTCTCGCCAACAGCCGGTGCGGATGGCGCAACAGCCGGTGCGGGCGGCATGGCCTCGTCAACAGCCGGTGCAGGTGGCGCGACAGCGCTCCCGAGGTGGGGCGGACCCCCGAGTGGTGGCAGCGCGGCGCTGGGCGGTACGCCGTCCGGCGGCGGCGTGCCCGGTGGCGGGCCACCGACTCCACCGAGCGGCGGCAGCGCGCCTGCTGGCGATCCGGCTCCGGAGTGGTCGCCCCCCAGGAGAGGCAGCCCGGCGCCTGGCGGGTCCCCCATCAGGTCCTCCCGGGGAGGGACGTCGGGCGAGGAGTTGGGCGGCGGCGGTAGCGCGCTGGGGTGGAGCTCGGGCGGGTACCAGTTGCCGTCGGCGGCGATCCACCAGCCCGGTCCGGGTGCCTGGTCGCTCACGTCATCCCCCTCGTCGTCGCCCGCCCCGATGCGGGCGACGGATGCAAAGCGTACGCCCGGGATGCGTTGCCGTCGATGTCCGGACCTGCGTCAGGATGCCTGGTCGAGGAGTCGGCGCGCCACCACCTTGAGGCACAGCGTCTCGTCGGCACCCTCGAAGATCGACAGCACCCGGGCGTCCACGAAGTACCGGCTCACCGGGAACTCCTCCGCGTAGCCCATGCCGCCGTGGATCTGGAGCGCCTCGCGCGTGACCCACTCGGCCGCGCGGCACACGTAGGCCTTCACCATCGACGCCTCGAGGGTCCCCTCGCCCTTGGCCATGAGCCGGGCCACCTCGTAGGAGAACTGGCGGGTGCATTGGATCAGCACCGACATCCGAGCCAGCTTGGCCTGGGTCAGCTGGTAGTCGACGATGGGCGAGCCGAAGACCTTGCGTTCCCGGGCGTAGTCGAGCGCGGCCTCGTACGCCGCCTGCATCACGCCGACGGCGCGGGCCGCCGTCTGGAGGCGACCGTTCTCGAACCCCTGCATCTGCAGGTAGAAGCCCTTGCCGAGGCCGGCCTCGCCCCCGATCAGGTTGGACGACGGCACGAACCAGTTCTCGAACGCCACCTCGTAGGAGTGCATGCCCCGGTAGCCGAGGGTGTCGATCGCCCTGCCTTCCATCCGCCCGCCCGGCCGCCCGTCGGCGGCCGCCTGGGCGAAGAGGAAGCCGTGTCCCTCGCCCTGGGGCTTCTCCACCAGGAAGAGGGAGAGCCCGCGGTGCCCCTTCGAGCGATCCGGGTCCGTGCGGGCGAGCAGCAGCAGGACGTCCGCTCTCGCCGCGAAGGTGCACCAGGTCTTCACGCCGTTGACGAGCCACCCACCCTCGGTGGGGACGGCGCTGGTGACGACGCCGGCGACATCGGACCCGAAATCGGGTTCGGTGACCGCCACGGCGCCCATGATCTCGGCTGACGCCAGGCGCGGCAGCCACGACTGCTTCTGCTCCTCCGTGCCGCCGTGGACGATGGCGCGGGTGAGGATCTCCGGCCGCGTGATCAAGGATCCGCCGGCGCCGAGCGACCCCCACGACAGCTCCTCGGTGGCCACGACCATGCCCAGGTAGTCGCTTTCACCGCCCGACGCGAACCCCCCGTACTCCTCGGGGACGGACATGCCGAAGCCACCCATCTCGGCCATGCCGGAGATGATCTCTTCGGGGATGTCGGTGTTCTCCCGGTGGATGTGCTCGGCCCGGGGCCGGATCTGCTCGTCGGCGAAGCGGTGGAACGTGTCCCGGACGAGCTCGAAGTCCGGGTCGAGGTGGCGGTCGCCCTCGACGCCGGCCAGCGTGGCGAGGAAGGCCGGGTCCCGGTAGTCGGCGACGAACGACGCGGCCGGCTCCATCCACCGGGCGTCGATCCCCCAGGCCCGTTCGCGCCCGACGATGCGCGAGGCCAGGTCGGCCAGCGCGTCGGCGGCAAAGGCACAGGCGATGGCCGCCTCCGTCTCGCCGAGCGCCCCGTAGCCGAGCGCCGCCTCGGCCGTGCGGACGGCCGCCGCCGCGTGGGCGACGTCGTAGGCCAGCACCTGGGCGACGTCGGGGCCGCCTGCCTCGCCGAGGGACGTGATGCCCGAGTGCACGGCAGCCCGGGCGACGGCGAGGGCCTCGGCGGCGGCGGTCAGGTCGGGCGAGGGGACAGCGTCGGTGGAGGTCACGCCCCGACATTACCGGGAGGCGTTCCCCGCCTTCACCTCCCGGTCGTCGCCCCGCTCGGGGAACCGTTCCCTGCCGGTTCCGATGCCACCGGCACGCGACCGATCACGGTGACCAGCGGCGGGAGCACGACGGGATCGGTTCCGGGGTCGACGCCCGAGAGCTGCTCCACGTACGCCGCCACCGGACCGGGACCGGCTCCCGCCTGCGCCTCGGCCCAGGCGTCGACCAGCTCCAGTCCGGCCCCGAGCGCGAGAGCGGGGAGCACGGCACCCACGTCCGGGTGGCGGGCGCCGGGCATGGTGAACGGGAGCCCGTCGATCCGCCCGGCCGACGTGATCGGTTCCTGGGCCACCACCCATCCTCCCGGTCTCGTGGCGCCGGCCATCCGGGCGAGCACGGCCGACGGGTCGATCACGTGCATGAGCAGGAACCGGCAGAAGGCCAGGTCGACGGGCTCGGGCAGGCGGAGGTCCTCACCGGCCTGGGTGATGGCCAGCACCTGGCTGTGGGCTGCCGCCGCTTCGGCCACCACGTCACGGCTGGCGGGGTCGCTGTCGACCGCGTAGACGCGGCCGTCGCGGCCGACGATCTCGGCCAGTGCCACGGAGACGTCGCCGCCAC
Source organism: Actinomycetes bacterium (assembly GCA_021799615.1). Taxonomy (GTDB): domain Bacteria; phylum Actinomycetota; class Acidimicrobiia; order Acidimicrobiales; family RAAP-2; genus JAJZDI01. The sequence continues at coordinate 9,168 of JAJZAC010000009.1, forward strand.
CCGCCCCGACGTCCACGCACGTCCACCCGGGCCCGAGGCCCAGCCGCTCCAGGGCCGTGGCCAGCGGGCGCCGGTAGACGTCGTCGCGCAGTCCTTGCATGGGATCACGCTACCGGCCGGCGACGCCCGAACGCCGGGTCGAGTGCCGGGTCGAACGCCGGCTCGGTTAGCCTCGGCCGGGTGAAGGTCACCATGATGCTGTGCGACTCGGCCCAGGTGGCCGAGGGCAAGCTGTACATCCTCGGGGGCGGGTGGAGCATGATCGGGCCCGACCCCGCCCCGTCGGCGCTGGCCCTCAAGGTGGACGTCGACTGGCACGAGGCCGAGCGGCAGCACCATTGGGAGCTGTACCTGGAGGACGAGGACGGCGGACCGGTCCTCGTCGACACGCCCGACGGCCAGCAGCCGATCGAGGTGCGGGGCGAGTTCAGCGTCGGGCGCCCTCCCGGCCTGCCGGAGGGCTCGCCCATCGACATGCCGTTCGCCGTCAACCTCGGCCCGCTCCCCCTGCCGCCCGACCGGCGCTTCACCTGGAAGCTGGCCATCGACGGCGAGACCCGGGCCGACTGGTCGGTGGCATTCACCACCCGGCCGGCCCGCCCCGCCGACGCCTGAGGAGGTCCGCCACGTCACCGCCCCGCGGCGGCGTGGAAGCGGCGGCCCGGGACCGACTAGACCAGGGGACATGACCACCTACGACCGTCCCTTCGGCCGCGCCTTCGAGGACTTCGAGGTCGGTGACGTCTACCGGCACTGGCCGGGAAAGACGATCACCGAGGCGGACGACCACTTCTTCTGCATGCTCACCATGAACCACCATCCGTTGCACACCAACGCCTGGTTCGCCGAGCACGAGACCGTCCACGGCAGGAACGTCGTGGTGGGCAACCTGGTCTACTCGCTGGTCCTCGGTATGAGCGTCCCCGACGTCAGCGGATCGGCCATCGCCAACCTCGAGGTCGAGTCGCTCGTCCACCGCAAGCCGACGTTCCACGGCGACACCATCTATGCCGAGACGAAGGTCGTCGACAAGGTCGAGTCCAGGTCCCGGGACGACCGCGGGGTGGTGACGGTGGAGACGAAGGGCTTCAACCAGGACGGCGACGAAGTGTGCTTCTTCCGGCGCAAGGTCATGGTGTGGAAGCGGGCGGCCGCCCCCGTGCGCCGTCGCCCGTACCCGGACGACGTCTGGGACTGACCGCCGGCCGGTGGACGCGGGCGTCACTCCCGCTCGTCTGCGCGCGCTCGGGTCGGCGTTGGCGGCCCAGGGGCCGTCGCTCCGCCCAGATCTGCCCTGGCGCCTCACCCGCGACCCGTGGGCCGTGCTGGTGAGCGAGGTGATGGCCCAACAGACCCAGTTGGCCAGGGTCGTACCCGCGTACCAGGCCTTCGTGGCCCGGTTCCCCGATGCGGCGTCGTGCGCGGCTGCGCCGGTGGGCGAGGTGCTGCGCCGGTGGGCCGGTCTCGGCTACAACCGGCGGGCGAGGAGCCTGCACCTCGCGGCCACGGCGGTCGTCCGGGACCACGGTGGCGTCGTCCCGGCGACACTCGCCGAACTGCGCGCACTTCCCGGCGTCGGGCCGTACACGGCCCGGGCCGTGCTGGCCTTCGCCTTCGAGGCCGACGTGGGCGTGCTCGACACCAACGCCGGCCGGGTGCTGGCCCGAGCCGTGGCTGGACGGCGCCTCGGGGTCCGGGAGGCCCAGGTACTGGCCGATGCCCTGGTGCCTCCCGGCCGCGCCTGGTCGTGCAACCAGGCCCTGCTCGACGTGGGGTCTCTGGTCTGTACGTCGCGCCGTCCGCGGTGTGACGACTGTCCCCTCGCCGCCCGGTGCGCCTGGCGGGCGGCCGGCTGGCCGCAGCCGGACCCCGCCCAACGCTCGGCTGGCGTCTCCGCCCCCCAATCGGCATTCGACGGTTCCGACCGGCAGGGGAGGGGGCGCCTGGTGGCTGCACTGCGCCGGGCACCCGTCCGCCAGGCTGACGTGGCGGCGGCCGCCGGGTGGCCCGACGACCCTGAACGTGCGGCCGGCGTGGCCGAGGCGTTGGTTGCCGAGGGCCTGGCCGTCCGTCGGGGAGACCGCCTCGAGCTCCCGTGAACGCTCCCACGGTCCGCGCTGCACAGCCCCGGCGGTCACCTCCCTCGGGGAGCCACGAGGGTCAGGAACCGCCCAGCGGCGTCACCGGCCACGCAGGACGTCGCCGAGGGGCAGGCGACCGTCCACACGACGTCGTTCCCGTCGACCCCACTTCGCGACCACGTCGCCGCGCCTCCACTCGGTTGGGTGGAGACCAACACGCCGCCGGCACTGTCGCCGGCGACGCACAGCGTCGTCGTCGGGCACGCGGCAGAGGCCACGAACCTTCCGGCGTCCACGTCCCCGGCACGCCACGAGGGACCACCCCGGGTCGGATCGACGGACGTGAGGACCTGGCCCACGCCGTCGCCGGCCACGCACAGATGCGTCGACGAACAGGCCAGGGCCCCGATCCCGGCCGCGGCGATCGGCGCCGAGCGTTCCCACGACCCCGGTCTCGCGGGGTGCGTCGAGGTCAGAATGCGCCCGGACTGGTCGGCGGCGACGCACAGCGAGGCGGCCGGGCAGGCCACCGTCCAGATGACGGTGGACCCGTCGACGTCCTCGGCCCGCCAGGTGCCGCCACGGGGATGCCCGGGGTCGGTGGAGACGAGGATCCGACCTGCGCCGTCGGTGGCGACGCACAGCGACGGCGTGGGACACGAAATGCCCCAGAGGGCCCGGTTGCCGTCGGCGTCGGTCCGCGTCCAGCGGGGTGAGGCCGACGCGGGGTCGGTCGAGGCCAGGATCGCTCCCGCCGAGTCGCCGGCCACGCACAGGTGTGGCGACGGGCACGAGACGGCGTCGAGAGCGGCGCCGGGGTCGACGGTCCGCTTCGACCACCGGGCCCGTTCGCTCGAGACGGGGTCAGTGGAGACGAGGATGCTCCCCGCCGAGTCGCCGGCCACGCACAGGTGCGGCGACGGGCACGAGACGGCGTCGAGCTGGTTGGTCGCCTCGACCAGGACGCTCGACCAGGAGCTGGCGGGTCCGGTCGGGTCCTGCGACGTGAGCACGAGGCCCCGCTGGTCGACGACGACGCACACCGCGCCCTGCCCGGGGCAGGCGATGCCCGGGGCATAGTCGCTCGTGCCGGTCACGGCCACGGCACGCACGCGCCACGTGGGTGTCGCGGCGCCGGGGTCGGTGGTGGTCAGGGTGTCCCCCCACGAGTCGGCACCTACGCACATCGACGCGGTCGGACAGGTCAGGGCCGAGACCCAATTCCCGGCGTCCACGCCCGCCACCGTCCACCCGCCCGGTCGCCTACGCCACGGTCCTGCCGACCGGGCGATCGCACCGCCGGACAGGCCGGCCAGACACAGCCCCGTCGACGGGCACGCGAGGGTGAGCACCCGCCGGCCGTCGCCCACCTCCACCGCCGTCCACGAGGACGCGGCCCCGGTGGGGTCCGACGTCACGAGCACCCGCCCGCCGGCGTCGCCGGCCACGCACGTCGTGGCAGTGGGACAGGCCAGGGCGGTGATGGACCCGCCCGGGTCGACCTCCACCGCCGTCCACGAGGACGCGGCCCCGGTGGGGTCCGACGTCACGAGCACCCGCCCGCCGGCGTCGCCGGCCACGCACGTCGTGGCAGTGGGACAGGCCAGGGCGGTCAGGTGGTTCGACGGGCCGTACGGCGGTGTGGCGTCGACGGTGCGGGGTGGGGTCCAGTGGAGCCCGGCGCCCCCGTGTCGGGCTCCGTGCGGGCCCCGTGCGGGGGTCCCCGTCGAGAGTGTGCCGGCGACCGCGGCCACGACCAGGCCGACGGACGCCGCACCGGCGAGCGCGGCTCCGGCCCGCCACCGTCGGGCGGGGTTCACGCCTGTTCCGACCTCACCCGGTCACGAAGGCGACGACGTGTTCTCCCACCAGGTCCGGCGCCTCCAGGTGGAGGAAGTGCCCTGCCCCCTCGATGATCTCCACACGCGAGCCGGGGGCGAGGTAGTCGGCCACCGGACCGATCGTGTCGACGCCCATGCACCCGTCGGCGGAGCCGTGGAGGTACAGGGTGGGCTGGGGCGCCACCGTCGCCGCCGCGGCCTGGGCCGCCGCCGCTGCCGGGTCGTCGGGTGGCCCGGCGAACATGGCCCGGTAGTACCCGAGCGCCGCGGCCAGGTGCTCGGGCGCGCCGATGGCCTCCTTCACCCAGGCGACGTCGTGGGCGGCGTCGTAGCCGGGCGACCAGTCGGCCCACAGGCGGTCGATGAAGGCCATGCCCTCCGCTCCCACGACGAGCTCGGCCAGCGGCGTCTGGAAGAAGAAGACGTACCAGCTCCTCCGGAGCTGGTCGTAGGTCAGGAAGCCGGCGGCCATCGACGCCTGGGGCGCCACGGCGGACACCACGACCCGCCGCCACCGGTCGGGCTGTGCGGCGGCGGCGGCGTAGGTGGCGAACGCGCCCCAGTCGTGCCCGATGATCACGGCGTCGCCGTCGCCCCCGAAGGCGTCGTGGAGGGCACAGGCGTCGAGGCCGAGGGTGCCGGTGTCGTACCGCCCGTCGGCGGGCACGGCGCTCGGCGCATAGCCGCGCATGAACGGCGCCACCACCCGGTAGCCGGCGTCCACCAGGCGCGGCGTCAGGTGGCGCCACGTGTGGGGGCTGTCGGGGAAACCGTGCAGGCACAGTGCCAGCGGCCCGGTCTCGGGCCCGCTCACCAGGGCGGCGATCTCCGTCCCGTTCACCTGCACCGTGCGGGTCTCCGGTGCTGCCTCCGCCTGCGTGGTGGCGTCCATGGCCGGCACCCTACCGTGCGCTCGGGCACAACCCCGGGGCGCCGTCCGGGCTCGGGTAGCCTGCTGCCTCGGTGAGGGTCACGTACTACGGCGTTAGGGGATCGTGCCCCTGTTCGTCCGACCGGCAGCGGCGCTACGGCGGCAACACGTCGTGCGTCCTCGTCGAGGCGGACGGGGAGCCGCCCGTCATCCTCGACCTGGGAACGGGCGTGCGGGCACTGGGCGAGGCCCTCGAACGGCCGTTGCGGGCCTCGGGGGTGCCCCTCCGGGCCACCGCCCTCCTGACCCACCTCCACTACGACCACATCCTCGGCCTGCCGTTCTTCGCGCCGTTGCGGGAGCCGGGCGCGCTCCTCGACGTCTACGGGCCGGCCCAGCCGGACCAGCCGCTCGCCGAGGTCCTCACCGACGCGGTGAAGCCTCCGTTCTTCCCCATCCACCTGGGTGAGTTCCGGGGGGACATCGAGGTGCACGAGCTCGACGGGACCGGTGAACTGGCCGTCGGCTCGTTCGTCGTGCGGGCCCGTCGCGTTCCCCACCGGGGTGAGACGCTGGGGTTCCGGATCGAGCACGGCGGCCGCTCCCTCGCGTACCTGCCCGACCACCAGGCGCCGGCCGACCGGCGGTCCGTCGACGAGCGGGTCCTCGAGCTGTGCGAGGGAGCCGACCTCCTGGTCCACGACGCCCAGTACACCGACGACGAGTTCGTCACCCGGGCGGACTGGGGCCACTCGACCGTCGCCTACGCCGTCCACGTCGCCCTCGAGTCGGGGGTGCGGCGCCTCGCCCTGTTCCACCACGATCCGGCGCACGGTGACCGCGACGTCGACCAGATGCTCGTCCATGCCCGGAGGCTCGCTCCCCGCCGCGACCTCGACGTCACGGCCGCCGCCGAAGGGACGACGGTCGACCTGGGCGAGCCGTGAGCGGCGGCCAGGCGGTCGACGAGGGCCGATTCAAGGACGTCATGGCACGCTTCGCCACCGGCGTCACCATCGTCACGGCGTTGGACGGGGGCGCACCTGTCGGCTTCACCTGCCAGAGCTTCGTCTCGCTGTCGATCGACCCGCCCTTCGTGTCCCTCGCACCGGCGAAGACGTCCACCAGCTGGCCGAGGATCGCCCGTGCCGGGGCGTTCTGCGTGAACGTGCTGGCCGAAGGGCAAGAGGACCTGTGCCGCCGCTTCGCGACGTCGGGAGCCGACAAGTTCACCGGCGTGCCCTGGACGCCGGCGCCCGAGTCCGGGTCGCCGGTCCTGCCGGGATCGCTGGCGTGGGTGGACTGCGCGCTGGAGCTGGTCCACGACGCCGGCGACCACGAGATCGTCGTCGGCCGCGTCCTCGGGCTGGGGACGGGTGGCGGCCGCCCGCTGCTGTTCTACGACCGGGGGTTCGCCCGCCTGGCCCCGGGGCAGGACCGCTGAACTTCAGACCGCTGGACGACGAAGGGAACCCATGCCAACCATCATCCATTCCGACGTGGTCGCCGACGTGATCGTGGTCGAACCGGACGTGCACGGCGACGAGCGGGGAAGGTTCGTCGAGACCTACCGCCGTTCGTGGTTCCCGCTCGGCCGCGAGATGCTCCAGGGCAACCGGTCGGTGAAGGAGCAGGGCGCCCTGGTCGGCCTCCATTTCCACCTCCACCAGGCCGACTACTGGTACGTCCTCGACGGCACGGCCCGGGTCGTCCTCCACGACCTGCGCCGGGGCTCGCCCACGGAGGGGGCCACCTTGACGCTCGACCTCGACGGCGGCACCGACCGCGGCGTGTTCATCCCCCCGGGCGTGGCCCACGGCTTCGCCGCGCTCACCGACCTGACCCTGTGGTACCTCGTCGACTCCTACTACAACCCGGCCGACGAGCTGGGTGTGGCGTGGGACGATCCCGACATCGGTGCCGACTGGGGCGTCGTCGACCCCGTCGTCTCGGAGCGCGACCAGGCCAATCCGCGCCGCCGGGACCTCGAGCCGCGCCTGGTCCCCACCATGGGGCTGCGGACCTGAGCCGTTCCCCGCATCCACCCGGTGCCGGCCGGAGGTCGGCATGATCGCGGTGCCCGCCCCGGCTCGGAGAGGAACCGGCCCATGACACGTGACAGCAGCCCCCCGCCCTCCCGCGGCGGCCCCGCCGGCCGGGTCCGGTCCGAGCCGGGGCAGAAGGCCCCCCGGCGCTCGACGCCTCGGACGACGGCGACGTCCCGCACGTCGTCCGCCTCGACGGCCCGGCCCCGGCCCCGCCGGGCGCCGGCCGGCCACGGGTCGACCCCGTCGCTCGACACGGGCGTGCTCGTCACCGGCGGGGCGTCGGGCATCGGTCGTGCCACCGCGTTAGCGGTCGCCGAGGCGGGGCGGCCGGTGGCCGTGTGGGACGTCGACGGCGACGGGGCCATCGAGACGGCCGAGCTGTGTGCGCGGGCCCACGGGGTCCGGACCCACGCGGCGGCGGTCGACGTGGTCGACAGCGCCGCCCACGGCCCGGCGCTGGCCGACGCGCTGGTGGCACTCGGCTCGGTCGGCGGGTTCGTGCATGCCGCCGGGATCTCGGGACCGATGTCGGTCGACTTCCTCGACGAGGCTGCCTGGGACCCGGTCTTCGACGTGAACGTCCGCGCCGCCGCACTCCTGCTGCGTGCGCTCCTCGACCCGTTCCGGGCGGCGGGGCCCGGCTCTGCCGCCGTGCTGGTGTCGTCGATCGAGGGGCTGTTCGGCAGCGCCATGCTCACCGCCTACTGCTCCTCCAAGGCGGCCGTGCTGGGCCTGATGCGCTCGGTGGCCCACCGCTACGCCCTCGACGGGTTCCGGGTCAACGCCGTCTGCCCGGGCGCCGTGGCGACGCCGATGCTCGTCCCGGCGTTCGAGCTCCCCGGGTTCCGTGAGCGGATCGAGGAGCGGACGCCGCTCGGCCGTATCGCCGACCCCGCCGAGATCGCCCGCCCGATCCGCTTCCTCCTGTCCGAGGAGGCGTCGTTCGTCACCGGCACCCACCTGGTCATCGACGGGGGGATGACGGCCGTCACCGCCATCTGACGACGCCACCGGGGGCCCGCACGCGCCGGGTGCCCCCGATCCGGTTGAATGGTCTGGATGGTCGTCGTCGTGGTCGCCGTGGTCGCCGTGGTCCTGGGCGTCGTCCTGGCGCGCCTTGGCCGCCGGGCCTCGACCGACGAGGCGCACTCCGTCGAGCGCTACCACGACGCGCTGGGCACCATCGAGACGATCACCCACCGCACCGAACGCCCGGCCATCAGGGTCCTGGGCCGGCCCGGCGAGGACGACGGCCAGCCGTCTCCTCCACCCGATCTGGTGGCAGGGGCGCCATCACCCGCCAACGGAGCCGGTTCGCCGCTGGTCTTCGATGACGCCCGGCCGGCCGGCGCTCCGCCGGCACCCCCGGTCGAGGTGTCGGGAGACGGGTTCCGGTCCGAACGCGCCCGGCGGACGGCCCTGTCGACGATGAACCACCGCAGCCGGAGCGTGACCCCGTACGTGGCGGCCGCCGTCGCCGTGGCCGTCATCGCCGGCCTCGCCGCCCTCGGCGCCCACGCCGGGAGCCGGAAGGCCGCCCGCCCGGCGGCGACCTCCAGGCCGGCCACCAGCCGCCCCACCGCCACCACCACCACCGCTCCCACGACCACCATCCCCACCCAGCTGGTCGCCACCACCAGCACGGTCCAGTCGGGCACCTACCCCGTGGGCTCGCCGACCTACCAGGTGACGGTGACCACCACGTCTGGCCCATCGTGGGTGCAGGCCACGAGCGCCGGGTCGGGAACGGTCCTCTTCGCCGCCACCATCCCGCCGGGGCAGACGCAGGTCATCCCCGCGTCGGGGACGGTCTCGGTCCTCATCGGGGCCCCGGCCACGCTCCAGGTCGACGGGGTGCCGGTCGTCATGCCGACGGGGAGCCGCACCCCCTTCACGGCCACGTTCGCCGCGTCGCCGGCTGCCGGCACCGGCACCACGACCACGGCACCTGCCGGGACGGCCGTCGGCGGCTGAGGAGTCGCCTCCACCGTCCGCCGGGCGGGGCTCAGATGTCGATGCCCACGGCGTCGAGCACGAAGGCGAGCACGAACGCCTCGTCCCGCCACGCCTCGTAACGGCCGGACGGGCCGCCGTGGCCGGCGTCGAGCTCCACCCGCAGGAGCACCCGGTTGTCCGGATTGGCCGCCCGGAGCCGGGCCACCCATTTGGCCGGCTCCCAATAGCCGACCCGGGGGTCGGAGAGGCCGGCGGTGGCCAGGATGTCCGGGTAGCGCACCGGGACGCCGGCGCTGTCCGCCGCCCGGATGTTGTCGTAGGGCGAGTACGACTTCATGACCCGGTAGATGTCCTCGTCCTCCACGGGGTTGCCCCACTCCTCCCATTCGGTGACGGTGAGCGGCAGGCTCGGGTCCATCATGGTCGTGAGGCAGTCGACGAAGGGCACTTCTGCCACGATGGCCCGGAACAGCTCGGGGGCCGCGTTCGCCACCGCACCCATGAGCAGGCCGCCGGCGCTCCCGCCCCGGGCGACCAGACGGTCCGGGGCGGTGACGCCCCCGTCCACCAGGCTTCTGGCACAGGCCACGAAGTCGGAGAACGTGTGGGGCTTGGCCGCCAACTTCCCGTCCTCGTACCACCGGCGACCCAGCTCGCCCCCGCCGCGCACGTGGGCGATGGCGAAGACGAAGCCCCGGTCGAGCAAACTGAGGCGGATCGAGGAGAACGTGGGGTCCATCGACGCCTCGTAGGAGCCGTACCCGTAGATGAGGCAGGGTGACGGCTCGAGCCTGCCGGGCTGCTCGCCCACCAGGTCGGCCCGCCAGACGAGGGACATGGGCACGCGTACCCCGTCGACGGCGGTGACCCATCGCCGCTCGCTGCGGTAGCGACCGGGGTCGAAGTCGCCCAGCACCGGCTGGCGCTTGCGCAGCCGCCGCTCCCCGGTCGCCATGTCCAGGTCGTAGACGGACCGGGGGGTGACGAGCGAGGTGTACTCGTAGCGGAGCACGCCGGTGTCGTACTCGGGGTTGGCCGCCCCCCACACCGTCGACGGCGACTCGGGCTGGTCGACCGGCACCGACTGGCCTGTCGTCCGGTCGACGACCCGTGCCCGGGACTCGCCCCCGTCGCGTTCGTAGACGACCAGGTGTCCGACGAAGGCGTCGACCCCCTCGAGGCGGACACCCGGCCGGTGGGGGAGGACCTCCGTCCAGGTGGACGGGTCGGCCGGTCCGTCGGGCGCGTCGAGGAGCCGGAAGTCGGGTGCCTCCTCGTTGGTGGTGACGAGGAACCTGCCGGCGCCGTCCCGCCCGTCGCGGTCGTGCTCGAGGTGGTACTCGATCCCCGGGCGCCGGGCGGCCAGCGGCCGGAAGGCCCCCTCGGGCCGGTCAGCCTCCAGCACGTGCACCTCGGAGGTGGTCTTGGAGTCGAGCGAGCAGACCACGAAGCGGTCGTCGCGGGTCCGGCCCACCCCCAAGAAGAAGTGCTCGTCGGGCTCCTCCATGACGAGCGTGTCCCCGGCCGGGTCGGTCCCGACCCGGTGGCGCCACAGCTGGTGGGGCCGCATGGCCTCGTCGACCCGCACGTAGAGGATGGTGGCGTTGTCGTCGAACCAGGCGCAACCGTAGGACGTGTCCTCGACGGCCTCGGGCGCCAGCTGCCCGGTCGCCAGATCCAGGATGCGCAGGGTGTAGCGCTCGCCGCCGGTGACGTCGGTGGAGTACACCAACCAGCGGTGGTCGGGGCTGACCGACAGGTTGCCCAGAGCGAAGTACTCGTGCCCCTCGGCCAAGACGTTCTCGTCCAGGATCACCTGTTCGTCGGCGGGCGGGGGCGACCCGGGCGCCGGGAGCTCCTCGGCGCCGGCGCCGGCGGCCGGGCGCCGGCAGTGGATGCCGTACTGCCGGCCCTCCTCGGTGCGGTGGTAGTACGACCACGGGCCCTTCCGGCTCGGGACCGACAGGTCCGTCTCCTCGATCCGGGCCACGATCTCGTCGTACAGCGCCTCCTGCAGGGCGGAGGTGTGGGCGGTGGCCACCTCCGTGTGGGCGTTCTCGGCCCGGAGGTGGTCGATCACGGCCGGGTCGTCGCGGTCCCGCAGCCAGTACCACTCGTCCACGCGGACGTCGCCGTGCGCCTCGAGCTCCACGGGCCGGCGCTCGGGGACCGGTGGGGGAGCGACGGCGGGCTCGGCGGCGGGCTCGGCGGCGGGGAGGTCGGCATGGGGGTCGGTCATCGGCCCAGATTGGCACGGGCGCCACCGCCCCCGTCGCCAGCGGCGGCCGCCACCGCCCGCCGTCCGGGCGGCTGGGCCGGTTTGTTACTATGGCGGTAGGAGAAATCGGCCGTCGTCCGGCGGCCCGTTGGGAGCGCCATGACCACAGATCTCGACCTCGGCCGCTACGCCCTCGGATGGTCCGACGAAGAGGACTACGTCTTCAAGCCCAAGAAGGGCCTGAACGAGTCGATCGTCCGGGAGATGTCGGCCATGAAGCACGAGCCGGAGTGGATGCGCGAATTCCGGCTGCGGGCCCTCGCCCGGTTCGACCGCCGACCGATGGCCCAGTGGTTCGCGGTCAACATGCCCGACCTCGACTTCGACGACATCTATTACTACATCAAGCCCACATCCGAGCAGACCGACGACTGGGACGAGCTCCCCGCCTCGATCAAGAACACCTACGAGAAGCTCGGGATCCCCGAGGCGGAACGCAAGTACCTGGCCGGCGTGACGGCCCAGTACGAGTCGGAGGTCGTCTTCCACCGCAACCGAGCCGACCTCGAGTCGATGGGGGTCCTGTTCTGCGACATGGACACCGCGGTGCGGGAGTACCCGGAGCTGGTGCGCAAGTACTTCGGCACGGTGATCCCGCCCAACGACAACAAGTTCGCCGCGCTCAACTCGGCCGTGTGGTCGGGCGGGTCGTTCATCTACGTGCCGCCCGGGGTCGTCGTCGACCAGCCCCTCCAGGCCTACTTCCGCATCAACGCCGAGAACATGGGCCAGTTCGAGCGGACGCTGATCATCGCCGACGAGGGCGCCCAGGTGCACTACGTCGAGGGGTGCTCCGCCCCCGTGTACACGACCGACTCGCTGCACTCGGCCGTGGTCGAGCTCGTCGCCCTGCCGGGCAGCCGCATCACCTACACCACTATCCAGAACTGGTCGAACAACGTCTACAACCTGGTGACCAAGCGGGCCCGGGCCGAGGCCGAGGCACGCGTCGAGTGGATCGACGGGAACATCGGCTCCCGCCTCACCATGAAGTACCCCTCCGTCTACCTCATGGGGCCGAAGGCGTCCGGCGAGGTGCTCTCCGTGGCCTACGCCGGTGCCGGCCAGCACCAGGACGCCGGCGCCAAGATGATCCACGCCGCTCCCGAGACCACCTCGACCATCGTCTCCAAGTCGATCTCGAAGGACGGCGGCGCCACCACCTACCGGGGGCTGGTCCACGTCGACGAGGGCGCCAAGCACTCGAAGAGCTTCGTCCGCTGCGACGCCCTGCTCCTCGACGAGCAGTCGGTCTCGGAGACGAAGCCGTACATGGAGGTGGCCGAGCGCGACGCCCGCATCGGGCACGAGGCCACCGTCTCCAAGGTCGGGGACGACCAGCTCTTCTACCTGATGAGCCGGGGACTGTCGGAGCAGCAGGCGATGGGGATGATCGTGAACGGCTTCATCGAGCCGATCACCCGCACGCTACCCATGGAGTACGCCGTCGAGTGGTCCCGCCTCATCGAGCTGCAGATGGAAGGCGCCATCGGCTGATCCGGTCCGCCGCCGGCCCTGCGCTTCGTCGGCGGCACCGAGCAGGCAGAATGTCCCCATGGCCATGCGCGAGGAGTGCAAGCACTTCCAGAGCCGGACCTACGACTCCGGCGAGGTGGCGCGGTTCTGCTCGCTCGACCTGGCCCCCGACGCCCCGTGGAAGTGCCCGGACGACTGCCCCTCCTACCAGCCGAGGATGGCCGACGTGGGATGGGAGCACGGCTCGCTGGTGGAGCCGGCCATCGAGGACATGCCGCCGGTGCCGGACGAGGAGGCCGCCGCACTCCTCGAATCGGCCGAGGACATCGTGAACGCCGCCGGTCCGTCCATCGTCGCCGACGTGGTGAAGGACGAGGCCCGCCAGCAGCGGTCGCGGGACCGGTGGTGGCGCCGGCGGCGCTGACGCCACCGCTCCGGTACCGTCCGGGAGCGCTCAGGTGCCGCTGAACCGGGCGGGGCGCTTCTCGCCGAAGGCGACCATCGCCTCCGTCAGGTCGTCGGACGCGAAGAAGCCGGCGTTCCAGGCGGCGACGTAGTCCAGGCCGTCGGCCACTCGCTGGCGGTCGGCGACGGCCAGCACCGCCTTGGTGCCCTGCACGGCGAGCGGCGAGTTGGCGGCGATCCTGCTGGCCAGTTCGGACGCGGCGGCGGCCAGGGCCGCCTCGTCGGCCACCACGTGGTTGACGAGGCCGATCTCCGCCGCCCGGGCGGCGTCGATGTCCATGCCGGTGAAGGCCAGCTCGGCCACGTGCCCTCGGCCGATGATGCCGGGCAGGCGCTGCAGGCTGCCGAGGTCGGCCACGATCGCCACCTTCGTCTCGCGCACGGAGAAGACGGCATCGGCCGCGGCCAGGCGGATGTCGCAGGCGGCGATGAGGTCGACGCCCCCACCGATGCAGTAGCCGTGCACGGCGGCGATCACCGGCTTCGGGCACGCCGCCACCGACGTCACCGACGCCTGCAGGCGAAGGATCTCGGACCGGGTGGCGGCGGCACGGGAGGCCATCGACGAGCTGCCACCCGCCCCGGGTGAGACGAGGCCGCCCATGGCGGTGAGGTCGAGCCCCACGCTGAAGTGCGGGCCCCGCGCCGCCACCACCACGGCGCGCACGGCCGGGTCGTCGGCGACGACCGCCATGGCCCGGGGCAGGTCCTGCCAGAACGCGGGCCCGAGCGCGTTCCGCTTCTCCGGCCGGTCGAGCCAGACCGTGGCGACGTGCCCGTCGACCTCGATCGAGAGGACCTCGGAGTGGAACGCCGGGGCTCCGGCGTCGGTGTCGGCGGCGGGCGATGCGGGGGCGTCGTGCGGCATGGGCGAAGCGTAGGGCGCGGTCGCCCGGTCGGCACGTCCGGCCCGGCCGGGGCCCGGGCGGTGGCGGGTAGCATGTGACCGCAGGGCTCGAGGTCGAGCCGTGCACGCCGACAGGCCGCTGACCGACCCATGACGCCCCCCTCCTTCACATCCGACGGCGCACGTGCCCTGCCCGGACCCGCATGGCTGGCGGAACGCCGCGCCGACGCGGCCGAGCGCTTCGCTACCCAACCGGTGCCCACGCCGAAGGACGAGGTGTGGCGGTACAGCCGCATCGACCAGCTCGACCTCGAGGCCTTCGCCCCGGACGTCGGCGCCGTATCGGTGGACCCGGTGCTGGTCGCCTCGGCCGTCCGGCTGGCCGACCGGTTCGGCCCCCGCGCCGCGCTGGTCGTGACCGTCGACGGCGCCGTCGTCTCCGACCTCCCGGCGCCCGCCGGTGGGCTGGCCGTGTCGAGACCAGCCGGCGGGCATGGCGCCGCGCCGGATGCGCTCGGGTCGGTGGCCACGGAACCGAGCGACTTCGCGCTGCTGAACGACGCCTTCGCGCCCGACCCCGTGGTGGTCGACGTGGCCGCCGGCTCCGAGGTCGGTGACCCGGTGGTCGTGGTCCACGTGGTGGGTGCCGGGGGCACGGGCAGCGCCTGCTTCCCCCGCACGGTGGTGCGGGCCGGCGAGGGATCGCGCTCGTCGGTCGTCGCCGTCACCGTCGGCGCCGGGGCGCTGGCCGGGCGCACCGGTCCCGGCCCGTCCCACCTGGTCGTGCCCGTCGTCGAGCTCGCCGTGGCCGACGGCGCCCGCCTCGCCTACGTGGGCGTGGACCAGCCCGACGGGGCCGCCTGGTACATCGCGTCCCAGGTGGGCAGGGTCGGCGCCCAGGGCCTGTTGCGCAGCTTCGTCGCCGCCCTCGGCGGCAGCTATGCCCGCCAGCGGACGGACACGTCGCTGGCCGGCGACGGCGCCCGCTCGGAGCTGCGTGCCGCCTATCTGGGCCGCGACGACCAGATGCTCGACTTCCGTACCCTCCAGGACCACGTGGCCCCCCGCACGGCGAGCGACCTCCTGTTCACCGGTGCCGTTCGGGAGCACGCCCACTCCGTCTACAGCGGGATGATCCGGATCCGGCGCGGGGCCGTCAAGGCCGACGCCGCCCAGACCAACCACAACCTCGTGCTCGACGACGGGGCCCATGCCGACTCGGTGCCCAACCTCGACATCGAGGAGAACGACGTCCGCTGCTCCCACGGATCGACCGTCGGTCCGGTCGACGAGGAGCAGCGCTACTACCTCGAGACGAGGGGCGTTCCCACCGACGAGGCGGAGCGGCTCATCGTGCGCGGCTTCTTCGCCGACATCGCCGGTCAGGTCCCCGTGCCGGGGGCGGCCGGCGTGGTGCGCGACCTGCTGGCCGAGCGTCTGGCCGCAGCTCCGGGGGGGACCGATGCCTGAGACGGTGCGGATCTGCCGACGCGACGACCTGGCACCGGGGGAGGCCCGCCGTTTCGACGTGGGCGACCTGCGGGTGGCGCTCGTCCGGATCGGCGACGACTTCTACGCCATCGGCGACCGGTGCAGTCACGAGGACTTCTCGCTGGCCGAAGGTGAGGTGTGGGAGGCGGAGGCGGAGATCGAGTGCGCCCGCCACGGTTCGACCTTCGACCTGCGCACCGGGGCGCCGTGCTCGCTCCCGGCCACCACACCGGTGCCGGTCTTCGACGTGGTGGTCGACGACGACGACGTCTCGGTGGTGGTCCGATGAGCGCGGGCGAACTGGTCATCGAGGGGTTGCGGGCCGGTATCCCCGGCCGGGAGATCCTCCGCGGCGTGGACCTCGTCGTCCGCACCGGCGAGGTCCACGCGGTGATGGGCCCGAACGGCTCGGGCAAGTCCACCCTGGCGCACGTGCTCATGGGGCGCCCGGGCTACGACGTGACGGCGGGGACCGTCACCCTCGACGGGGTCGACCTGCTGTCCCTCCCCACCTGGCAGCGTGCCCGGGTCGGCCTGTTCCTCACCCTGCAGCACCCGACGGAGGTGCCCGGCATCTCGACGCTCGACGCCCTCCTGGCCGGGTCCGCCCCCCTGGCCGGCTCCGTCGAGGCCGGGGACGAGACGGCGGAGGCCGCGCGCGTCGCCGGCGTGACCGCCCGGCTGTCCGCGGAGGCGTCGCGCATCGGTCTCGACCCCGCCCTCCTCCAGCGGACCCTGAACGTCGACCTCTCGGGCGGCGAGCGGAAGCGCAACGAGACCGTCCAGCTCGGTACCGTCCGGCCCCGGTTCGCCGTCCTCGACGAGATCGACTCCGGGCTCGACGTCGACGCGCTGGGTGCCGTGGCCCGCCGGGTGCGCGAGGCCGTGGGCGAGTGGGAGCTGGGCGTGCTCGCCATCACCCACTTCCGACGGCTCCTCGACGTGCTCGTCCCCGACGTGGTCCACGTGTTCACCGACGGGCGGGTGGTGGCCACCGGCGGGCCGGAGCTGGCCAACTCGGTGGACCGGGCCGGGTACCAGGCGTTCGTCTAGGCGTTCGTCGGGGGCTCGCGTCGCCCGGCGGAGGCTGCGCCCGGCGGCGCCGGGGGGGGAGATCAGCCGGCGCCGACCTCGTCGAGCCCCTGGGCGAGGGTGTTCCAGCTGAGCGTGGCGCACTTGATCCGCACGGGGAACTTGACCACGCCCTGGAGGGCGGCGAGCTCGCCCAGCGCGTCGACGTCGACCGGCGTCGCGTCGAGCGACGGATCGACCTCGTCACCGTCACTGTCGCGGGGGAGGGTCGCCTCGTGGATGGACATCATCGCCTTGAAGGTGCCGATCAGCTCCCGCACCTCCTCCACCGGCTTCCCCTTCACGGCTGCCGACATGAGCGAGGCGGAGGACTGGCTGATGGAGCAGCCGCTGCCGCCGATCTTGATGTCGGTGAGGACGTCGCCCTCGACCTGCAGCGAGACGACGATCTCGTCCCCGCACAGGGGGTTGAAGCCCTCCACCCGGTGGGCCGGCGGCGACGGCAGTTCGCCACGGTTACGGGGCGAGCGGTAGTGGTCCAGGATGATCTCCCGGTAGAGGTCCTCGAGCCCGGCCATCACGCCCGAGCCCCGCGCTGTTGGTCCCGCTCGGTCACGTGGCCAGGGTAGCGGCCCGCACCCGCCAGCGTGCCGGCGCCGGGACCGTCGCACCGGCGGCTCACGCGAAGAACCTCGCCGCTTCGGCCAGGGCGTCGGCCAGGCGGTCCACGTCGGCGTGGTCGTTGTAGGGGCCGAACGACGCGCGGGCGGTGGCCGTCACGCCCAGGCGCCGCATCAGGGGCTTCGCGCAGTGGTGGCCGGCCCGGATGCACACCCCGTACTGGTCGAGCACCTGGGACAGGTCGTGGGGGTGGATGTCGCGGTGGGTGAAGGAGATCACCCCGCCCCGGCGCACGGCGTCGGCCGGGCCGTGGATGGTCAGCTCGTCCCCGAACCGGTCGGACAGCACGCCCAGGGCGTAGGCGGTCAAATCGATCTCGTGCGCCCGCACCGCCGCCATGCCGAGCTCGTCCAGGTAGTCGACCGCGGCGTGGAGGCCGATGGCCTCGACGATGGGCGGCGTGCCCGCCTCGAACCGCCACGGGATGTCGTTCGGGGTGAAGCCGTCCTTGCGAACGTCCAGGATCATCTCGCCCCCGCCGAGGAACGGCGGCAGGTCGGCCAGCAGCTCCTCGCGTCCCCACAGCACGCCGATCCCGGTCGGCCCCAACATCTTGTGGGCGCTGAAGGCGAGGAAGTCGCAACCGAGGGCGGTCACGTCGGTGGGGACGTGGGGAACCGACTGGGCGCCGTCGGCCACCACCACCGCGCCGGCGGCGTGGGCCACCGCCGAGATCTCGGCCAGCGGGTTGAGCGTGCCGAGGACGTTGGACATGGCGGTGACACCCACCAGCTTGGCCCCGTCGACCAGGCGATCCAGGTCGTCGAGGACGAGGAGCCCATCGTCGTCGACCGGGATCCACCGCAGTTCGAGGCCCCGTTCCTCGGCCAGCATGAGCCAGGGGACCACGTTGGCGTGGTGCTCCATCTCGGTGAGCACGACGGCGTCCCCCCGGCCGAGGTTGCGCTTCCCCCAGGTGTGGGCGACCAGGTTGATGCCCTCGGTGGCGTTCTTGGTGAACACGACCTCGCGGTCGGGAACGGGGGCGCCGACGAACCGCCCAGCCGCCACCCGGGCCGCCTCGAAACGACGGGTCGCCTCCTCGGCCACCCGGTAGACACCCCGGTGGACATTGGCGTGGGTCGTCTCCTCGTAGGAGCGCATGGCGTCGAGGACGCGCGCCGGGCGCTGGGACGACGCCGCCGAGTCGAGGTACGTGACGGGGTGGCCGTCGCGCTCGCCGGTCAGGAGGGCGAACTCCTTGCGCACGGTGGCGACGTCCAACGTGGTCGCTGCCGGTGGGCTGCTCATGCCCGCCACCGGTCGTACCCCTCGGCCTCGAGCTGTTCGGCCAGCTCCGGACCTCCCTCGGCGACGACGCTGCCGTCGACCAGCAGGTGGACCCGGTCGGGGGCCAGCTCCTCGAGGAGGCGGCGGTAGTGGGTGATGACCAGCACGCCCAGCTCGGGGCGGGCGTCGCGCACGGTGTGGACGCCGCGGGCGACGGTCCGGAGGGCGTCGACGTCAAGACCGGAGTCGGTCTCGTCGAGGACGGCCACCACGGGGTCGAGCATGGCCATCTGCAGGATCTCGTTCCGCTTGCGCTCGCCGCCCGAGAAGCCCTCGTTCAGGTGGCGCTCGCCGAAGGAGGGGTCCATCCCGAGCTTCTCCATCCACTCCAGCATGGCCAGGCGCACCTCGAGGACCGACAGGTCGATCCCCTGGCGGGCCGACATGGCCTGGCGGAGGAACTGCAGGACCGGAAGGCCACTGATGGCCTCGGGGTCCTGGAAGGCGAGGAACATGCCGGCCTTGGCCCGCACGTCGGTCGGCCAGGAGGTGACGTCCTCCCCGGCCAACCGGATCGAGCCGCTCGTCACCTGCAGCGCCGGGTTGCCGAGCAGCACCTTGGCCAGGGTGGACTTGCCGCTGCCGTTCGGTCCCATCAGCGCATGGACCGACCCGGCCTCGACGACGAGGTCGACACCGCGGAGGATCTCGGTGTCGCCGGCGACCACCGTCAGCCCGTCGATCTCGAGCAGTGGGGCCCCGGCGTGGAGGGAGTCATCGGACACGACGCGAGTGTACCTCCCGCTCCGGTTTTCCACTACGCCGGTAGGAGGAATCGGGAGCCGCCCGCGGCGACGCCGGTCGGGGGTGTGGCCTGCCCCGTCCGGCCCGGTGACCGGGGCGTCCGTGCGCCGGCGGCAGCCGGTGTGCGGCATGCGGTCCCGTGTCCGGTACGGTGACCCGGTGGCCGATCCGTGGAACTTCTCCGGGCCGGTGACGGGGACCGGGGCCGGGTCGGGCGTGGTGACCCTGGTCGACGAGTCGACCTTCACCATCAGCGATGCCACCGGCGACATCCACCGGGGCGGCGCTCAGGGGCTGTTCGTGCGCGACACCCGGATCCTCGACCGTTTCGAGGTCCTGGTCAACGGGGTCCCCACCGAGGCCCTCTCCACGGTGTCCGAGGATCCGTTCTCGGCGACGTTCGTCTCGCGCTGCCTGCCTCCGGCCGGCCGGGCCGACTCGACGGTCATGGTGTTCCGTTCGCGCTACGTGGGCCAGGGCATGCGGGAGGACCTGACGGTGCGGAACTTCGGCGACGAGCCGACCTTCTGCTCGGTCGAGGTCTTCGTGAGCGCCGACTTCGCCGACCTCTTCGCCGTCAAGGAGGGGCGGGCCGCCCGCGGCGACGCAGGAGGCGCCTTCGCCAACGGCGCCGAGGGGGGGCCGTTGCCCGCCGCCGAGTCCGGCGTCATCGCCCACGCGTACCGGCGGGGTGGGGTCTCGCGCGGGGTGGAGGTGCGGTTCGACGGCGCCACCATTGCGGGGGACCTGGCCACCTTCGAGGTCATCGTCCCGGCCCGGGGTGCGTGGTCGACGACCATCGAGGTGGCGCCGGTGATCGACGGCACGGTGATCGAGCCCCGCTACCGGCGCGGCCAGCCGGTGGAGCGGGCCGAGCCCGCCGAGCGTCTGGCCCGGTGGCGCCGGCGCGTCCCGCAGATCGAGACCGACCACGCCGGGCTGCGCGACGTCGTCCTCCGCAGTTCGGAGGACCTGGGCGCGCTGCGGATCTTCGATCCGGACTTCCCCGAACGGGTGGTGGTGGCGGCCGGCGCCCCGTGGTTCATGACCGTCTTCGGACGCGACTCGTTGATCACGGCGTGGATGGCCCTCCTGGTGGACCCCGACCTGGCGCTGGGCGTCCTCCAGACGCTGGCCCGGTTCCAGGGCGTGGAGGTCGATCCCCGCCACGAAGAGGAACCTGGCCGCATCCTCCACGAGATGCGCTTCGGCGAGGCGGCGTCGCTGTCCCTGGGCGGCGGCAGCATCTACTACGGCACGGCCGATGCCACGCCCCTGTTCGTGATGCTCCTCGGCGAGCTGCGCCGGTGGGGGGTGGCCCGGGAGCTGGTCGACGAACTGCTGCCGAACGCCGAGCGCGCCATCGAGTGGATCGAGCGGTACGGCGATGCCGACGGCGACGGCTACGTCGAGTACCACCGGGCCACCGACCGGGGCCTCGCCAACCAGGGGTGGAAGGACAGCTGGGACGGCATCCGGTTCGCAGACGGCACCGTCGCCCAGGCGCCGATCGCCCTGTGCGAGGTCCAGGCCTACGTCTACGGGGCGTACCTGGCCAGGGCGCACTTCGCCTTCGAGGCGGGTGACACCGCCACCTACGACCGGTTCCGGGCGAAGGCGCGCCAGCTCAAGACCGCCTTCAACCGCGACTTCTGGCTTCCCGACCGCGGCTGGTTCGCCGTCGGGCTCGACGCCGACAAGCGGCCCATCGACTCGCTCACGTCCAACATCGGCCACTGCCTGTGGACCGGCATCGTCGACGAGGACAAGGCGGCTGTCGTCGCCGAGCACCTGATG
Source organism: Actinomycetes bacterium (assembly GCA_021799615.1). GTDB lineage: Bacteria > Actinomycetota > Acidimicrobiia > Acidimicrobiales > RAAP-2 > JAJZDI01. The sequence goes on from JAJZAC010000009.1 coordinate 30,066, forward strand.
TCGCCGGAGATGTCCACCGGGTGGGGCGTGCGGACCCTGTCGGCGGCCAACGGCGGGTACAACCCGATCAGCTACCACTGCGGCTCGGTGTGGCCCCATGACACGGCCATCGTGGCCGCCGGTCTGGCCCGGTACGGCTTCGAGGACGACGCCCTGCGCCTGGTCATGGGCCTGGTCGACGCGGCCGTCGCCCAGGGCGGCCGGCTCCCCGAGCTGTTCAGCGGGCTGTCGCGCGACGAGCTGTCCGTCCCGGTGGGCTACCCGACGTCGTGCTCGCCCCAGGCGTGGGCCGCCGCCTCGCCCCTCCTGTGCCTGCGGATCCTGCTCCGCCTGGACCCCTGGGTCCCCTACGGCAAGACGTGGCTGGCGCCCCGGCTCCCCGAGGGCATCGGCTACCTGAAGGTCGAGGGCATCCCGCTGGCCGGGGCTCGGGTCACCGTCGAGGTGGGCGAGGGCGTGCCGGACGGTCTCGCCGTGGTGGGCCTGCCCGCCGGTATCGAGCTCATCCGGACACCCCGCCGCCCGGCCAGCGCGGTCTGACGCCCGGGCGCCTCACCACCCCCGGGCGACCCACTCGTCGAGGTGCGGCGACTCTGCGCCGACGGTGGACCCGGCGCCGTGACCGGGCAGGATCAGGGTTCCCGGAGCGAAGCGGGCGAAGATCCGCTCCTCGATGGAGCGGATGATGTCGCCGAAGTCGGAGTGGTCGAAGGACGTGTTGCCGGGCCCGCCGGGGAAGAGGGTGTCGCCGGTGAAGAGGAGGGGCGCCCCCTCGACGGCGAAGCACATGGAGCCGGGTGTGTGGCCCGGGGTGGCCACGGTGGCGATGCGCAGGTCCCCGATCTCGATGACGGCGTCGTCCTCGAGAAGGGAGTCGTACGAGGGCAGCATGGACGCGTCGGCCGCGGTGATGCCCACGTCGAACCCGGCGTCGCGTACGGCGCCCACGGCCTGGATGTGGTCCCAGTGGCCGTGGGTCTCCACCACCCGCCGGACCCCGAGGTCCCGGCACAGGTCGAGGAGCAGGTCGTGCTCGTTGGCCGCGTCGATCAGCACGGCGTCACCCGTCCGGCGGCACCGGACCACGTAGACGTTGTTGTCGACGGGTCCGACCACGACCCGGTGGACCTCGACGGCGCTGTCGGCGTAGTCGACGATGGTGGGGGGCACGGGTCGTTCCTCCGTCATGGCGCACTCCGGTGGCGTCGCGGTCCCGCTGGCGGGCCACCAGCCCGTCCCGCGGCCACCGAGCCAGCGTACTGCCGGCGCGTCCTCCCCCCGCCGCCCGGCACCGGTGCCCCCGTTGGTCACCGGTGCCCCGACTCTGGTAGACCAGCGGACGTCATGGTCCCGAGGGGGGCCTGCCGAACGGGGCTGGGAGTGCAGATGAACTTCGCCTTCAGCGAGGAGCAGGAAGAGCTGCGGCGGTCGGTGCGCCGCTTCCTCGAGGACAAGTCGCCCGAGACCGAGGTCCGGCGCCTGATGGCCACCACCGAGGGCTACGACCCCGCGGTGTGGTCGCAGATGGCCGACCAGCTGGGGCTCCAGTCGCTGGCCATCCCCGAGGAGTTCGGGGGCGCCGGCTTCAGCTTCGTCGAGCTGGTGGTCGTCCTGGAGGAGATGGGCGCCGCGCTGCTGTGCGCGCCGTACTTCTCGTCGGTCGTGCTGGCCGCCAACGCCCTCCTCCGGTCGGGGGACGACGGTGCCAAGTCCCGGTACCTCCCCGGCATCGCCTCGGGCGAGACCATCGCCACCCTGGCTCTCACGGAGGACGCCGGCAGGTGGGAGCCGGACGCCGTCGAGCTCGCCGCCACGCCGGCCGGGGACGGCTGGACGCTCGACGGCCACAAGAGCTTCGTGCTCGACGGCCACACGGCGTCGCTCATCCTGGTGGCGGCCCGCACCGCCGCCGGCGTCAGCCTGTTCGCGGTGGACGGCGATGCGCCGGGCCTGACGCGTAGCCCGCTCGCCACCATGGACCAGACCCGCAAGCAGGCGCGCCTGGAGTTCGCCGCCACCCCGGCCACCCTGGTCGGCACGGACGGCGGCGCCGCCGCCGGGCTGGCCACGACGCTCGACCTGGCCGCGGTGGCCCTGGCGGCCGAGCAGGTGGGCGGTGCCCAGCGGTGCCTCGACACGTCGGTCGAGTACGCCAAGACCCGCATCCAGTTCGGCCGCCCCATCGGCAGCTTCCAGGCCATCAAGCACAAGTGCGCCGACATGCTCCTCGAGGTGGAGTCGGCCAAGTCGGCCGCCTACTACGCCGGGTGGGCGGCGGCCGAGGACTCGGACGAGCTCCCGGTGGTGGCCAGCCTGGCCAAGTCGTACTGCTCCGAGGCCTACTTCCACGCCGCGGCCGAGATGATCCAGATCCACGGTGGCATCGGCTTCACCTGGGAGCACCCGGCCCACCTGTACTTCAAGCGGGCCAAGTCCTCCGAGCTGCTCTTCGGCGACCCCGCCTACCATCGCGAGCTGCTGGCCCAGAGGATCGGGATCTGAGCCCGGCACCGAACGTCCGGCCCCGGCCGGCGGCGATACTGGAGCGATGGGTGAGGACGAACGTGCGCCGACGAGCAACTGGTCCGACCCGCTGGCGTCCGACGCCGATCGCCAGCGCTTCGTCGAGCTGCTCCGCTACCACTACGGCACCGGGCTGCTCGACGACGAGGAGCTCCACCGCCGCCTCGACCTGGTGCTCAACGCACCCCGGTTGGGCGACCTGTACCGGACCTGCCACGACCTCCCCTACCCGCCACCTGACGCCGCCCCACGGCCGCGTCGCTGACCGGTCGGGAACCCGGTCGTGACCGCGTCGCGGGGACCGTCCGCCTGGTACATGCTGGGGGCCCTCGGTGCCGTGGTCGTCGTCGCCGCGGCGCTCGGCGTGGCCCAGTCGCCCTCCGGTGCCGACCAGGCCCGGTCGGACCTGGTGTCGGCTGCCACGGCGACCCTGCACGCCGCCGGCTACACCGAGCACTACCTGGGCACCTCGTCCCAGGGCGTCGAGGAGCTCGAGCTGACCTACCAGGCGCCCGACCGGCTGTCGGGCTACCGGCTGGTGGCGGGCCGGCGCTCCTACCTGGCCGTGGCTGGGTCGACCCTCTACCAGGCCACCTCGGTCTCCACCACGGGTGGGACCGCCGGTCTCCGGTTCGCCACCCAGCCGTACGCGCCCGCATCGCGGGTCGACCCCGTCCAACAGGATCTCTCCTACGCACTGCGGGCCACCGCCGTGGCCCGGACGGGCGACGTCTACAGCTTCGACGTGCGCCTGGGCGCGGGAGCCGTGGCCCACTTCCGGGTCCGGGTGGACGGCCAGTACGCGACCGCGCTGACCGCACAGGCGCCGGGCGGCGCGTTGGGGCTGACCGTCACCGACATCAACGCGGCGCCGCCGGCCTTCGTGCCGCCGGCCTCCTCCCTGGTCGGCTGAGACCGCAACCCGCCCGGGGCCAGGGCCGCTACTGTCTGCGGCCGGGGCGGGCGCGCCGCCCGCCAGTGGTGACGATGGGGATCCGGCCGACGCGGACCGGGGAAGGGAGCGCATCGTGGGTCGAGAGCGGGTGGCGATCGGGTATCTGCTGCTTGGCGTCGTGACGCTCGCCGCACTCGTGGGTGCGGTGGCGGGGATCGCGTGGTCGCCGGGGCCGCAACCCACCGGTCTGGAGCGCGCCGTGGCCGCCACCCGGTCGCTCCCCGTCTACGCAGTGTCGACCACGGTATGGACGAGCCCCGTCCCGACGTCGGGCGCCACCGGGGGCGTCCCCTCGCTCAACTCCTACCTGACGGTGTCCGACGGGACCGCTCGCCTGACCGTCGCCACCACGCCGGTGACGGTGGGCCGGCCGACCCGGACCACCTCGTCCGCCACCGGCGACCGCCTGGTCGTCGCCACCACCACCGGGCGACTGACGAGCACGACGGTGACGACGACGCCCGGAGCCGTCCGCCGGCTGACCGCCGGCTTCGACCGCTACCTGTCCGTCGCCGCCACCGCCTCGAACGTCACGTGGCACGGCGCCACCTACACGTTCAGCGTGCCGGCCGGCGAGGTGGCCCAGCCGGGACTGCCGGCGTTCACCGTGGCCCAGTCCCGGGCATCGATGGCGGTGACGGTCGTGGGCGGCGTGGTGGGCTCGATCACCGTGTCGATGGCCGGCTACGGCAGCACCCAGTACCAGACCATCGACGTCACCACGCCGGCCACTCCCGGTTCGTTCTAGCCGGTCCCGCCGGCGGCCTCGGCGGCCTCGACGGCGGCATCCACCGCCGCCCGGAGCCGGCGTGCCGCACCGGCGGGGTCCGTCGCCTCGGTGAGCCACCGGACGACGACGAAGTGACGGGCACCCGATGCCACCAGGTCGCCGACCGACTCGGGCGTCACGCCACCGGTGACCCACACGGTGCACGGAGCCCGGCCGGTGGCCCAGCCGGCGTAGCCCGCCCCCGTGCCCGGACGGCCGGGTTTGGTCGGGGTGGGCACCACCGGTCCGGCGGAGACGTAGTCGACGGGCTCGGTCACGGCCCGTTCGAGCTCGTCCGGGGCGTGGGTCGACCGCCCGACGAGCAGGTCGTCCCCCACCAGGAGCCGGGCCTCGGCCGGTGGGGTGTCCTCCTGGCCCACGTGCACGCCGTCGGCGCCGCAGGCCACCGCCAGATCGGGCCGGTCGTTCAGGACGAACGGGATGCCGGCGTCGGCGCACACCCGGGCCACCAGGCTGGCCCGACGCACCAGGTCCCGGTCGCCCAGGTGCTTCTCGCGCAGTTGGACCAGGTCCACCCCGCCGTCGATGCAGGCGGCCACGAACCGCTCGAGGTCGGCCCGGTCGGGCGTGCACAGGTAGAGCCGGCGTCGCTCGAGGTGCCATCCCGAGCGCCGGCTCGTCTCCCCGCCTACCCCCGCCGCGTCCCCCGCCGCGTCCCCGGTGTCCGGCTGCGCCACGGCGTCAGCCACCGGCCTCACCCGCGACCGCCGGCCTTGGCCGCGGCCTTCAACGCCGCCTTGTGCTCGCGTACGCGCGCCAACGCCTCGGGCGAGTCGACGTCCGCCACCGAGTGGTACGTGCCCGGCGAGCCGAACGGGGCGCTGGCCTCCTCCCAGCCGGGCGGGCGCACCCCCAGGCGCTTGCCCAGCAGGGCGACGAAGATGCGCGCCTTCTGGTCACCGAAGCCGGGGAGGGCGGCCACGCGGGCCAGCAGGTCGCCACCGTCGGCCGCACCCTCCCACAGCGCAGCGGCGTCGCCCCCGTACCGGTCGACCAGGACCTGGCACACCTGCTGGACCCGGCCGGCCATGGACGACGGGTAGCGGTGGAGTGCGGGCGCGGCCGAGAAGGCGGCGGCCAGCTCGTCGGGGGGGCGGGCGGCGATGTCCGCTGCCTCGAGGCGCCCGCCGAGGCGGTCCCGCAGGTCCATCGGGGCGCGGAACGCCCGTTCCAGGGGGATCTGCTGGTCGAGCACCATGCCGATGAGCAGGGCCAGGGGGTCGTCGGCCAGCAGGCGGTCGGCGTCGGCGTCGCCGGTGAGCGGCAGGGACGTGGGGCGATCGGTTCGGGCCATGGCCCGATTCTGGCACCCGCCCCGCCGGGCCGGGATCAGCAAGTCCAGGGGTCGGTCGCCTCGGGGTCGATGCCGTAGCGCTCGATGGCGGCACGGACGGTGGCCGGTTCGAGCGCACCGTGCGCGGCCAGGCCGGCCAGCACGGCCACGACCACGTGGGCGGCGTCGGTCTCGAAGAACCGGCGCAGGGCGGGCCGCGTGTCGGAGCGGCCGAAGCCGTCGGTGCCGAGCGAGACGAACGGGCGTCCGACGAACCGGGACACCTGGTCGGGCACGGCGCGCATGAAGTCGGTGACGGCCACGACCGGCCCGGACGAACCGGCGAGCTGCGAGGTGACCAGCGGGACGCGTGCCTCCTCGCCGGGATGGAGCCGGTTCCAGCGCTCCACCGACAGCGCCTCCTCGCGCAGCGCCTTGTACGAGGTGGCCGACCAGGTGTCCACGGCCACGCCCCAGTCGGAGGCCAGCAGGTCCCGGGCCTCGGCCGCCGCCTGCCAGGCCGTGCCCGAGAACAGGACCGTGGCCGAGGGACCGGGCAGGTCGGGTGCCGGCGCGTACCGGTAGATGCCCTCGACCACCCCGGCCCGGACCCGCGCCGCCTCGGCCGGGTCCTCGGGCAGCGCCGGCATGGCGTAGTTCTCGTTGTAGAGGGTGAGGTACCAGATCCGGTCCTCGCCGTCGGGTCCGAGCATCCGGCGGATGCCGTCCTCGACGATGACGGCGATCTCGTAGGCGAAGGCGGGGTCGTAGGCGGCGACGCTGGGGATGACCGAGGCGAGCACCAGCGAGTGGCCGTCCTGGTGCTGGAGTCCCTCGCCGTTCAACGTGGTGCGGCCGGCGGTGCAGCCGAGGAGGAAGCCACGGCCCCGGACGTCGCCCAGCGCCCACAGGAGGTCGCCGACCCGCTGGAAGCCGAACATCGAATAGAAGAGGTAGAAGGGGAGTGTCGACTCCCCCCAGGTGGCGTACGACGTGGCCAGCGCGGTGAACGCCGCGGTGGCCCCCGCCTCGGTGATCCCCTCCTCGAGGATCTGGCCCGTCTCGCTCTCCGCGTAGTGGAGGGGGAGCCCGGCATCGACGGGCGTGTAGCGCTGGCCGCCGACGGCGTAGATCCCCACCTGGCTGATCAGCGACTCGAGGCCGAAGGTCCGGGCCTCGTCGGGGACGATGGGGACCACCCGGGCGCCCACCGACGGGTCGCGGACGAGACCGCGCAGGAGCCGGGCGAAGGCCATGGTGGTCGAGACGGCCTGGCTGCCCGATCCGGACAGGAGCTCGGCGAACGCCCTCGGGTCGGGGGGGTCGAGGGGTCGGGTGCGGACGACCCGGCGGGGGAGGGGGCCGCCCAGGGCCCGGCGCCGCTCGGCCAGGTAGCGGGCTGCCTCCGAATCGGGCGGTGGGCGGTAGTAGGGCGGGTGGTCGGCGTCGAGCGCGCTGTCGGGGATCTCGTCGTGGAGATGGAGGCGGTCGCGGAGCGCGCGGAGCTGGTCCGGCGACATCTTCTTGATCTGGTGGGTGGCGTTCCGGGCCTCGATCTCGGGCCCGAGGGTCCACCCCTTGATCGTCTTGGCCAGGATCGCCGTCGGTGCCCCCTCGTGGTCGACCGCCGCCCGGTAGGCGGTGTAGAGCTTGCGGTAGTCGTGCCCGCCCCGGGGCAGCGACTGGAGCTCCTCGTCGCTGAGGTCCGCCACCAGCGCCCCGAGCCGCGGGTCGGGCCCGAAGAAGTGCTCGCGGATGTAGGCGCCCGATTCGGTGGCGTACTTCTGGAACTCCCCGTCGAGGGTCGTGTTCATCTTGTCGAGCAGCACGCCGTCGACGTCGCGGGCGAGCAGCCGGTCCCACCCCCGTCCCCAGATGACCTTGATGACGTTCCAGCCGTTGCCCCGGAACAGCGCCTCGTACTCCTGGATGACCTTGCCGTTGCCGCGGACGGGACCGTCGAGGCGCTGGAGGTTGCAGTTCACCACGAAGGTGAGGTTGTCGAGCCGTTCCCGGCCGGCCAGGCCCAGGGCCCCGGTCGTCTCCGGCTCGTCGAACTCGCCGTCGCCGACGAAGCACCAGACGCGCCCGTCACCCGACGGGGTGATTCCCCGGGCCGTCAGATAGCGGTTGACGTGGGCCTGGGCGATGGCGTTCAGGGGGCCGAGGCCCATCGAGACGGTGGGGAACTCCCAGAAGTCGGGCATGAGCCGCGGGTGGGGGTACGAGGCCAGCCCGTCGCCGCCCACCTCGAAGCGGAAGTTGTCGAGCTCGGTCGCCGACAGGCGACCCTCGACGAAGGCGCGGGCGTACATGCCGGGCGAGCCGTGCCCCTGGAAGAACACCTGGTCGCCGCCGCCGGGAGCGTCCTTGCCCCGGAAGAAGTGGTTGAAGCCGACCTCGTAGAGGGAGGCGGAGCTGGCGTAGGTCGACAGGTGGCCACCGATGGCGTCCGAACGCATGTTGGCCCGGGTGACCATCACCGCGGCGTTCCATCGGATGTAGGCGCGGATCCGGCGTTCGAGGTGCTCGTCCCCCGGGAACTCGGCCTCTTGGGAGGTCGGGATGGAATTGACGTACGGGGTGGAGACGCTGGCCGGGAATTCGACGTGGCGGGCGGCGGCCCGCTCGAGCAGGCGGAGGAGCAGGTACCGGGCCCGAGTCCGCCCGTGGACCTCGACGACGTCGTCGAATGCCGCCAACCACTCGGACGTCTCGCTGGCATCGCTGTCGGGCAACTGGTTGCTGACGCCGTCGAAGAGCACTGTGGCCATGCTGTCATCACCGTGGTGGTGACGCCAGGGCGCCCCCGGCACCGCCCGGAAGCCGGCATCGCCGGCTGCCCGCAGCCGGTTGGGCATGCTGGAGGGATGCCCGCCGGACCCGACCCCACCGCCCCCAGCCTGTTCGACGACGCGGCACCCGGTGGTTCCGGTCCGGCGACGGTCGTGTACACCGACGGCGCCTGCCGGGGGAACCCGGGGCCCGGCGGCTGGGCGTGGGCCGTGCCGGACGGACCGTCGGCCAGCGGCGGCGAGGGGCGGACCACCAACCAACGGATGGAGATCACCGCGGTGCTCGAGGCGGTCAGGTCCCTGCCGGGCCGGTTGCACGTCGTGAGCGACTCCACCTACGTCGTCCACTGCTTCCGGGACCGGTGGTGGCAGGGGTGGCGGCGCCGGGGATGGCGCAACTCGCAGGGCAAGCCGGTGGCCAACCGGGACCTGTGGGAGCCGCTGCTGGCGCTGGCGGTCGACAGCGGGCGGGACGTCACCTTCGACTGGGTGAAGGGGCATTCCGGCGATCCCATGAACGACCTCGTCGACCGCTTGGCGACGGCGGCTGCCGACCGGCAGTGACGCCGGTGCCGCCCCCGCCCGGCGTCCTCCCGTAGGCTCGGTTCCCGCGGGCGCCCGGGAACACCGGGGCGCCGGGCCGCAGGGGGATGCGACGGGCGTGCGCTACTGGACCGAGGACGAGGCACGGGCGGCACTGCCCAGGGTCGCCCTGTTGGTCGAGGTGGTCCGCGCTGCATCCGAGCAGCAGCGCGGGGCGCGGTCCAACGGCCATGGCGTGGCCCCGCGGGTCGAACCCGGCACCGACCTCCCCACGGCCGAAGCGGCACTCGAGGAGCTGGGCTCGCTGGACGTCGTCGTGCGCGACGCCGGGACCGGTCTGGTCGACTTCCCGGCGCGCAGCCGATCGGGCCGGGTGTACCTCCTGTGCTGGCGCAGTGGCGAGGACGACCTGCGCTGGTGGCACTTCGCCGAGGAGGGCTTCGCCGGCCGGAAGCCACTGCCGTTCACCGAGGACGCCTGATCCGCCGGCGGCGTGCCGGGTGCCGACCGCCGGCCGTCCGGGTGACGCCGGGCCCCGATCGCCGGTGCCGGTGGCCGGTGCCCGGGCCAGCGCACCGCCGGTAGAGTGGGCCGGCGCGGCACCGATGCCCGCACGGAACTGCGGAGGTGGTTCGGACGACACCCGATGGCGAAGTCGAGGGCAGCACATCGGGGGGGAACAGGGGTTCGGAGCGACGGGAGTTCGACGTCGTCGTGATCGGCGGGGGGCCCGGCGGCTATGCGACTGCCCTGTACGGTGCCGCCGCGGGGCTCGACGTCGCCGTGGTCGAGCTGGACAAGGTCGGTGGGACCTGCTTGCACCGGGGATGCGTGCCGGCGAAGGAGTTCCTGGAGACGGCGGCGGTACGCCGCACCGTGTCGGCGGCGGCGGCCTTCGGGATCGGCTCGCCGTCGGACGACCGGCCGGCGGTGCACTTCGAGGTGAGCCAGCAGCGCAAGCAGCAGGTTGTCGACCAGTTGTTCCGCGGTCTCTCCGGGCTGATGAAGGGCCGGGGGATCACCGTGTTCCCGGGCACGGGTGTGCTCCTCCCGGGTCGCCGGGTGCGCGTCACGGCCGACGACGGGTCGACCACTGAGCTCGGCGGGACCAACGTGGTGCTGGCCGCCGGCTCGCTCCCCCGGACCATCCCGGGCTTCGACGTCGACGGCACCACCGTCCTCACCTCCGACGAGGTCCTCGACCTCGAGCACGTCCCGCCCTCCGTCGCCGTGATCGGCGGGGGCGCCATCGGCTGCGAGTTCGCCTCGATGTTCTCGGACCTGGGCGCGTCGGTGACCGTCCTCGAGGCGCTGCCGACCATCCTGGCCGGGTGCGACGAGGATGCAGCCGCCGTGGTCGCCCGTTCGTTCCGCAAGCGGGGCATCCAGGTCCACACAGGCGTACAGGTCACCGGCCACGCGCCCGTCCCCGGCGGCGGGGGGACCGTCGTGTCCTTCGGCGAGGGCCAGCAGGTGACGGTGGCGTCCGTCGTGGTGTCGGTCGGTCGCCGTCCCCGATCGGAGGGCCTGGTCGAGCCGGGCACAGGCGTCGTCGTCGACGAGCGAGGCTTCGTCGTGGCCGACGAGTACATGCGAACCGGCGAGCCGGGTGTCTGGGCGGTGGGCGACATCGTCGCCGGCACGCCCCAGCTGGCCCACGTCGGCTTCGCCGAGGCGATCGTCGCCGTCCGCTCGATGCTGGGCGAGCCCGTGGTGCCTGTCGACTACGGGGCGGTGCCGTGGGCCATCTACTGCCATCCGGAGGTGGCCTTCGCCGGGATGACCGAAGCGGCGGCGCGCGCCGCCGGGATCGACGTCCTCGTGAAGAAGGACCCGTTCGGCGGGAACAGCCGGGCCCGGATCATCGGCGAGACGGACGGGCTGGTGAAGGTGATCGCCGAGCGCAGACCGGACGGGTCGGCCGGGCGCATCCTGGGCGTGCACATGGCCGGCCCGTGGGTGACCGAACAGCTGGGGGCCGGCTACCTGGCTGTGAACTGGGAGGCGACACCCGACGAGGTGGCACGGTTCATCCAGCCCCACCCCTCGCTGTCCGAGACCTTCGGCGAGACGGTCCTCGCCCTGACCGGAAGGGGGCTCCACGTTGGCTGACGTGACCATGCCACAGCTCGGCGAGACCGTCACCGAAGGGACGGTCACCCGCTGGTTCAAGGCCGTTGGCGACCAGGTCGCCCGGGACGAGCCGCTCTTCGAGGTGTCCACCGACAAGGTCGACTCCGAAGTCCCCTCGCCGGCCTCGGGGGTCCTGGCCGAGATCCTGGTGGCGGAGGGCGACACCGTCGACGTCGGCACCCGGTTGGCGGTGATCGGCGACGGCGCCGAGGCCCCCGCGCCCCCGCCCCCGGCCGCCTCCCCGGCCGCCGAGACTGTGGCCCCCGCGCCCCCGGCCGCCGAGACCCCGGCGCCCCCGCCCGCCTCCCTGCCAACGCCTCCACCCGCCGAAGCCCCGGCCGGGGCCGTGCTGTCGCCGATGGTCCGCAAGCTGATCGCCGACCACGGGATCGACGCGGCGTCGATCCGCGGCACCGGCGTCGGCGGTCGGATCACCCGCCACGATGTCGAAGCCGCCGCCGCCCCGACCCCGGCGCGACCGGTCCCGGCGGCACCTCCGCCGCCGGTGGTCGTCTCCGGTCGGGACGAGATCGTCCCCTTCAGCAACATCCGACGCCGCACCGCCGAGCACATGGTGCGTTCCAAGGCCACGTCGGCCCACACGCTGATGGTGAAGGAGGCCGACTACGAACGGGTGGAACAGGTGCGCCGGGAGCACGGCCGCCGGTTCGCCGAGGAGGAGGGCTTCAGCCTCACCTACCTGCCGTTCGCCGCCCGGGCCACCGTCGAGGCACTGGCGGAGTTCCCGCACCTGAACGCGTCCGTGGGTGACGACGTCCTCATCGTCCACCGGGACGTCCACCTGGGGATCGCCGTGGACCTCGACAACGAGGGGCTCATCGTGCCGGTGGTCCATCACGCCGAGGAGCTGTCCCTGCGCGGCATGGCCCGCCGGATCCGCGAACTGGCCGACCGCGCCCGGACGAAGCGGCTGAGCGCCGACGACATCTCGGGCGGCACCTTCTCGATCACCAACGCCGGCCCGTTCGGCACGCTCATCACCGGCGCCATCATCAACCAACCCCAGGTGGCGATCCTGTCGACCGACGGGGTCTCGCGCAAGCCGGTGGTGGTCGAAGCCGCCGACGGCAGCGAAGCGATCGCCATCCACTCGGTCGGGCTCCTGGCCGCCACCTTCGACCATCGGGCCGTCGACGGTGCGTACGTGGCGCGGTTCCTGGCCCGGGTGGCCGGACTGCTCGCCGAGCGGGACTGGGCAACCGAGCTCTGACCGTGGACCCGACCGCAGCGCGGAGCCAGGTGTGAGGGTCCGGTGGTTGGGCCGCGTCCCCTACCGGGAGGCGTGGGACCTGCAGCGTGCGCTGGCCGGTACCGGTGACGACTACCTGCTCCTGATGGAGCACCCCCACGTCTACACCCTCGGTGCCCACGCCGACCCCGGCCACGTCCTGGCGACGCCGTCCGAGGTCGGTGCCGACCTGGTGCAGGTCGACCGGGGCGGCGACGTCACCTACCACGGCCCCGGGCAGCTGGTCGGCTACCCCGTCATGACCGTCCCACCCGGACCCCACCAGGGCCCGGCCCACGTCCACCGGGTCGAGCAGTTGGTGATCGATGCCCTGGTGCGGCTCGGGCTCGATCCTGCCTCCGTGGGGCGCCTCGACGGGTTTCCCGGCGTGTGGCTGGGCGCCGACGGCGACCGTCCCCGCAAGATCGCCGCGGTCGGGGTGCGGACGTCTCGCGGCCGCACCACCCACGGCTTCGCCTGCAACGTCGACACGGACCTGGCGATGTTCGGCCACATCGTCCCGTGCGGGATCGCCGACCGGCCGGTGACCTCGCTGCGCGAAGAGGGGATCAGCGCGTCGATGGACGATCTCGTCGACGCGGTGATCGACGCGTCGGGAGTGCTGGGAGGCGGGGCCGTTCCCGGCGACGTCCAACGAGTGGTGTCGGGTGCCGCCGCGCCGGTCGCCGCCGATCCGGTTCCGGGCGGCACACCGGTTCCCGTCGCCCTCGGCCGTCGCCTCAGCCGCGCCGGTGTCGACCCGGGCGCCGGCCTCGCCATCTCGCAGCGGAAGCCGCCGTGGCTGCGGGTCCCGGCCCGGACGACCGGCGAGTTCCTGCCGCTCCGGCGGGACCTCCAGCAGCGGTCGTTGGTCACCGTCTGCGAGGAGGCCGGCTGTCCCAACATCTTCGAGTGCTGGGCCGAGGGCACGGCCACGTTCATGATCAACGGCGACCGCTGCACGAGGTCGTGCGCGTTCTGCCAGGTCGACACCGGTCGTCCCCGTCCGCTCGATCCCGGCGAGCCCGGTCGGGTGGCCGACGCAGTGGCGGCGATGGGCATCGCCCACGCCGTGGTCACCTGCGTGGCCCGGGATGACCTGGCTGACGGGGGAGCGGCCGCCTTCGCCGCCACGGTCGAAGCGGTGCGGCGGACGGCTCCCGGCGTGACCGTCGAGGTCCTCGTCTCGGACTTCCGGGGTGACGCCGGCGCCCTGGCCCGTGTGCTCGACGCCGGGCCGGACGTCCTCAACCACAACATCGAGACGGTGGCGCGCCTCCAGCGGGCGGTACGACCGTCAGCCGGCTACGCACGGAGCCTGACGGTGCTGGCCCGGGCCTCCGGTACCGGGACCGTCACCAAGTCCGGGATCATCGTCGGCATGGGCGAGGAGCCCGACGAGGTCCTGGCCACCATGGCCGACCTCCGCTCCGTCGGGGTGTCGCTCCTGACGGTCGGCCAGTACCTGCGGCCGGGACCGGCGAACCTCCCGGTGGCCCGGTGGTGGCATCCGGACGAGCTCGACGAGCTGGCGCGCGCCGGCCGTGCCATGGGCTTCGCCCATGTCCAGGCGACGCCGCTGACCCGATCCAGCCACCATGCCGGCGAAGCGGCCGCCGCCGCCGGACTGTCGCCGGGCCGGGTGGTCCGCCGGGCCGTGGCCGGGCCGCCGCGTTGAGCTCCCCGGCCGGCGATCGTGTCGCCCGGGTGCGGGCCGGGATGGCGGCCGCCGGCGTCGACGCACTCCTGCTCTCGCTCGGCGCCGACCTCCCCTGGCTGACCGGGTACGAGGCCATGCCCCTCGAACGGCTGACCATGCTGGTGCTGCCGGCGGCGGGCGATCCGGTGCTCGTCGTCCCGCTCCTCGAGGAACCCCGGGTGCCGCCGTCCACCCGTGACCTGGTCGAGGTCCGGGCCTGGTCGGAGGAGGAGGATCCCGTCGGGCTGGTGCTGGCGTCGCTCCCGCCGGGGAGCCAGGTCCTCGGTGTCTCCGACCGGACGTGGGCGGTGGCACTGCTCGCCCTCCAGGAGCGGCGGCCGGGGGCCCGCTGGACGCCTGCCTCGGCGGTCACCGCACCGGTACGGGCGGTGAAGGACGCCGCCGAGATCGCCGCCCTCGAGGCGGCAGCGGCCGCCGCCGACCGGGTCGCCGACGACCTCCAGTCGGGGGCCATCCCCCTGGCCGGTCGCACCGAGCGCCAGGTGGCCGGTGACGTCGGTCGCCGGCTGGTGGAGGAGGGTCACCAGCGGGTCAATTTCGCCATCGTGGCGTCGGGTCCCAACGCCGCCAGCCCCCATCACGAGCCGACGGAACGGGTCATCGCTCCCGGCGACACGGTGGTGTGCGACTTCGGCGGCGCCCTGGTACCGGGGGGCGGTGCGGCGTACTGCTCCGACATCACCCGCACGCTGGCAGTGGGGGAGCCGCCGGACGACGTGCGCGCCTGCTACGACGTGCTGGCTGCCGCCCAGGCGGCCGGGCGTGGCGCAGCTCGGGCCGGGGTTGCCGCCTGGCAGGTGGACGACGCAGCGCGCCGGGTGATCGAGGCCGCCGGGTTCGGCCGGCATTTCGTCCACCGCACGGGCCACGGCATCGGGGTCGAGGAGCACGAGCCCCCCTACCTGGTGGCCGGCAACGAGGAGGTGTTGGTGCCGGGCAACGCCTTCTCGGTGGAGCCCGGCATCTACCTGCCCGGGCGCTTCGGGATGCGCCTGGAGGACATCGTCGTCATCGGGCCCGGTGGGGAGAGCAGGTCGCTCAACCGTGCCGATCGCTCGCTGGTCGTGGTCGACCCCTGAACGGCAAGGAGCACGGCATCATGGACCTGGGACTGCACGGCAGAGTGGCCATCGTCGCCGCCGCCTCGCGAGGGTTGGGGAAGGCGGCCGCCGCCGCGCTGGCCGCCGAGGGCGCGCACCTGGTCGTGGCGGCCCGCGGCGAGGAATCCCTGGCGGCGACGGTGTCCGAGCTGCGAGCTGCAGGCGTGGACGTGGTGCCGGTGGTCGCCGACGTGACAGATCCGGACGTTCCCGGGCACCTGGTGGAGACGG
>JAJZAC010000072.1 GCA_021799615.1 Actinomycetes bacterium
GCGCAGCGCGCCGCGGGCACCAAGGCCAGCTTGGAGCGGTCCACGCGGATCGCGTCCTGGATCGGGCGCGTCCAGGTGGAGGACCATTCGCTCACCGGGGGCGCCGACCGCGCGCGGCGCAGGTCCGGGGTCGCACCCGTGCTGGCTGCGTCGGCCGCCTCTGCGTCATGGCCTCGCCAGCACCGATCGGGCGAAGACGTCGCGCGAACTGTGGCCACCCCGGGGCGAGGGACCCGCACCCCGTGGTGTCAGAGCCTCCACGGTGGTGGCCCCACCTCGATGCGGGGAAGGGGCGAGTCGACGTGTCCGAAGCGGGCGTCGGCGGCGATCCAGGCGCTGTGTGCCTCGATGATCTCGGCACGGGCCCGGGCGACGAAATTCCACCACATGAGCACCTCTTCGTCGAAGGGAACGCCACCCACCAGCAGGGCCCGGGTCGGCTCTCTGGCTGCCACGGAGATCTCGGTGCGGCCGGTGCCGAGGTAGGCGAGATGTCCCGGCTCGATGATCTGCCCGTCGAGGCGGACTGCGCCGACGAAGCTCGCTGTGGTGCTCGAAGGCCGCCGGCCCGTCTCTGGTGGCCGATGGCTGGGCGATCCACAGCTGCGCGCCGTGCAGGTTGCCGCTGTCGGAGCCGGTGCCCTCCTCGGAGTGGGCGACGCCCCACCCGGCCGTCATCAAGTTGAGCTGGCCGGGCACGATGACCTGCTCGTTCCCGAGCGAATCGCGGTGCAGCGCCTCGCCCTCCAAGAGCCAGGTGACGGTCTGCAAGCCGATGTGCGGATGCGGGGCGACGTCCATGCCTCGGGGGGCGCTGACCAGCGCAGGGCCCATGTGGTCGACGAAGCACCACGGGCCCACCGTGCGCCGTCCCCGTTGCGGCAGCGCCCGGCGTACCTTGATGGCGCCGACGCGGCTCTCCCGGCTTTGGGTGATCTCGAGCACGCAGGCCTCTGGAGCGGCGCGCTGGGCCTCGGCCGGTACGTCAGCGCTGGCCACCGGGCCGCTCATCGCAGCTCGGCCGGGGAGGGAAGGACCAGGCAGACGACGGCCCGGTAGCCGTTAGGGGAACGGGTGATGTCGAGCACGGCGGGGGTGCCGCCGGTGGCAAAGACCGTGTCGGTGCTGTTGGTGGTGTCTCGGCCCGGCCGATCGCCGTAGGGACCGGTGGCGAGCACCTCGTCGCTGGTCGGATCCGGGAAGTACAACTGGCTGGTGAAGGTCATCGAGGCGGCGTGCACGATCGTGTGAATGTGCACCGTCCGCCCCGGGTACCAGCCGGGGTAAATGGTCCGGAACTCGACCGCTCCGGCGGCGTAGGTGAGCTGGCGACCCCGCAGGAACGTCTCGCCGGGCAGGTACTGGGCTTTCGGGGCGGTGGCGGCCGTGACGACGACTGCCGGGTCTGGGGGCGGGAAGCCCGAGTGGTGCCCGAGGGCGTCGCAGTGCCAGATGCCCACTGCCACAGAAGGAAGCGGTCGGTGGTGCGTGTGCGCTGCCCGGCCCAGCGTTCATCATGATGGCGACACCGAACGTCGGGACGCGTTGGCGTAGCTCTTCGAGGACATGCTCGGCGGGGTTCATGGGCGGTCTCCTCAATTCATGGATCGTGGTGGCATCCGCGGGGCGAAGACGACTTCGAGGATCACGAAGTCCTCGGGCGCGGCGCGATGAACCGGGCTCGCTTCTCGACAGGAGGTTCGGCGGCGGTGTTGGCGTTCGAGAACGAAGCGGCTCGGAGCCCAAAGTTCGTGTACGTCTGGCCTGTCCGCCTCGGTCATAGCCGGTTCGGCATGTCATCTACTGGGACGCTCCTCTCTACGACGGCCACCATCATGGTGGTCGTCGGCGGCTTCGGCGTCGAGCACGGCGAGGACCTTCTCGGCTGCCGAGGTGATGGCGTCGAGCTCTCCGGGGGTGAGCGGGTCGATGAACAAGCGGCGTACCATCGCCACATGGTGGGGTGCCGCCGCCTCGATCGCCTTGCGGCCCGTTTCGGTGGCCACGACGAAGGCACCGCGGCGGTCGCCGTCGCAGCGCTCCTTTCGCAGAAGTCCCCGTCCGGTCATGCGGGCGATCTGGTGGGAGAGCCGACTTTTCTCCCAGCCGAGGGCTTCGGCCAGTTCGAACAGCCGGGCCCGGCCGTCGGGCTGCTCGTTGAGGGCGACGAGCACCAGATAGTCGGTGTAGGACAGGTCGGAGGTGGCGGCCACATCGGCAGCCAGGCGGCCGGCGAGGCGCAAGTGCATGAACTGTAGGGCCCGCCATGCTCGTTGTTCGTGCTCGTCGAGCCACCGGGCCCCGGTCATGGCTTCAGTGTAGGGCGCGGAATAGTTGATCTATCACCTATGTTGTAGGACATGTCCACCACCTCAAGGAGCAGCCCCATGAGCACCCCGACCGTCCCCGCCACACTCACCGGCAGCTACACGATCGACCCCGCCCACAGCCGGATCGGGTTCGTCGCCCGCCACGCCATGGTCACCAAGGTCCGCGGCTCGTTCAACGAGTTCGACGGCTACGGCTACTTCGACGCCGCCAACCCGGCCAACTCGAAGCTGCAGCTTTCGATCAAAGCCGCCAGCATCGACACCCGCAACGCGGACCGCGATGCCCACCTGCGCTCCAACGACTTCTTCGACATGGACACCTACCCGCAGATCACCTTCTCCTCGACCAGCGTCGAGCAGACCGGCGACGTCCACTTCCAGGTGACCGGCGACCTGACCATCAAGGGGGTCACCCGCCCCGTCACCGTCGACTTCGAGTACACCGGCAGCGCGGTAGACCCCTACGGCAACCAGAGGATCGGCTTCGAAGGAACGACGGTCGTGAACCGCAAGGACTGGGGTGTCAACTGGAACGCCGCGCTCGAAGCCGGTGGCGTGCTCGTCAGCGAGAACGTCACCTTGGAGTTCGAGGTCTCTGCCATCCGCAGCACTGACGCCGCCTGAGCCAGCTCCGAGCGAGGACCGTTCGTGATGTCACAACCGTCTCATCTGAGCCCGGAGGGCGCTTTTCCGCGCTCCGGGCCTAACCCAAGGAACCCCGATGCCCGTATCGCCTGTACGTCTCAACCATGCTGTGCTCTTCGTCGCCGACCTCCAGCGTTCGCTCCGCTTCTACAGCGACGTGTTCGGCATGGAAGTAATCGCCCGCGAGCCGCGCGCCAACGCCGCCTTCCTGCGCCTTCCTCGGTCGGGCAACCACCACGACCTGGGCCTGTTCGGCGTCGGAGCCGCTGGCGGTCCGAAGCGTCGCGGGGCCATCGGCCTGTATCACCTGGCCTGGCAGCTCGACACCATCGACGAGCTGGCCGCCGCTCGCCAGTCGCTGCTCGACGCCGGCGCATACACGGGTGAGGCCAGCCACGGCGCCACCAAGAGCGTCTATGGCGCCGACCCCGACGGCAACGAGTTCGAGCTGATGTGGATGCTCCCCCGCGACCACTGGGGCGCCTACGAGCACGCCGCCCCCATCGACCATCTGGACCTGGCCGGCGAGGTCCAGCACTGGAGCGGGGTGGCCACCGCCGGGCAGATCACGCCCGAACCGGCGACCGCCAGCGATCCTCGGACGGTGCGGTCATGACCACCTACGCCCCGCCCGTAGTGGCCTGGCACGGCGATGCCACGCCCAGCGCACCCCTCGTGGTGCTGTTGCACGGGCGCGGCTCCGACGAGGCCGACATCGTCGGCCTGGCCAACCACCTCCCCGCCGGGCCGGCCTACGCCGCCGTCCGCGCCCCCATTCGCGAGGGGGGCGGCTACGCCTGGTTCGCCAACCGGGGTATCGGCCGGCCCACCACCGAATCCCTGGCCGAGACGATGGCCTGGTTCCGAGGCTGGCTCGACCAGGTCGCTTCCTACGGACGCCCGGTCGTGCCGGTCGGCTTCAGCGGCGGCGGGGCTTTCGCCGGCGGGCTCGTCCTGGACGACCCGGGCCGCTACTCCGGCGCCGGCATCCTCTACGCCACCCTGCCCTTCGACGCCGGTGTCCCCACCACCCCCGGCCGGCTCGCCGGGATGCCGGTGTTCGTCGCCCACGGCGACGCCGACCACGTCATCCCCCGCGACCTGCTGGAGCGGACTTGGACCTACCTCAACGGAGACGCCGGCAGCCACACCACCGCGGTCCGCGATCCGGGCGGCCACGGCCTCAGCGCCGGTGTCGTCGACGCTCTGGCCGAGTGGCTCACCCGCCTCTTCGCCGCCGGGGACGTGTCGACATGACCGAGGGGACGTCCCAGGGCTTCGAGATCGGGATCTTCACCTTCGGCGAGATAACCGCCGATCCGGTCACCGGCCGGCCCATCGACGCACCAGCTGCTCGGCCACGACCGGTTCCTCGCCCAGATCGGCCTCGGCGGCCTCCCTTTCGCCGAGACCGCCCGGTCCATCGAGCTGCTCGCCACCGAGGTCGTCCCGGTCTGCGGCGCGAAGCCGCTCTGGAGCCCGCACCACAGGTCGGATCGTGACGGGGATCCCGCCCGGCAGAAGCAACCGGGGTGCCCAGCTCGCCATACCCGAGCGCACGACCTCCCAGGCAGAGGCGGACGGCACAGAAAAAAAACGAGAGCCGGCAAGGACTGTGGGCGTCGGGGACATAGCTACCCGAGCGAGGAGGCACACAGAAATGGAGCTACCGTCGAGGATCCGCATGTTTAGCGCTGGACCTGGATGTCTAAAGGCGCGACCCTGTAGGAAATGTCGGGCGGCCGGCACGCGGCGGCCCAGGGGAGGTGCACGATGAAAGTCACGATCGTCGGGGCGGGCAACATGGGCCGGGGGATCGGCCGCAGGATGGTCGCCGGCGGCAACGAGGTGGAGCTGGTCGACCAGAACCCCGAGGATTCCCGGACGCTCGCCGAGGAGCTCGGCGAGCTGGCGACGTCGAACCGGAGCGTGACCGGTGAGGTGGTGGTGCTGGCGCTGCCCTATGAGGCAGTTGCCGCAGCGGTCGCCGAACATCAGGAGGGGATAGCCGGTCGGGTCGTGATCGACATCGTCAACCCGGTCGACTGGTCGACGATGGAGACGGTCACGACGCCGCCGGGGACCTCGGCAGCGGAGGAGACCGCCCAGCTGGTACCGGAAGGGACGAAGGTGGTGAAGGCGTTCAACACCACGTTCGCCAAGACGCTTCTGGCCGGTGAGGTCGCCGGCCAGAAGCTCCAGGTGCTCATAGCCGGCGACGACGAACAAGCCAAGAAGACCGTGGCGTCACTCGTCGAGGCGGGAGGGATGACCGCTCTCGACGTGGGACCGTTGCGCCGTGCCCGCATGCTCGAACAGGTCGGCCTGTTCCACATCGCCATCCAGCAGCAGATCGGCACCGGCTTCGCCAGCGCCCTGTCTCTTCGATGGGACGCCCCATGACGGCATCTAGGCCGGCTCGCTCGCGGGGGGACAGCCCATGCCGGCGGTGACGGTCGACGACCTGTTGGTCCTCCCCAAGATCGACCGGCCCGCTCCGGGCGCCCTAGAGCGGCCGGTGCTGTCGGTGACGACCGCCCCGCCGGGGCTCGAAGGCGAGGGGTTCCCCGTCTACCGGGCGTTCGCCGGGGTGGCCATGTCGGCGATCGACCCGTTCGTGCACATGGACCAGATGGGGGAGGTGGACTATGCGCCCGGCGAGCCCAAGGGCACCCCGTGGCACCCCCACCGCGGGTTCGAGACGGTCACCTACATCATCGACGGGGTGTTCGACCATCAGGACTCCAACGGCGGCGGCGGGCGGATCACCAACGGCGACACTCAGTGGATGACTGCCGGGGCGGGGATCCTTCACATCGAGGCGCCTCCGGAGTTCCTGGTCGCCTCGGGCGGCCTTTTCCACGGGATCCAGCTGTGGGTCAACCTCCCGGCGGCAGAGAAGTGGAACCCGCCGCGCTATCAGGACCTGCGGGCCAGCGCGGCCGCGCTGCTTTCGTCTCCCGATGGCGGCGCGCTGGTGCGGGTCATCGCAGGAGAGCTCGCCGGCCAGCGCGGCCCGGGGGTTACCTATACGCCGATCACCCTCCTTCATGCCACGCTCAGCCCGAGTGCCGAGCTGGTCCTGCCGTGGCCGGCGGACTTCAACGCGCTCGTCTATGTGCTCTCAGGGCGCGGGGTTGTCGGCGCCGAGCGGCGCCCCGCCGGCGACCACCAATTGGTGGTGTTCGGCCCCGGTGATGCGCTGCGCGTCGGGGCTGACCCCCATCAAGAGAGCCGCCACCCCAACCTCGAGATCCTGGTCCTAGGCGGCCGGCCGATTCGCGAGCCGGTCGTGCACTACGGCCCGTTCGTAATGAACACCCGGGCTGAGATCGCCCAGGCTCTCGAGGACTACCAGGCGGGCCGTCTCGGCCGCGTTCCAGCCACCGACCTGCCCCACCGCCAGCCCGGCGACGTCGACCTCGCCCACCCAGAAGGCACCCATCCAGAGGGGAACGGAGAACAACATGGCTGAAACCTGCGAGCATCTCGAGGGCTTGCGCCTGGCGGACTTCCCGCCGCCGCGGACCCCGGACGGCTGCGAGGAGTGCCTGGCTGAAGGGACCCGCTGGGTGGCGCTGCGCGAGTGCCTGGCCTGTGGTCATGTCGGGTGCTGTGACTCCTCACCGGGAACGCACGCAACCAAGCACTACCACCGGGCCCAACACCCGGTCATGCGTTCGGTCATGCCCGGCGACACCTGGAGCTGGTGCTACCTCCACGAGCTGACCGGCCAGCTCTCGTGACCAGCTGCGCCGAAGGCGACGGCGGGTAGGGGCCGGCCCGGCGATGGGGGGAGAGCTATTTGACGTCGAGCATGGTGGCGGCTCGTCGCTGGGCGATGTCGGCGATGAGCGCTCGGAACGCCTTCTCGGTGAGAGGGTAGGCGACCATGGTGGCCGTGGCGATGAGGATCAGCGCGGCCGGGAGGCCCCCGGCGGCGATCCGGATGGACTGCAGCGCCGAATGGGTTTGGAACGTGGTGCTGGCCATGTAGCCGCCGATGCTTATGGTGTAGGCCGCGGTGGCGCCACCGACGCCGAGGCCGACTTTGGAGGTGAAGGAGAAGATGGCGTAGTTGAGGCCTTCGGCGCGCACCCCGCTGTTCCACTCGCCGTAGTCGACGGTATCGGCGACCATGGCGTAGAGCACGACGATGATCGCGCCGGTCCCGAGCCCCAGCACGCCGAAAGAGGCGATCCCCAGCGCCGGCAGGCTGGCCGGCGAGAGGGCGATGCCGGCCCCCGCTGCCACACAGAGGGAGCCGGCGGCAAGGTAGACGGCCTTCTTCCCGATGAGGCTGGCTGCTTTCGGGACGAGCAGGGCGGCGAGGATCATGCCGGTGGTCTGGGCGACGGTCATGGCGATGAAGAGGTTGGTGTCGCCGAGCACGTCCTTGGCGTAGTAGATCCCCACGGTCTGGGCGCCAAAGACGCCGGTGTAGAGGGCCAAGCTGGACGCGCAGAGGATCACCAGCGGCCGGTTGTGTCGGAGCATCCGTAGGGTGGCGCGGATGCTAAACCGTTCGGAGTCGCGTTGCACCGTTTCTCGGGTGGTGGCGAAGCACCAGGCGTAGATGGCGATCCCGACGACGGCGAAGATCGCAACGGTGACGGTGAGCGAGTGCTGCAGGTTGGCGGCGTGGGAGAGCTCGGGCGAGACCACCGCCGCGATGACGAGGATCGCTGCCGCGGTGAATATCAGCCGCGCCGTCGACAGTCGGGCGCGATCGGAGGGCTGCTGGGTCATGGCGGCGGCGAGGGACCCGTAGGGGATGTTGACGGTGCTGTACGCGGCTTGGAACAGGGCGTAGGAGGCATAGGCCCAGACGAGTTTCCAACCGGGGGACAGTCCGTGGGGAATCGAGAAGACCGCCACGAGAAGGGCGAGGAGCGGCACCGATCCGAACAGCAAGTAGGGGCGGAACTTTCCCCATCTGGTGGTGGTCTCATCGGCGATGCGGCCGGCGGCGAGATCGGTGACGCCCCCGAGGACGCGCACGACGAGGAACAACGTTCCGGCTTCGGCTGCCGGGATGCCTGCGACGTTGGTGTAGTAGATCAGCAAGAACGCCGAGGCCATGGAGAAGGTCAGGTTGTTGCCGGCGTCCCCGGCGCCGTAGCCGGCGAACTGGGCGAAGCCGAGTCTCCAGCCTCCTGTCGAACCCGTCACGACGTCCCCAGCCACCGCTGCCGCAGCTGGGCGACGGCGGCCTTTGGGCGGCGGTCGCGGGTGAAGACGCCCTTCTTGTTGCCGCCGACGCGCATGACCCCCGAGGAGGTGGCAAAGTCGGCGAAGTTCCAGATCTGCTCCCCGACGACCGCGTCGACCCGGTCGAAGACCCGGTGTGACGTCTCGAGCAGCGCGGCCTGGTACTCCTCGCTCCAGGGACCCGGGACCACGTCGTGCAGACCGGCGAGGGTGTCGGCGCCGTACTCGGTCATGATGATGGGCTTGTCGTGCTTGGCAGCCCAGCCCCGCAGCTCCGCTTCGAGGTGCGCTTCGGCGGCGGTGAGGTCGCCGGTGTCGACGTACCAGCCGTAGTAGCGGTTGAGCAGCAGCACGTCGAACAGGTCGGAGATGACGTCTTTGTCCGGGGGGGCGAGCATGACGTTGGCGAAGCCGACCGGGCGGGTCGGGTCGAGCGCCCGGGCTTGGGCGGCGAGCGGCTCGAAGTAGGCACGGGCGGCTTGGGTGTCGGACTCGGGCTCGTTGGCGATGCTCCACGCGACCACGCAGGGATGGTTCTTGTCCCGGGTGATCAGCTCGGTGATCGCCTGACGGTGGGCTTCTTGGGTAGCGGCGTTGACGGTCTCGTCGGAGAACGTGGTGAACCCCTGGGTGCCGAAGATGCCCCCGCCGAGGCCCATGTTGAGCCCCACCGCCGGCGTCTCGTCGATCACCACCACGCCGCGGCGATCGGCGTAGTCGAGGACCTCCTCAGCGTAGGGGTAGTGGGAGGTGCGGAACGAGTTCGCCCCGACCCATTCCATGAGAGCGAAGTCGTGGACCATCCACACGTCGTCTTGGCCCTTGCCGCGGATGGGGATGTCCTCGTGGCGGCCGAAGCCGCGGAAGTAGAACGGCTCCCCGTTGATCAGGAAACGGGCCCCATCGACCTGGACGGTGCGGATGCCGACCGCCAGAGGGTAGGAGTCGACCAGCGTGGAGCCGTCGCGAAGTTCGACGGTCAGCTGGTAGAGGTAGCCGTCACCGGGCCGCCACAGACGGGGGCTCGCTACCCGAAGGACCCCCTCGGGACCCGAGCCTCGGGCCACCTCGGCACCGGTGGCGTCGGCGAGACTGACCTGCGTGTCGAGCTGCCCAGCGCCTGGGCCGGCCAGCTCGACGCGGTAGGAGACGGTGCCGTCGGAGCCGTCGGTCCCGGTGCGGACCGTGATGTCTTCGACGCGTGTGGTCGGGGTGGCGGTGAGCCAGACGTGGCGGTGCAGTCCGGCGTAGTTGAAGAAGTCGTGGAAGTAGCGCTGCCGACGCCCCGCCGGGGTGTCCTCGATGTAGCCGGGGGGGATCGATTGCCAGGTGAGGACGTTGCTGACGGCCACGACGAGCCGGCTCTCCTCGCCGCGGGTGGCGACGGCGGTGATGTCGGCCTCGAAGGGGGTGTAGCCACCTTCGTGGACAGCAACCGGCTGGCCATTCACCCAGACCTCGCCTCGATGCGTCGCGGAACCGAACCGTATGGCTATGCGCCGGCCCGACCATCCGGGGGGTACCCGGAAGGTCGTCTCGTACCAGGCGTCACCGACGTGGTCGCGGTACGCCGGGTCGGGATAGACGTCGTTGTAGCTGGATGGGACCGGCATCTCCACCGCTTCCCCCGGCAGCTTTTCCCACCACCGGTCGCGCCGGCCGGTCCCGTCGGGGTCGAGCATGAACTTCCACAGGCCGTCGAGCGACCTGCGTTCTCTGGTAGCGGTGTCTTTGGGTGCGAGCACGTCAGCCTCTTCTCATATCGGTGGGCTGGGGCGGGGAT
This sequence comes from Actinomycetes bacterium, assembly GCA_021799615.1. Lineage (GTDB taxonomy): Bacteria > Actinomycetota > Acidimicrobiia > Acidimicrobiales > RAAP-2 > JAJZDI01. The sequence goes on from JAJZAC010000072.1 coordinate 9,970, forward strand.
GGCGGGCCCGGGCTTGGGCGGCGGCGGCGATCTGCTCGACGCAGTCGTCGAGGTCGATCGCCGTAGAATCGAGGATCAGGTGGTACCAGCACGGGTCGAGGCCGTCGGCCCCGTAGGCTCGACGGACGTAGCCGATCCGGGCCCGGTCCTCGACTCGTTGGCGTTCCTCGGCTACCGACCTGTCTACACGCTGTAGCGCCATGGCCTGGTGGATCCGCTCTTCCTGCGGGCCGCGGAGTAGGACGTGCAGCGCTCGGGGAACCGACCGCAGCACGACCATCCCGCCGTGGCCGAGCAGCACCCCGCCTCGGCTGGCCGCGTCGGCGAGGAACGCCTCGATGCACGAACGCAGGCGCCGTTCCGTGGCCTCGAGCGGCTCGGCTGACGCTCGGTTCGTCGCGGCGCCGATGATGGGTGCCCGGGCAAGGCGCGCCGTCAGGCGGTTTGCTCCGGGGTGAGGGCCCTCGGCGACGGCTTCGACCGCGTCGAGGGGTACGCCGCTCCGTTGGGCGGCCATCTGGGGGATGTCACGGCCCATGAACGCCACGCCGAGGCGGGCGGCGACCCGCGGACCGATGACGCTGCCTCCGGTGCCGTAGAGCGCGGCGATCGTCACCAGCGGCTGCGTGCCCTCGGGCGCCTGAGCGCGACGGTCCTGGCTCAGTGCCGGATCCCACTGAGCCGGGATCGGGTACGTCACGGTTCGACCTGCACGGCAGCGTCCGTTCCCACGTCGGTGGTCCGGGCGAGAGCGTCGAGCAACCGGGCGAGGCTTCGCCGTACGCGGCCCGTCGACCGCCACCCGGATAGCTCCGCTCGTGCCGAGGGACAGGCCAGCCACTCCTGGGGTGATGGCCCCGGTCCCGAGGGTGGCGAGCGGCCCATCCGCTGCGCCGACCGCGACTGGGGTGCCTGTCGGAAGGCCGACCGTGGCCACGACCCGGCGGTCCAGGGCGACAACGTCGGTGGTTGCCAGGATCGCCGGCAGCCGGGCCAGGTCGACGCTGGCGGCGGCCGTCGCCAGCGGGCTCCAGGCGCGAGCGGAGACGTCGAGCGCCCGGTTCCCGAGGCGGAGGACACGTCGGTGGCGAGAGGGCCGGCGAGCCACAAGAGCAGGTAGTCCTTCAAGCCGACCCACCAGCGGGCCTCCAGCGTTCGCCATGGCGAGCCGAGCCCGAACGCCACGGCCTTGACCCCGGTCGTGCCCACGTCGAGGCCGATGATCACCTGTCGGGAGACGGGCGTCACTTCTGGGTTCCTGCGAGCTCGTGGCACTGATCGGCAACCGCGGTCACCACCGCGGTGTCGGCGCCCAGCTCGGGATCGAGGGCGTCGAGCACCTTGCGCGCCGCTCCGTGGAGCGGACCTGCCGCGAGGGGCACAAGCTCGTCGGCGCGTACGTCGTGGACGGCCCCGCCGAGCCCGCGCAGGTGGCACAGCCAGGCCGCCACGATGCGGGTCGCGGCGGTGGGAAGCCTTCCCGCGGCGCGCTCCGCGCGCAGCACCGGCAGGACCCGGATCGGCAGCTTCTGGGACCCGTCCTCGGCGATACGGGCGAGATCGTCGTGCATCCTGGCGTTTGCGAACCGCTCGACCAGCGCGTCCTGGTAGATGGCGATCTCGCCGGGCGGCTGGTCCAGGTGGCGACCGGCGGTCGCCCACCACTGCTGCACCCAAGTCCGGCAGCGGTCGTCGCCGATGGCTTCAGCGACGCTGCGATGCCCGAGGAGCGACCCGGCGTAGGCGAGCAGCGAGTGGGCTCCGTTGAGCAGCCACAGCTTGCGATGCTCGTAGCCGGTCACGTCGTCGGTGAAGATGGCCCCGACGTCGTCCCAGCGGGGCCGGCCAGCCGGGAACTCGCCGGCGAGGACCCATTCGCTGAACGGCTCGGTGACCACCGGCGCTTGGTCGCTCCTGCCGGTCGCTCTTGCCGCCACTTCGATCTCGGTGCTGCCGGTACGGGGCGTGATGCGATCCACCACGGTGCTCACAACGGCCAGCGACTGCCCGATCCACTCGACAAGGGTGGGGTCGACCAGCCGGGCCAGTTCGGTGACCACCCGCCCGGGCCAGCGCGCCGT
>JAJZAC010000073.1 GCA_021799615.1 Actinomycetes bacterium
GGCGCGCGGCCGCCGGTGCCCCCCGACCGGTGCCAGACAGCACGACGGCCGGCCTGCCGTCGGTCCCGACCGCCGGCCGGGCCGGCGGACCGGGCACCGACTGGGCGGAGGAGCAGGCCGACCTGGCCGTGTTCCGGCCGGTGGCCGGGGGCGAAGTGATGGTGGCGCTCATGCCCATGTCCCTGTTGAAGGCTCTGGGCGGGTTCCTCACCTTCTTGTTCGCCTTCGGCCTCCGGCGGGCCCACGCACCCACCTGGTGGTTCGGCCTGCTCCTGGGTGCGGTGACCCTGGGCGCGGTGGTCGGGGTCCTCCTCGTCGCCCAGCTGCGGCGCTTCCTCTCCGAACAGCAGATCCTGCTGTCGGCGCTGGGCCTGGTGGCGGTGGTGTCGTCGGTCGCCGCTGCCTTCCCCTCGCGGTGGATCCAGGCACTGGTGGCGTTCGGTGTGGGCATCGCCGGCGCCGTGGCCAAGCCGTCGTTCGACGCCCTCGTCCAGCAGTACGTGGACGAGTCGAGCCAGGGCCGGGCGTTCGCCCGCTTCGAGACGCAGTTCCAGCTGGTCTGGGTGCTCGGCTCCTTCGTGCCGGTGGTCCTGACCCTGGCCATCGAGGTGGGCAACGTGGTGATGGCCGTCACCGCCGTGGTCGGTGCCCTCGTCTACCTGTCGAGCCGGCGGGCCCTGCGGGACCACGTACCGGTCTGACGGGGCTCCGAGGGCCGTGGGGGCGCAGCGGGACCACGTGCCGGTCCGACCCGGCGGACGGCGGGGCGCGGTGGGGGGACGCGCACGAGGGGCCGGCAGGTGCCGGCCCCTCGTCGTCGGTCGTGCCCGAGCTTCGACCCGGGTCGGCGGTCAGCCCAGACGTTCCTCGAGGGCGTCGACGGCCGCCGCCAACGGGGAAGGCAGCCGGTCGCCGAAGGTGGCGAAGTGCTGGCGGATGGAGGGCACCTCGGCCCGCCAGTCGTCGGCGTCGACGGTGAGCAGGAGCTCCATGTCCTCGGGGGTGACGTCCAGGCCGTCGGTGTTGATGGCCCCGGGGGCGGGCACCAGTCCGATGGGGGTCTCCACCGCGTCACCCTCGCCGGCGACCCGGCGGAAGACCCACTCGAGGACCCGGGAGTTCTCGCCGTAGCCCGGCCACAGCCACCGCCCGTCGGCGTCCTTGCGGAACCAATTGACGTAGAAGATCTTGGGGAGCTTCGCCGGGTCGGCGCCGGCCCCGATGCGCAGCCAGTGGCCGAAGTAGTCGGCCATATTGTACCCGCAGAAGGGCAGCATGGCGAAGGGGTCGCGGCGCAGGTTGCCCACGGCGCCGGCCGCCGCCGCCGTGGTCTCGGAGGCCATGATCGAGCCGAGGAACACGCCGTGCTCCCAGTCGAAGGACTGGAACACGAGGGGGACCACCGAGGCCCGCCGCCCGCCGAAGAGGATGGCGTCGATGGGCACGCCGGCCGGGTCCTGCCACTCGGCGGCGATGGCCGGGTCCTGTGAGGCCGGCACCGTGAAGCGGGCGTTGGGGTGGGCGGCGGTGGTGCCGGCGTCAGGCGTCCAGTCCTCGCCCCGCCACGACGTGAGGTGGGACGGCACCTCGTCGGTCATCCCCTCCCACCACACGTCGCCGTCGTCGGTGCGGGCGGTGTTGGTGAAGATGGTGTTGGCGTCGAGGGTCAGCATGGCGTTCGGGTTGGTGTGGACGTTGGTGCCCGGCGCCACGCCGAAGAACCCGGACTCGGGGTTGATGGCGTACAGGCGCCCGTCGGCCCCGAATTTCATCCAGCAGATGTCGTCGCCCACCGTCTCGACCTTCCACCCCGGCAGGGTGGGGATGAGCATGGCCAGGTTGGTCTTGCCGCACGCCGACGGGAAGGCGCCGGTCACGTAGCGGGTCTCGCCGTCGGGGGAGGTGAGCTTCAGGATGAGCATGTGCTCGGCCAGCCAGCCGTCGTCCCGCGCCATCACCGAGGCGATGCGGAGGGCGAAGCACTTCTTGCCGAGCAGGGCGTTGCCGCCGTAGCCCGACCCGTACGACCAGATCTCGCGGGTCTCGGGGAACTGGACGATGTACTTGTTCTCCGAGTCGCACGGCCAGGGGACGTCGTCCTCGCCGTCGGCCAGGGGAGCGCCCACCGAGTGCAGGCAGGGGACGAAGTCGCCGTCGGCACCGAGCACGCCGAGGGCGCCCGAGCCCATCCGGGTCATGATCCGCATCGACACCGCCACGTAGGCCGAGTCGGTGATCTCGACCCCGATGTGGGCGATGTCCGATCCGAGCGGCCCCATGGAGAACGGCACCACGTACATGGTCCGGCCCCGCATCGACCCCCGGAACAGCCCGGTCAGCGTGTCGCGCATCTCGGCCGGGTCGCGCCAGTTGTTGGTCGGGCCGGCGTCCTCCTCCTTGGCTGAGCAGATGAACGTGCGGTCCTCCACCCGGGCGACGTCGCCGGGGTCGGACGCGGCCCAGTAGCTGTTGGGCCGCTTGGCCTCCGACAGCTTGGTGAACGTCCCCTTCTCCACCAGCAGCTGGCACAGCCGGTCGTACTCCTCGGCCGATCCGTCGCACCACTCGACGGCGTCGGGCTCGGTGAGTGCCGCCACCTCCTCCACCCAGGCGATGAGCTTCTTGTTCTCGGTGGGGGGCATGGGTAGGTGGTTCCTCCTCGTGATGGGACCGGCGGGCCCGGGCACTGCCTGTGGACACGCGCCGCTCGCGTGGGGGTTACGGAGCGGTCGCCAATGTTAGCGGCGTGTCCACCCGGGGTCCGGAGGCCACCGCCCCGGGCCGGCGGGGCCGGTGCTAGGCAGGGAGGATGGGCGCCGGGGACGAGTTCGAACTGATCGAGGCCATGCGGCGGACCTACGAGGCGGCCGGGGGGCCGCCGCCCGGCGAGGTGTGGATCGGCGACGACGCCGCCGTGGTGACCGGGTCCGCCGGGCCCCTGCTCCTGGCCACCGATCTGGTGGTCGCCGGGGTGCACGCCGATCCCGCCGTGTCCACCGCCGCCGATCTCGGCTACAAGGCGCTGGCCGTGACCGTGTCCGACCTGGCGGCCATGGGGGCACGGCCCCGGTGGGCGTTGGTGTCGCTGGCCGGCCCGCCGGGGAGCGACGTCCTGGCCGTGGCCGCCGGCGTGGCCGAGGCGGCCGCCGAGGTGGGATGCGCGGTGGTGGGAGGCGACCTGTCCGCCGCCCCCGTGGTGACGGTGTCGGTCGCCGTGGTGGGGTCGCTGGTGCCACCGGGGGAGCCCGGCCCGTTGCGCCGCTCGGGTGCCCGGCCCGGCGACAGCTTGTGGCTGACCGGACCGCTGGGCGCGTCGGCGGCCGGCCTGCGGCTGGCCCGGAGCGGCGCCACCTCGGGGGCGGCGGCGCCCCTGGTGGCCGCCCACCGCCGGCCCCGGGCCCGGCTGGCCGAGGGCGAGGCGGCCCGGCTGGCCGGGGCCTCCGCCGCCGTCGACATCTCGGACGGGTTGGTGGCCGACGCCCGCCACCTGGCCGAGGCATCCGGCGTCGGGCTGGCACTGGTCGGGATCCCGGTCGCCGACGGCGCCACCCCGGCCGAGGCGCTGGCCGGCGGTGAGGACTACGAGCTCCTGCTGGCGACACCGGACGGGTCGCGCCTGGTGGCAGCGTTCGCCGCCGCCGGGCTGCGGCCGCCGCTGCCGGTGGGGACGTGCACGCCGTCACCCGGGCACCACCGGCTCGACGACGGCCCCCTGCCCGCCGGTGGGTGGCGGCACCGTTTCGGGGCACCGGAGGGCGGCTGACCCCCGCCGGGGCGCGCGGCATGGGACAATTCCCCGTCCTGAGCGCGGCCCCGCAGCGCCGGCCGGACGGGAGGAGGGCGATGGCCGACGGGGACCGGATCCTGGTGGTGGACGACGAGCAGAGCATCACCGACCTGGTGGCGCTGGCCCTCCGGCTCGACGGCGCCGAGGTCGAGGTGGCCCATACGGGAGCCGGCGCCCTCGAGATGATGGCGTCGTTCCGGCCCCACCTCGTCATCCTCGACGTCATGCTCCCCGACCACGACGGCTTCGAGGTGCTGCGTCGCATGGGCTGGGAGCGGTCCACCGCCGAGGTGCCGGTCCTGTTCCTGACCGCCCGCAGCGGCATGGACGACCGGATCCGGGGCCTGGCCGCCGGCGGAGACGACTACGTCACCAAGCCGTTCAGCGTGGAGGAGCTCCGGTTGCGGGTGCGGGCGATCCTGCGCCGCACCCGTGGCTACGCCGACGCCGGCGGTCGCATCGAGGCGGCCGGTGTCGTCCTCGACGAGGATGCCCACCAGGTGTGGCGGGACGGGGTCCCGGTCGAGCTCACGCCGACCGAGTTCCGGCTGCTCCAGTACCTGATGGTCAACGCCGGCCAGGTGATCTCCAAGACCCAGATCCGCGACGAGGTGTGGGAGTACGGCTTCGACGGGCGGGTCAACATGGTCGAGGTCTACGTGAGCTACCTCCGCAAGAAGCTCGACGCCCTGGGGCCACCCCTGATCCGCACGGTGCGGGGCATCGGCTACAGCTTCCGGCCGGAGCGGCCCGCGCCGGCGCCCCCGGGCGCCGAGCCGTGACGCTGCGCCTCCGCCTGCTGCTCCTCCTGGCCGCCATCGTCGCCGCCGGCCTCGTCATCTCCGACGTGGCCACCTACACGTCGCTGCGGTCGTTCCTGGTGACCCGGATCGACCAGCAACTGGAGGTCGCCCGCTTCCCCGTCGACCGGGCCCTCGACACCGCCGCCGGCCTCGCCCCGGCCGGCCGGGCGGCCGCCCGTGCACCGGGTGACGCGCCGCCGCCTTCGGGCGGGGCGCCGACCGGCACCGGGGCGACCGGGGGCCGTCGCCGGGGGTCCACCCGCCCGGTGCGTGGGCAGCTGGTGCCGCCCGGGACCTTCGGCGAGCTGCGCTCGGCCACCGGGGCCGTCCTCGCCCGGGAGTTCTTCACCTACGGGGGTCCGTCGCCGGCACCGCCGGTGCTCCCGGCCCACCTGCCCGGGTCGGGCGCGCCCTCGGCCCGCCCCGCGTTCTTCGACGCGGCCCCGACGTCGGGGTCCGGTTCCGGCTACCGGGTGGTGGCCGCCACCCGTCCGGGCGGCGGGACGGTGGTGGTGGGCATCCCCCTGACCGAGGTGGCTGCCACCCTGGACCGCCTCCTGCTGATCGAGGGGGCGGTGACCCTGGTGGTCCTGGCGCTCCTGGCCGGTGTGGCCTGGTTCCTGCTCCGGCGCGACCTGCGACCCCTCGAGGGGATGGCCACCACGGCCACGGCCATTGCCGCCGGCGACCTGTCGCTGCGGGTCGGTCCGGTCGGCAGCGGGGAGGTCGCCCGCCTGGCCACGGCGTTCGACTCGATGCTGACCCGCATCGAAGCGGCGTTCACCGCCCAGTCGGCGTCGGAGGCGCGGCTCCGGCGGTTCGTGGCCGACGCCTCCCACGAGCTGCGGACGCCGCTCACGTCGATCCGGGGCTATGCCGAACTGTTCGACCTCGGGGTGCGGGACCGGCCCGACGACCTCGAACGGGCCATGCGGGCCATTTCGGGCGAGGCGGGCCGCATGAGCACGGTGGTGGACGACCTGCTCACCCTGGCAGCCCTGGACCAGGCGCCGGAACCCGTCCGACATCCGGTCGACCTGGCCGAGGTGGCCTCCGGCGCGGTCGACGCCTTCCGGGTGTCCCAACCCGACCGCCGGATCACCCTCCGGGTGGCGGACGGCCCCTGCACGGTGGCGGGCGACCCGGTGCGCCTGCGCCAGGTGGCGGACAACCTGCTGGGCAATGCCCTCAGCCACGCACCGCCCCCGGCCGCCGTCGAGGTCCGTGTCGCCAGCCGGCCGGGCGCTGCCGTGCTGGAGGTGGCCGACGAGGGTCCGGGGATCGATCCCGGCGACGCCGAACGGATCTTCGAGCCCTTCACCCGGCTCGACCCGTCCCGGGCCCGGACCACCGGAGGTGCCGGCCTCGGGCTCGCCATCGTCCGGGCGGTGGTGCACGCCCACGGTGGGACGGTGGAGGTGGTGCCCTCGACCCGGGGGGCGACGTTCCGGGTGACCCTGCCGGCCGTGGCCGACGACCCGGGGGGCGGCCCCGAGGTCGTGGCCGTCGGTGACGGCCGGGCCGACGAGGGGCACCGGCCACGGACGGTGATGGGCCCGGGCGGGGTCTCCGGCGAACCTCCCGCTCCCGGGTCCGGTCGTCCAGTGGAGGCCACGGACGGTGATCGGCCCGTGACCATCTGACAAGCGAGCGTTACGCTTTCCCTGCCGCCCTCGCCGCAGGGTCGGTGCCGATGCCGGCCGGTCCACAGGGGGCCCGACCGATGCGAACGGGGGTCCGGTCGACGACGGGGCCGCGACCGGAACGCCGGTCCCGGTCCTGTCCCGTGATCAGACACAGGGGGACGGTCCGATGCACGACGACAGGCAGGCGCGCGACCGGGTCGTGGTCGTCTCGCCGTTCGAGGTTCCCGACGCCGAGCCGGTGGTGGCCGCGTGCCGGGCCGGCGGCCTGGGTGTCGTCGACCTGGGTGTCGTCGACCTGGGTGCCGGTGACCTGGGTGCCGGTGACCTGGGTGCCGGTGACCTGGGTGCCGGTGACCTGGGTGCCGGTGACCTGGGTGCCGGTGCCCGGTCCGCCCTGGCCGAGGTGGGCCGGCGGTGGCACGGGACCTTCGGGGTGCGTGCCGGGTCGGGCGGGAGCCCGGCCCAGGTCGAGCAGGCTGCCGGCCCCGGGCGCGTCGACACGGTGATCGTGCCCGGTCCGGGGTGGGTGGCCGCCTGGTCGGACCCGGACCGGTGGTCCGGGCCGGTACCCCGGGTGGTGGCGGAGGTCACCGACACCGACACCGCCCTCGCCGCCCTCGCCGCCGGCGCCGCCGGCGTGGTGGTGGTCGGCAACGAGGCCGGAGGCCGGGTGGGCGAGGCGACCGCCTTCGTCGCCCTCCAGGCGGTCATCCGGGCAGTCGACGGTATCGACCCGGTGCCCCTCGTGTGGGTGCGTGGCGGGATCGGACCGCACACGGCTGCTGCCGCGGTGGCCGGCGGCGCCACCGGCGTCGTCCTCGACGTCCAGGTCGCCCTGTGCCGCGAGGTGGTCCTGCCGCCACCGCTGCGGACCGCCCTCGCCGCCATGGACGGCAGCGAGACGGCCGTGGTCGGCGGCCACCGGGTCTTCACCCGCCCGGACCTGCCCGCTGCGTCAGTGGCGCCGGGCGCCGCACCGGCAGAGGTGGCGCCGCTGGTGGGCGGCACCGACCTGGCCACCCGCCTGGTCCCGGTGGGCCAGGACGGTGCGCTCGCCCGGCCGCTGGCCGCCGCACACCGCACCGTCGGCGGTGTGGTCCAGGCCGTCGCCCGGGCCATGGCGACCGGTCCGGAGGTCGCCCGCCGGTCGGCGCCCCTCGCCCCGGGCTCGGCGCTCGCCGCCGGTCTCGGCGTGCGCCTCCCGGTAGCCCAGGGGCCGATGACGAGGGTGAGCGACTCGCCGGCCTTCGCCGAGGCGGTGGCCGCCGCCGGGGCGCTGCCGTTCTTGGCCCTCGCCCTGCTGCCCGGAGACGACGTCCGCGCCCTGGTGGCCGAGACGGCCGAGCGCCTGGCCGGTCGGCCCTTCGGGGCCGGGATCCTCGGGTTCGTCCCCGCCGAACTGCGCGAGGAGCAGCTGGCGGCGCTCCTGGAGGCGCCGCCACCCGTGGCGCTCATCGCCGGCGGCCGTCCGTCACAGGCCCGTCCCCTCGAGGAGGCGGGATGCCAGGTCTTCCTCCACGTTCCCTCACCCGGCCTGCTCGACCGTTTCGTGGCCGACGGCGCCCGGCGGTTCGTCTTCGAGGGGCGGGAGTGCGGCGGTCACGTCGGCCCCCGTACCAGCTTCGCCCTGTGGGAGTCCCAGCTGGCCCGCCTGGGCGAGGTCGCCGACCCGGCGGAGCTCCGGCTGCTGTTCGCCGGCGGCATCCACGACGCCCGATCGGCGGCCATGGTGGCCTCGATGGCGGCACCGCTGGTCGACCGGGGGGCGGCGATCGGGGTGCTGATGGGCACCGCCTACCTCTTCACCGACGAGGCGGTGGCGACGGGGGCCGTGGAGCCCGCCTTCCGCGACGTGGCGCTGGCCGCCGGCGGGACCGTCCTCCTCGAGACGTCGCCCGGGCACGCCACCCGCTGCGTCGACACCCCCTACGTGCGGGCGTTCGAGGAGGAGCGCCGCCGGCTGGAGGCCGCAGGTGCCACCAGCCAGGAGCGGTGGGCGGCACTGGAGATGCTGAACCTGGGCCGGCTCCGCGTCGCCTCGAAGGGCCTCCGCCGGCGGGGCGACACCCTGGAGCGGGTGGGCGCCGAGGAGCAGCGAGCCGAGGGCATGTACATGATGGGCCAGGTGGCGGCGTTGCGCTCGGGTCCGACCACCATCGCCGACCTGCACCGGGAGGTGACCGAGGGGGCGGTCGCCCTCCTCGAAGAGCGGGCCCCGGCGCTGCGCCTGGCCCCGTCGGTGGCCGCCCCCCGCTCCCGACCCCCGGAAGGCGAGCGGGTGGCCATCGTCGGGATGGCCGGGGTGTTCGCCGGCGCCGACGGCACCGACGCCTTCTGGTCGAACGTGGTCCGGGGTGCCGATCTGGTGACGGAGGTGCCGCCCGAGCGGTGGGACGTGCGGCGCTACTTCGATCCCGGCGCCGTCACCCGCGACGCGGGGCGGCGCACCCCCTCCAAATGGGGCGGCTTCCTGCCCCCGGTGCCGTTCGACGCGCTGCGGTTCGGGATCCCGCCCGCCTCGCTCGGGTCCATCGAGCCCGTGCAGCTCCTCAGCCTGGAGATCGCGGCCCGGGCGCTGGTCGACGCCGGGTACGACGGTCGCGACGTCGACCGGGAGCACGCCTCGGTCATCTTCGGCGCCGAGGCCGGCACCGACCTGGCGGCCGCTTACGGGTTCCGCGCCCTCTATCCCCAGCTGCTCGGGCCGCTGCCCGGGGAGCTCGATGCCGTGCTCCCGTCGCTGACCGAGGACTCGTTCCCGGGGGTGCTGACGAACGTCATCGCCGGGCGGATCGCCAACCGGCTCGACCTCGGTGGCGTGAACTACACGGTCGACGCCGCCTGCGCCTCGTCGCTCGCCGCCGTCGACCTGGCCTGCAAGGAGCTGGCCGCCGGCACCAGCGACCTGGTGCTCTGCGGGGGTGCCGACCTCCACAACGGGGTGGCGGACTACCTGCTCTTCGCCGGGGTCCACGCCCTGTCGCCGACCGGTCGGTGCCGGAGCTTCGACGCGGCGGCCGACGGGATCGCGCTGGGTGAGGGCGTGGCCTGCCTGGTGCTCAAGCGGGTGTCGGACGCCGAGCGCGACGGCGACCGGATCTACGCGGTGATCGAGGGCATCGCCGGCTCCAGCGACGGACGCAGCCTGGGCCTGACCGCGCCGCGCCCGGAGGGACAGCGCCGGGCCCTGGAGCGGGCCTACGCCCGTGCCGGGTGCTCCCCGGCGTCGGTGGGCCTGCTCGAGGCGCACGGCACCGGCACCGTGGTCGGCGACCGCACCGAGCTGGCCACCCTGGAGGAGGTCTTCGCCGCCGCCGGGGCCGATCCCGGCTCGGTGGCGCTGGGATCGGTCAAGTCCCAGATCGGGCACACGAAGTGCGCCGCCGGGATGGCGGGACTGATGAAGGCGGCGCTGGCCGTCCACCGGGGCGTGCGACCGCCGACGGTCAACCTGGACACCCCCAACCCGGGCTGGAGCGCGGCCGCCAGCCCGTTCACCTTCTCGACGACGGCCCGCCCGTGGCCATCGCCCGACCGGATGGCGGGCGTGAGCGCCTTCGGGTTCGGCGGCACGAACTTCCACGCCGTGCTCGGCGCCCACGAGGGCGACCGGCTGCCCGCCCACGGTCTCGATGCCTGGCCGGCCGAGCTCTTCCTCGTCCGGGGCGAGACGGACGAGGCGGCGGCGGGGGTCCTGGCCAGGCTGGCATCGCTGGCCGACGCGGCGGCGGCTGACCCGTCCGTGCGCCTGCGGGACCTGGCCGCCACGGCGGCGGCGTGGGGCGGCGGGCCGGTGCGGCTGGCCGTGGTGGCCGCCGATGTCGACCAGCTGCGCTCGGCGCTGGCCGCCGCCGCCGCCGGCAGCGACGCCCCCGGGGTCCACCGGGCCCCGCCGGGGGAGCCGGTCGCCGGCCCGGTGGCCTTCCTGTTCCCGGGCCAGGGCAGCCAGCGACCCGGCATGCTGGCCGACCTCTTCGTGGCCTTCCCGCCCCTCCAGCGCCACCTGCGGGCCAGTGCACGGTGGGCCGAGACCATGTTCCCGCCCTCGGCGTTCGACACCGCCACCCGCGACGCCCAACGCGACGCCCTGACCGACACGCGGGTGGCCCAGCCCGCCCTCGGCATCGGTGCCCTGGCGGTGACCGAGCTCCTGGCCGAGTGCGGGGTCGTCCCCCAGGTGCTCGGGGGCCACAGCTACGGCGAGCTGGTGGCACTGGCCGTGGCCGGCGCCCTGCCGGAGGACGAGCTCCTCCCCCTGAGCGAGCGGCGGGGCCAGGTGATGCTGGCCGCCGCCGGCGACGATCCCGGCGCCATGGCGGCGGTGGGCGCCGGGGCCGAGACGGTCCGGTCGGTGCTCGACGGTGCCGGTGTGACCGGGGTGGTAGTGGCCAACGACAACGGACCCGGGCAGGTGGTCGTCTCGGGCACGACCCCGTCGATGGCGCGCGCCGGGCAGGCCCTGGCGGCCGCCGGCATCGCCCACCGGTCGATCCCGGTGGCCTGTGCCTTCCACAGCCCGGTGGTGGCCGGCGCCGAGCCGGCCTTCGCCGAGGTCCTCGCCCGGCTCGACGTCCGGCCTCCCGACCGCCCCGTGTTCGCCAACGCCTCCGCATCCCCCTACCCGGGGGACCCCGACGAGGTGCGGGCGCTCCTGGCCCGCCAGCTGGCCAACCCGGTGCGCTTCCGCGAACAGGTGGAGGCCATGTACGCGTCCGGTGTCCGCTGCTTCGTCGAGGCGGGTAGCGGGCGGGTGCTCACCCAGCTGGTGGGGCGGATCCTCGGTGACCGGCCCCACCTGGCGGTGGCCGTCGACGCTCCCGGCGAGCCAGGCGTGGCACGCCTCCTCGACGCGCTGGCCCGGCTGGCCGTCGCCGGGGTGGCGGTGCGCACCGGGCGCCTGTTCGACGGCCGGGCCACCGTCCTCGACGAGGGGTCGGTGGGACGCCGTCCCGGCTGGGTGGTCAACGGCCACCTGGTCCGCACGGTGGACGGCGAGGTGGTCGCCAACGGCCTCCGGCCCGCACCGGAGCTGTCCGTCGGTGCGCCGGCACCGGTGGACCACCAGGGCGGCCAGGCGCACGACCAGCCGGACGGGCGCGTCCAGGCCATGCTCGCCTACCTGGACTCGATGCGCGCCCTCGTCGAGGCCCAGCGCGACGCGTTCCTCCGCTACCTGGGGGCGCCGGATCCGGTGGCCGCGGCGGTCCGGCCCCCGACCCTGGCGCCGGGGGCACCGGGCACGGCGGGCGCGGGGACGGCGTCGGGAGCCGAGCCGGTGCCGCCGGTCACCCCGGTCCCGACGACCGCCGCCGACCTGGGACGGGTCCTGGCCGACCTGGTCGCCGAGCGGACCGGCTACCCCGTCGACATGCTGGGCCCCGAGCTCGACCTCGAGGCCGACCTCGGCATCGACTCCATCAAGCGCCTCGAGATCATCGCCGAACTGCTGGACCGCCTGGGGATGGCCGGTCCCGGCGGGGCGACCGACGAGGCGGTGGTCGAGGACCTGGTGGCGTGCACGACCCTGCGGGCCGTCACCTCGTGGCTGGCCGGGCACGTCGCCGACGGCGCACCGGCGGGCGGCGCACCCCGGGCGGTGGAGCCGGCGCCCGCCGCCGGCGGCGGCCCGGGGCCCGTCCCCACCGGCGACGCACTCCTGGCCCTGTTGCTGGCGGCGGTCGGCGAGCGGACCGGCTACCCCGTCGACATGCTGGGCCCCGAGCTCGACCTCGAGGCCGACCTCGGCATCGACTCCATCAAGCGCCTCGAGATCCTGGGCGAGGTGGCCGATCGCATCGGGCTGGCGGG
>JAJZAC010000074.1 GCA_021799615.1 Actinomycetes bacterium
ACTGGCGTGCGCAGGGGCGCTCCTCGCCACCCGCGTGCCGGCACGTCTGCTCGCCCCGGTCCTGACCACCGTCACCCTGGCCGCCGGGCTCCGGATCCTCGGCCTCGGAGACGCGGCGGTCGTGGCAGCGGCCGGGGCGGCGCTGCTGGCCGTGACGGCCGTCACGCTGGCCACCACGGGGACTCGGCTCCCGCCGGCGGAGGTCACCTGACAGACTCGGCGCCGTGTACGTCTCGGCCAAGGTCGACTACGCGGTGCGGGCCATGTGCGCGTTGGCCGCGGCCGGCGGCCGTCCCCTGTCGGCCGACGCGCTCGCTCGCGCCCAGCAGCTCCCGGCCAAGTACCTCGAGGCCATCCTGGCCGACCTGCGCCGGGCCGGCCTGGTCCGCAGCCAGCGGGGGGCGGAGGGCGGCTACCGCCTGTGCCGGGACCCCGCGACCATCACCGTGGCCGACATCATGCGACTGCTCGACGGCCCGCTGGCCGAGGTGCGCGGCCTGCGGCCCGAAGCTGCCGACTACGACGGTCCGGCCGCCGGGCTGCGCGACGTGTGGGTGGCGGTGCGGGGCGCACTGCGCGAGGTCCTGGAGGGCGTGTCGGTGGCCGACATCGCCGGCGGCCATCTCCCCCCGGCGGTGACGTCCCGCACCGGCGATCCCGACGCCTGGCGACCCCGTCCGGCGGGAGGCGGCCGGTCGGGCTGAGCCCACGGACGGCACGTACGGCCCGGCGCCGGTGCTCCGTAGAGTGGCGCCATGACTGACGCCCCGTCACCCCCGACAGGTCCCGGCGCGCCCGCCCGTCGCCACTCCCTGATGGTGGTGCTGCTCGTGGTCTGCATCGGCCAGTTCATGGTCGTCCTCGACGTCTCCGTGGTGAACGTGGCCCTCCCGGCCATCCAGCGGAACCTGGGCTTCACCGAGGCCAACCTGCAGTGGGTGGTGACCGCCTACGCCCTCACGTTCGGGGGCCTGCTCCTGCTCGGCGGTCGCCTGGCCGACCTGTTCGGGCGGCGGCGGATCTTCCTGGTGGGCCTGGGGTTGTTCACCGTGGCCAGCATCGCCGGGGGCCTGGCCCAGAACCAGACGACCCTGGTGGCGGCTCGGGCGCTCCAGGGCGTCGGCGGGGCCATCCTCTCCCCCGCCACCCTGACCATCATCACCGTCACCTTCACCGAGAACCGGGCCCGGGCCCGGGCGCTCGGGGTGTGGAGCGCGGTGGCGGCAGGTGGCGGCGCGGCCGGCGCCCTGTTCGGCGGGGTGCTGACCGACCTGCTGTCGTGGCGGTGGATCCTCTTCATCAACGTCCCGATCGGGATCGCCGCCATCGTCATCGCCCGGGTCGTCATCGACGAGTCCCACGGTTCCGGCGAGCGCCAACCCCTCGACGTGGCCGGTGCGCTCACGGTGACGGCCGGGCTCGTCGCCCTCGTCTACGGCATCGTCCGCACCGACCAGGTCCCGTGGGGCTCGGCCCAGACCATCGGCACCCTGGCGCTGGCCGCCGTCCTGCTCGGCGCGTTCGTCCTGATCGAGGCACGCCTCGCCTCCCACCCCCTGGTGCCGCTGCGCATGTTCGCCTCCCGTGCGCTGAGCGGCGCCAACGCGTCGATGTTCTGCTTCGGTGCCGCGATGTTCGGGATGTGGTTCTTCCTCACCCTCTACCTCCAGCAGGTGCTCGGGTTCAGTCCGCTGACCACCGGGTACGCCTTCCTCCCCCAGACGGCCGCCATCGCCGTGGCCGCCACCGTCGCCGGTCGGCTCGCCCCCCGGATCGGGCCCCGCCCGGTCATCGTGGTCGGGGCGCTGCTGGCCGCCAGTGGCCTGTTCTGGCTGTCGTTCATCGGCGTGGGCCAGAGCTACTGGGACAACGCCTTCTGGGGCGGGGTCATGTCCACCTTCGGGATGGGACTGGCCTTCACCCCCATCGCCCTGGCCGCCACGGCCGGGGTCCGCGCCCACGAGGCCGGGTTGGCCTCCGGGCTGGTCAACACGGCCCGACAGATCGGCGCCGCCGTCGGGCTCGCCGTGCTGTCGACCGTGGTGGCCGACCACATCCGCACCGACCTCGCCCTCCCCCGGCACGGGCCGGTCGCGGCCAGCGCAGCCCAGGCCAGGGCCATCCACGCGGAGCTGGTGAAGACGGTGTCGGCCTCCGGGTACGCCCACGGTTTCGCCATCGCCGCTGGCGTCGCCCTGGCTGGCGCCGTCATCGCCCTCGTCATCCCCGCCCTTCCGAAGCGGCCGGTGGCGGCGGTCGGCGCCGAGCGCCTGGCCGCGCTGCCGGTTCCCGCTCCCGAGCCCGCCTGAGCGATCGGGGCCACGAGCGGGCGGAGACGACGGCGTCGACCTCGGCGGCGTACACGGAGACCAGGGCGCCCAGCGCCAGCCACCACGTGAGCCCGAGGACGACGGCGAACGTGCCGTAGAGGCTCGAGAGGTGTCGCACCTGGTGGTTGACGAGCAGGACGCCGGCGTTCAACAGGACCGTCCACGCCACCCCGCCCACCATGGCGCCGATCCAGTGTCCCCGCCTGCTCCCGGGCAGGGCGACGAGCACGGCGAACGCCACCCGGTACATGCACACGTTGACCACCAGCGAGGCGGCCAGCCCGATCCACGTCGAGAAGCCCCCGAAGCCGCCGAAGGACCCGATGCCGGCCAGGGCACCGCCGACGACGAACCCCGCCCCGAGGATGGCGAGGAACCCCACCGCCCGGGGCAGCCACCGCCACAGGTCGGGCAGGTCGTCACGGTCGATGCCCCACACCCGGGCCAGCATGGCCTGGGAGCTGCGGCTCAGCCGGGTGGCGCCGTAGAGGAGCCAGACGACGCCGATCACGAGACCGGCCACGTTTCCCGTGCTCAGCTGCTGGACGTTCCGCCCGATGTCGGGGCCGATCACCGGGAACTGCCGGAGGGCGGAGTTGACCAGGTCGTCCTGGAGCTGCTTGTGCCCGGCCAGGACGGCGCCGACCGACGTCACGAAGACGAGGAACAACGGGAAGACGGACTGGAACCCGGCGTAGGCGATCTGGGACGCCAACCGCCCGCCCCGGTCGTCGGCGTACTTGCGCACCACGGCGGCGGGGAACGCCAGCGGTCCGTGTCGCTGCTGGAACGCGTCGGCGGCGTCGGCGGCCCGGGTGGCGACGACCCTCGTCCGGGCGAACCACCCGGCGGGCGGCCCGGAGGCGGGCGCCGGCGCCGCGGCTGCCGGCGCCCGCGACCCGCCGCTCTCCGTCATCCCGGCGGCTCCACCAGCAGGTTCTGGATGGCCCGCCCGATCCGCCCCCCCTCGTCCCACAGGGCCGACTCCGCGGTCCCGATCCCCGGTGCCCCGAACCGGGTGCGGGCGTCGAGGCACACCCACTCGCCCACCGGCGGGCGGTGGACCGACACCGTCAGGTCCGGGTTGATGAACACGGTGCCGGGGCGGAACTCGAGCTCGGCGGCGATCCCGTTGCCGAAGTCGGCGGCGGCGGCGGCACGCTCGAACGGGATGGGCTCCTCGCCCTCGACGACCGGTCCCCGCAAGCGGAACCAGGCGGCCGCCGGGCCGGGCTGGTCGAAGCGTCCTCGCACGAAGCGGATCTCGACGCCCCCGTTGTGGAACGCCTCGTAGGCGTCGGTGAGGGGCGGGCGGGATGCGCCGGTGTCGGGCCCCGGGGGCGCCTCGTCCTCGGGGACGGTCGGCACCAGCGCCTCGTCGTCGTCAGCCCGGCGGATGCCGAGCACCCGCCCCAACGCCACCTCGGTCCCGTCGGACGCCACGGTCACGGTGACGTCGAGGAGGCGGACCCGGCGCCCCGGGCGGACCTCCCGGACTCCGACGGCGAGGGGGACCACGGGGACCGGGCGGACCAGCTCCAGCGTGAGGCGGACCGGGAGCATGCCGTCGCCGGCCAGCCGGCGACCGGCGAGCCCGCCGACCAGGGCGGCCACCGGGCCGCCGTGCAGCGCGTCGGGCGACCACGGACCCCGGGCCAGGTCGGTGGGCACCACCACGTCGCCGTCACGGGTGAAGAGCGCGCGCCCCTCGGGAGCGCCCCACGGGGCGGTGTGAGCTGGGGCCATGCACAGCGACGTTAGGGGCCGGCCCCGCCGGCCTGCCAACGCCGCTCCCGGATCACGCCGGTTAGCATGCCGGCGGGGCCCGCGACCGGGCGCCCCGGCCCGCGCCGGCACAGGAGCCCGACCGCGACAGCGGCGGGCACGAGACGACACCAGGGGGATCCGTGGCCCACGAACAGGCTTCCATCGACATCGACCGCACGCCCGACGAGGTCTGGGCACTCGTGGGCCGGTTCGGTGGGCTCGACGAATGGATGCCGGGGATCGAGTCGTGCCGCGTCGAGGGCGACGACCGGCACCTGGCCATGATGGGCATGGAGATCACCGAGCACCTGGTCAGCCGGGACGACGCCGCCCGGTCCATCACCTACTCGATCACCGCCGGCGTGCCGGTGGAGCACCACGAGGCGACCATCGCCGTCACCCCGGCCGGTGGCGGCTCGCACGTCACGTGGGACGTGGACGTCGCGCCGGACGACATGGCCGCCTTGATGGTCGGCATGTACCAGTCGGCCCTCGAGACGGTGAAGTCCCATCTGGGCGCATGACCGGATGGGGCCCATGACCAGGCCCGGCGGCGGACCGCAGGGATCCGGAGCCCCCGGCGCACGATCGGTCGCCGTCTCGGCGCGCCTCGACGCCCCACCCGAACAGGTGTGGCCCCTGGTGGCGGAGGTCGCCCGGTGGCCCGAGTGGTCGTTCGTCACGAAGGGGAGCCTTCTCCGCAACGGCTCGCCCGACCCGGACGGTGTCGGCGCGCTCCGGCACCTGACCGTGCTCGGCATCGGCTCTCGCGAGGAGGTGGTGGCCGTGACCCGACCCACCCACCTGGCATACGCCATCCGGTCGGGGTTCCCCGTCCGCAACCACCGAGCCGACATCACCCTGGCGCCCGACGGCGACGGCACCCGGCTCACGTGGGCGGCCCGTTTCGACCCCCTGGTCCCCGGGACGGCCGGCGCCACCGAGTGGCTGATGCGCACCGTCCTCTCCCGGTTCGCCACGTCGCTGGCCCGGCACGTGGGCAGAACCTGATCGCGGCGGGACACCGGCCCGTCGAGCCCCCTGCAGCCGGCCAGTTCAGCCGGCCAGTTCAGCCGGCCAGTTCAGCCGGCCAGTTCAGCCGGTCAGTTCAGCCGGCCAGTTCAGCCGGTCAGTTCAATCGGCAGCGAGCCGCGCCGCCCGGCGTCCCACCTCGTAGCGGGCCTCGTCCGTGTCCACCGTCAGGCACCGGCCGGCCGCCACCACCTTCCGGCCGCCCACCCACACGTCGGTGACCAGCCGGCTCTGGACCGACCACACCAGGTGGCCGACGACGTCGGACGGATCGCTCATCGGCGAGAACACCGGGTCGTCCAGGTCGACCAGGACGAAGTCGGCGGCCGCACCGTCGTAGAGGGAGCCGAGCTCGGGCCGTCCGAGCGCATGGCCGGCGGCCCGCGTCGCCAGGTCGAGTGCGGCGACGGCGGACACCGCGCCGGCGTCGCGTTCGCGCAGGCGGGCCAGCGACGCCGCCAGGCGCATCTCCTTCCACAGGTCGAGGTCGTTGTTCGAGGCTGGCCCGTCCGTGCCCAGGCCCACCCGCACCCCGGCGGTCAGCATCCCGGCCAGGGGCGCGATCCCCGACGCCAGCTTGGCGTTGCTCTGGGGGCAGTGGGCGACGGCCGCCCCCGCCTCGGCCAGCAGGGAGATCTCCTCGTCGTCGAGCCACACCCCGTGGGCGGCCAGGAGCCGCCCCTCGAGCAGCCCGACGTCAGCCAGCGCGTGGACGACCCGGCGGCCGTGGGTGGCGACGAACTGCTCCACCTCGGCCTCGGTCTCGGCCGCGTGCAGGTGGACGAGTGCGCCGAGGTCTGACGCCAGGGCGGCGATCACGGTGAGGACCTCGGGCGGCACGCTGTAGGGGGCGTGGGGGCCGAACCCCACCTCGATCCTCCCACCGTCGCCGTTCCGCCGGCGGTGGAACTCGGCGACCTCTTCCAGGCGCCCGGCCCACGAGGGGCCTCCCTCCCCGTCCGGGAACTGCAGGATCGCCGGCGTGACGACGGCCCGGCCGCCGGTGGCCAGCACCGCGTCGGCGATGGCGTCCTCCTCGAAGTACATCTCGCAGGACGTCGTCACCCCGAACCGGAGCGACTCGGCAGCGCCGAGGACCATCCCCCAGTAGACGTCCTCGGACGTGAGCTTGGCCTCGCGGGGCCAGAGCACCTCCGTCAGCCACCGGTCGAGGGGTAGGCCCTCGCCCGAGCCGCGGAAGAGCGACATCGGCGTGTGGGCGTGCACGTTGACCAGGCCGGGGAGGACGACCCCGTCCAGGCGGACCTCGGTCGCCGGGCGACCGGTCGGGCCCCGGCCCACGTGCACGACGCGCCCGCCTTCGACCTCGAGCACCCCCGGGGCGAGGACCATGCCCGTCCCGTCGCAGGGGACGACCATGTCGGCCGTGTAGCGGACCAGGGTCGCCGGCACCGGGAAGTTGCTCTCCGGGAGGTCGATCGGCTCGTCCGACCCGAACCGGGCGAGGTCCTGGACGCCGGGCGCCGACGGCACCGAGCTCCCGTGCCCGGCGGCCACGACGGCGGAGCCCCGCGTGCCGCGGCGGAAGGGGGTCATGCTGCCCATGTCATCCTCTCCAGGCGTTCGGGCCGGACGTACCCGTGCTCGGCGAACCAGCGCGCCGCCCGGGCCAGGGCCTCGGCTGCCGGCCGCGACCGGTAGCCGATCTCGGCCCGGGCCCGGCCGTCGTCGAACGCCATGTGGGTCGTGGACATCCGGGCGCCCTCGAGGGGCACCGTCGGCTGCCGGCCCAGCAGGCGGTCCTCGACCAGCCCCGAGAGGTGGGCGGCGGCCAGGGCCAGTCCACGCGGCACCCGCCACGTCGGCGCCGGGAGCCCGGTGGCCTCGGCCAGCAGGCCCAGCACGCCGCGCAACGGGAGGTTGTCGCCTCCGACGATGTAGCTGCGCCCCTGCCGGCCCCGCTCGGCGGCGGCCAGGTGGCCGGCGGCCACGTCGTCCACGTCGACGATGTTGAGGGTCGTGTCCACGTAGGCGGGGATCCGACCGTTCAAGAAGTCCAGCACGGTCCGCCCCGTCGGCGTCGGGGCGCGGTCGCCCGGCCCCACCGGCGTCGTCGGCAGCACGAGCACGACGGGCAGGCCCTCGGCCGCAGCCCGCAGCGCCTCGTGCTCCGCCACGTACTTCGACTGCTTGTACCGGCCGAAGAGGTGGTCGACGTGGGCGTAGGCGGTCTCGTCGGCCGGCCGGTCGAGCGACGCGCCCCGCAGGCCGACGGTCCCCACCGTCGACGTGTAGACGACCCGCGCCACGCCGGCGCGACCGGCAGCGGCCAGGACGGTGCGGGTGCCCTCCACGTTGACCGAGTAGAAGTCGCCGGGGTCGGCTGCCCAGAACCGGTAGAGCGCGGCCGTGTGGAAGACGCCCGCGCAGCCCGACGCCGCACGGCCCATGGCTGCCGGATCGCGCACGTCGCCCTCGACTCGCTCGACGTCGAGGCCGTCGAGGTTGGGGGACGGCGTGCCCGGCTCGACCAGGGCCACCACGTCGGCGCCGCGAGCCACCAGCTGGCGGGTGATGGCCGACCCGATGAACCCGGCTGCCCCGGTCACGAGGACGCGGTCGCCGGGCCCGGGCGCCCAGCCCCCCCGGATGGGCTCCCCGCCCGGTTCCCGGGTCACCCGCTTGTCCCCCCGACGGCGCCGGGACGGCGCCCGTGACGGCGGCCGGCCAGCGTCCCCTTCGCCATCGTCCTGCCCACCTCGACGAGCAGGGCGCTACTGCGGCCGGCATCACGCAACACGTCGTCCAGCGCGGCGACGAAGGTGTCGATCTCCTCGTCGCCGATGATCAAGGGCGGCAGCAGCTTCACGATGTTCACGTTGTCGGCGGCCACCTGGGTCAGGATCCGGTGCCGGTGGTAGAGCGGAACCACGATCAGCTGCGAGAACATCCCCTTGCGGGCCAGCTCCATGAGCCGGAACCGGGTCCGGCCATGGGTGGTTGGGGCGGCGAACTCGAGGCCGACCATGAGCCCCCTGCCCCGCACCTCGGCCAACAGCTCGTGCCGCTCGACCAGCGGAGCCAGGGCGGCCACCAGCCGCTCGCCCGCCACCCGGGCCCGCTCCACGATGTCCTCGTCGTCGAAGACGGCCAGCGTGGCCAGCCCGGCCACCATGGCCAGCTGGTTGCGGGAGAAGGTCGACGAGTGCACGACGGCACGGTCCATGGAGCTGAAGACCGAGTCGACCACGCGGGCCGAGGCGAGGACGGCCCCGACGGGCACGTAGCCGCCCGACAGGGCCTTCGACAGGGTCACGATGTCCGGGCGCACCCCGAAGTGGTCGTGGCAGAAGAACCGGCCCGTCCGACCCATGCCCGTCTGGATCTCGTCGGCCACGAAGAGGGTCCCGTTTGCCCGGCACAGCGCCTCGACCTCACGCCAGTACTCGACCGGCGCCTCGTAGACACCCTTGCCCTGAATGGGCTCGATCACCACGGCGGCCACGTCCCCGGGGGCGAGGGCACGGGCCAGGGCGTCGGCGTCACCGAACGGCACCCGGTCACATCCCGGCAGCAGCGGCCCGAAGCCGGCGCGGAACTCGGCGCCGCCGTTGAGGGCCAGCGCACCGGTGGTCAATCCGTGGAAGGCGTGGTCGCAGTAGACGATGCGGTCCCGCCGGGTGGCACGCCGGGCGAACTTGATCGCCACCTCCACCGACTCGGCACCCGAATTGGTGAAGACGACCCGTTCGATGCCCGGGTGGGCCCGCTCCACGAGCGCCTGGGCCAGCACGCCGGGCAGCACGGCGGCGTCGAGCTGCACGAGGTTGGGCAGGTCGAGGTCGAGTGCCTGGTGGAGGGCGGCCTTCACGACCGGGTGGCTGCGCCCGAGGGCGAACACGCCGAAGCCGGAGAGGAAGTCGAGGGTGCGACCGCCCTCGTCGTCCACCAGGTAGGCGCCCTCGCCCCGCACGTAGGTGCGGTCGAAGCCGAGGGTCTGGAGGACGCGGACCAACTGCGGGTTCAGATAGGAGCGGTGGAGATCCAGCCGTTCGACGCGCCGGGAGGCGAGTACCTCCTCCAGGTCGAACGGCACAGGTCACCTCCAGCCCCGGGGTCGAGCCCGGGTACGCCCCCACTGACCGCCACGGTCGAGAGCATCTCGACGGCGACGCCAGGATACCGGGCGCCCCTGCCCGACGCCCCGGGGCCGGCGCCGTTACGCATCCGCGAACCATCGCCGGCCCCTCACGGATCCCTCACACGCCCCACCGAGACTGACCCTCGCCGACCGAACGGCGGCACCGGACGGGCAGGAGGGCGACATGTGGCAGGCACCGAAGCGAACGGGGGGCGTGACGGCACTCGGGACCGCCGTCGCCGTGATGGCGCTCGCCATCGCCACGCTGGCGGTGGCCGGACCGGCCGCAGCCGCCGGGTCGGTCGGCCCGCGCACGGCGGCGCCGGTGCCGCCGCCCACGCTCGGACCGCCGCCGGTCCTGCCCGCACCGGGGACGTGCGACGCGGGACCCGTATGCTGCCCGACAGCCGCGTCCGGGGTGCGCTTCGCCGGAAACCTGACCTACGGCACCGACACCGCACTCCACCAGACCCTGGAGCTCGACGCCGAACTGCCCGAGCACGCGTCCGGTGCCGTTCCCGGCGTCGTGGTGGTCCACGGCGGCGACTTCGTCAGGGGCGGCGCCTGCGGCTTCGGTCCGGAGGCCACCGCCCTGGCCGAGGCAGGGATCGCCGCGTTCTCCGTCAACTACCCGCTCGCCACCTCGACGACGGCCACGTCGGTGGAGGCACCGGCCGACGTCGAGCTCGCCGTCCAGTGGGTCCGCACCTACGCCGCCGACCTGGGCACGGATCCGTCGAAGCTGGCCCTGTGGGGCGGCTCGGCCGGTGCCACCCTGGCCGTCGACGCCGCCGACGGCGCCGTCCTCGACGACCCGGCGGCGCGGGTGGACGCCGTCGTCGGGTGGTCCGGGCAGTACGACCTCGTCACCGCCAGCTACCTCACCGCCATCAGCAATCCGACGGACTACCAGGGTGGCATCGAGTTCACCGGGTGCGCCGACATCACCGATCCCACCTGCCTCGCCACCGCCGTCGCCGCCGATCCCGTGGCACGGGTGGCCCGGGGGGACCCGCCGGCGCTGCTCGCCACGAGCACCGACTACGTGCCCGAGTGTGAGCTGGTCAACCCCCAGAGCACGCTCACGCTGGCCCAGGCCTACACGGCCCACGGCGTGCCGGTGACGGTGGCCACCACCGGTGCGTGCGCCCATGCGCTCGCGTACGCCGGCGATCCGGTCGACCCACCCGGCACCGGCACGATGGAGCAGGACACCATCGCGTGGCTCGAGGGGCAGTTCGCCTCCCCCTCGCCACCCACCGTCCCGGCACCCCTGCCGCCCCGCATCACCACCGGCTCGCTGCCCACCGCGGCGTCGACGTGCCCACCGGCGGCGGACGCCGGCGTCCGGTACCAGGCCGACCTGACCTACGGCACCGACTTCGGGCACCCCACGTACCTCGACGCCTACGAGCCGGCCGGTGTCGCCGGCCCCCTGCCGGCCGTGGTCCTCGTCCACGGCGGCGGGCACGTCAGCGGCGACAAGTGCCAGCTCGGGTCCCAGGCCATCCAGCTGGCCCGCGACGGGTTCGCCGTGTTCGACGTCAACTACCCGCTGGCCACCGCCACCCAGCCCACCTTCCCCAACCCCGTCTACGACGTCATGGACGCGGTCGCCTGGGTCCGGGCCCACGCCGGAGCGCTGGGTGCCGACCCGGCTCGGATCGCGCTGTTCGGGGGCTCGGCGGGCGGGAACCTGGCCATGTCCGCCGCCTTCGCCGCGCCCCTGGTGGACCCCCAGGCCGAGGTGACGGCGGTGGCCGACTGGTCGGGCACGTCGGACGTGCTGTCCCTGGTGGACGAGTACCAGTCCGTCCAGCCGTCGTTCCAGCTGTCGGCCACCGGTTGGGCCACCTACACCGGCTGCAGCGATCCGCAGAGCACGACCTGGAACCCGGCGTCCAACGCCTGTCTGGTCCGCTACCTCCAGGCATCGCCGGCGCTGCTGGTGGACCCGGCTCCGGCCGGCCCGGGCACGGAGCCGGCGGTCCTGGCCGCCGGCTCCAGTGACTTCACCGGGAACGGGAACTGCGAGGCCGTCCCCCTTCTCGAGGGTGAGGAGGTCGTCGACCGGGCCGGTCTCGGAGGGGTGCCGGCCACGCTCGACGCCAACACCCTGTGCGCCCACGCCTTCGCCTACACCGACGCCGAGCTCCCGGCCACCGCCGCCTTCCTGGCCCGTCAGTTGGGCACCACCCTCCCCCAGGGCTACTGGCTGGCGGCCGCCGACGGCGGGGTGTTCTCCTTCGGTGACGCCCGCTTCGCCGGGTCGACGGGGGCGCTGCACCTGAACGCCCCCATCGTGGGCATGGCCCCCACCCCCGACGGCCAGGGCTACTGGCTGGTGGCCGCCGACGGCGGGGTGTTCTCCTTCGGTGACGCCCGCTTCGCCGGGTCGACGGGAGGGATCCGGCTGGCCGCACCGGTCGTCGGAGGTGCCGGCTGACGGATGCCGGACGCGCCGCCGCCCCCACTCGCACGGCTGGCGCGCAGGTGGGGGCGGCGACCTTCGCCGTGCGGAGGCGCCCGGCGACGTCTGGCCGTCAGAAGGAGAAGATGCCCCCGTCCGATGCCACCTGCCAGTACCCACCGCCACCCGGCACTGCGGCCATGGCGGTGATGGGGGCGTTCAGCGGTGCGTCACCCATCGATCCGAAGAACTCGCCGCCGCCGAAGGTGAAGATCCCGCCGTCTGCGCCCACCAGCCAGTAGCCCCCCGTCGCCGGGTCGGCCGCCATGCCGACCACCGGGGCGTTCAGGTGGGTGCCGCCCATCGACCCGTGGAAGGGGGCGTCGAACGCGAAGATCCCGC